>NZ_JBSGGK010000014.1:7904-28620 GCF_053603855.1 Monashia sp. NPDC004114 | reverse complement strand
GAGGCAGTCGTGCCCCCACTCGAGTGGCCGCTGCACCCCGACTGAAACCCGCCCAGCCTGAGACGACCAGGCCACTCGACGGGGGTTGTCGGCCACCCAACGCCGTCGCGTCCCCACTCGAGTGGCCGCTGCGCCCCGACTTGAACCCGCCCAGCCTGAGACGACGGGGCCACTCGACGGGGGGTTGTCGGCCACCCGAGGCAGTCGTGCCCCCACTCGAGTGGCCGCTGCACCCCGACTGAAACCCCCAGCCTGAGACGACGGGGCCACTCGACGGGGGTCGTCGGGCACCCGAGGCAGTCGTCCCCCCACTCGAGTGGCCGCTGCACCCCGCCGCGTCACGCGCGGACCGCCCAGCGAAGCGAGCGGAGCGAGCCCAGAAGGCAGGAACTAACGAGTAACCTCCGCCGTTCGACCGATGTGGGTGCCCCACTCACGCGGCCGCGGCACGGAACCTCCCCTGACTCCGAGCCGCGGCCGCCCCGTCGGCCGGCCCCCTTTCGGGGGGACGGCCGGCGTGGACGGGGAACCGCGGGAATCGCCGTCCCGTCGCAAGGGCGCGGCACGTAAAGTGGCCGTACGCCCGACGAGACGCGCAGGCGACCTGACGTATGCCGTCTCGCGGGCGTGGGACTTCGGTCACGTCGCCGACGTGGCCGGCCGAGAGGGGAAGGGACCCGTTCGAGATGACTGACCAGCCCGCCGCCCAGTCCGCCGCGCAGGCAGCACCGCCGCCCGCCGCTGCCCAGGTCGCGCCTCTCGAGCCGCCGCCCGGCGAGGCGTTCATCCTCACGGCGCCGGCCGCCACCGGCCCGGTGGCCGCCACCAGCGCCCCGAAGATGGCTCCTGCCGTTCCCGAAGCAGCCCTCCCGGGGCTGGACTCCAAGGTCGACACCTACCTCGACTCGCTCATGCGGGCCGCCACGAAGTCGCCCGAGTGGGAGACCAAGGCCGCGGACGTGCGCTCGATGGGCAACGACGAGGTGCGCTTCGCGGCCGAGAGCTCCAACCGGATGCTCCAGATGCCGGTCAAGGCCCTCAACGAGGGGAGCCTCACCGCCAACTCCAAGGTCGGCTCCACGTTGCTCGACCTGCGCCGCACGGTCGAGGACCTCGACCCGGGGCAGGCCCAGGGGGCCAAGAAGTTCCTCGGCATGATCCCCTTCGGCGAGAAGGTCACCGACTACTTCCGCAAGTACCAGTCGGCGCAGTCGCACCTCAACGGCATCCTCCACTCGCTGCAGTCGGGCCAGGACGAGCTGCAGAAGGACAACGTCGCGCTCAACCTGGAGAAGAAGAACCTCTGGGAGTCGATGGGCCGGCTCAACCAGTACGTCTACGTCGCGGAGCGCCTCGACGCCAAGCTCGCCGCCCAGGTGGCCACGCTCGACACCACCGACCCGGAGCGGGCCAAGGCGATGCGCGAGGACGTGCTGTTCTACGTGCGACAGAAGCACCAGGACCTGCTGACCCAGCTCGCGGTGTCGATCCAGAACTACCTGGCGATCGACATCATCATCAAGAACAACATCGAGCTCATCAAGGGTGTCGACCGGGCGACGACGACGACGGTGTCGGCGCTGCGCACGGCCGTCATCGTCGCGCAGGCCCTGAACAACCAGCAGCTCGTGCTCGACCAGATCACCGCCCTCAACACGACGACGTCGGGGATCATCGAGCGGACCTCGGAGGCCCTCAAGCAGAACTCCGCGCGCATCCAGGAGCAGTCCGCGAGCTCGACCCTGTCGATGGAGTCGCTGCAGAAGGCGTTCGCGAACATCTACGAGACGATGGACACCATCGACCAGTTCAAGGTGCGCGCCCTCGACAACATGGCCGCGACGATCGGCACGCTCGAGACCGAGGTCGCCAAGTCGCGCACCTACCTCGACCGGGTCGCCGCCCAGGACCAGCGGCGCGCGGAGAACGCCGCGCCGGGGGTGCTCGACCTCGGCACGGGCCGGTAGCGCTCGCCGGGTCGCCGCGGTCTCGGCTCCGGCGACCTGGCAGCACGAGGCCCGCAGCTCGCGAGCAGCACATGAGCAGGCCGCACGGACGCGGCACCGGCGCCAGCGCCGGACATGAGAACCGCAAAGGGGACATGACGTGGGAATCCGGTCGTGGTTCGGGTTGGACAAGCCCGAGGCACCAGAGCCGCCGCGCCCTGGGCCGCCCACGACCGAGCAGCTGCTCGAGGCTCTCGACTCGGTCGAGCAGCAGGCGCGCGACGGGCAGGTCCCCGGAGTGGTGCTCTCGCGCCTGCTCCGCGTGAGCCGCATCGTCCGGCAGACCCTCCCGCGCCTGGCCAACCTCGGCATCGGCAGCTCCCAGGGGTACAGCGTCATGGCGACGGCGGCCGACTACCTACCGGTCGCGATCGGCAACTACCTGCGCCTGCCCCGGGACTGGGCGGACACCCGGCCGATCTCCGACGGGAAGAGCTCGGTGATGCTCCTCGTCGACCAGCTCGACCTGCTCGGCGCGACCATGGACAAGGTCTACGACGCCGTATGCCGTGCCGACGCGGAGGCGATCATCGTGCACGGGGCGTTCCTCGAGCAGAAGTTCGGCCACCCCTCCACCGGTGGGTCGCTCGGGCTCGACGCCCCGGACCCCGAGCCGTCCGCGGCGCCCCCGCCGCACTCCCCGACCGAGCTCACCCAGCCCGTCCAACCCACCCAGACCAGCCAGCCCAGCCAGCACGTCCAGCCCAGCCAGCCCATCCAGAACCCGGTGCCGTCGTCGACGCCCCGGCCCCTCGCCCCGCCGGAGTGATGCATGAGCACCACACGCTCCCATGACGGGTCGCGGCTCGCCGAGAGCCTCGACCAGCTCACCGACATCGCCGCGGAGGCCGGCCTCGACCCGGCGCAGGCACGCGACGAGGGACTGCGCGTGGCAGCCGCGCTGTCCGAGGCCGTGCCGGGCGCCGCGACGGGCTGGGCCGAGGTCGCACACCCGGGGCTGACCGACCTGAGCCGGATCAACGACGCCTTCTTCGACGCCGCCTCACGGGGCCGCCGGTGGCGCGGCTCCCCCACGGACCTGCTCGAGTCGCTCGTGTCGTCCGGCAGCTCGCTGGCAGACGAGTATGCCGAGGCGCTCACCGAGGTGGCGTCCGCGGCGGTGATGCTCGGCACCGCGCCGATCTGGGTGATCGCCAACGCGTCTGCTGCCTCGGGCGCGTACCTTGCCGCGGCGCGCGCAGTCCCCCGCCTGCCGGCATACCCCGGGATGGGGCCGGGCGGCATACCCGGGCTCGGGACCGGCGCGCCCGACCTCGCGCGCCCCAACCTCGTCGGACCCATGGAGTCGCCTGGGACACCAGGCGGCTCGCTCTCTCCCGCGGCCGGGATGCCTGGGACGGCCGGGGCGTCTGGTGGCGCCACAGCGACAGCGGACGCCGCGGCGACCGCCGAGCCGGAGGCGCCTGCGGAGCCCGAGAAGTCGGTGCAGGAGCTGCTCGCCGAGCTCGACGCGATGATCGGCCTCGACCGCGTCAAGAAGGAGATCCACCGGCAGGTCGCCCTGCTCTCGGTGGAGAAGATGCGCGCCGAGGCGGGGCTCAAGGCTCCGAAGATGAGCCGGCACCTGATCTTCGTCGGCAACCCCGGGACCGGAAAGACGACCGTGGCACGGCTCGTCGGCGCGATCTACCGCGCGCTCGGGCTGCTGCCCAAGGGCCAGCTCGTCGAGGTCGACCGGAGCGAGCTCGTGGCCGGGTACGTCGGCCAGACCGCGATGAAGACCGCCGAGGTCTGCGCCCGCGCCGTCGGTGGCGTGCTCTTCATCGACGAGGCGTACGGCCTGACGGGCGACCAGTTCGCGCAGGAGGCGGTCAACACCCTCGTCAAGGAGATGGAGGACCACCGCGACGACCTCGTGGTCATCGTCGCCGGCTATCCCGACCCGATGGTCGCGTTCATCGCGCAGAACCCCGGGCTCGCGAGCCGGTTCACCACGACGATCGAGTTCGACGACTACACCGACGACGAGCTCCTCGACATCCTCGACTCGATCGCGACCGGCTCCGACTACGAGCTCACCGACGAGGCCCACGCTCGCGTCAGGGAGATCTTCGAGGCCACCGCGCGCACCTCGATGTTCGGGAACGGACGCTTCTCGCGCAACCTCTTCGAGCACGCCGTCGGCCGCCACGCGTGGCGGCTCAAGGACGCGACGGAGCCAACTCGCGACGAGCTGCGTCTACTCACCGCAGACGACTTCATCGACCAGCCGGACGACGAGCCCGAGACCACTCCCGACGACCAGCCCGACGACCAGCCCGACGACCAGCCCGACGACCAGCCCGACGACCAGCCCGTGGGGACGACCGCCGGCCAGGTTCCGGACCGACCCGAGGGTGAGGCGACCGAGCATCGGGACCCGGTCAGGGCAGACCCTGATGGTTCCACACCGGCCGATGAGGCAGTCTCGGACGAGCAGCACCCACCGAGCAAGGACACCGCATGACGAGCGCACCGACGACGAACATCCCCGTCGCCATACCCGCCGGCGCGCCGCGGGGGGCCACCGGGCCGCAGCAGCCACGCACCATCGCCGGCAGCCTGCCCGCCGCCCGCACCGTCGCCAACCGCCTGCTGCACGGCACGCCGGGCCGGATGCGCCTGTTCGGGCTGCTCGGGGTCATCGCCGCGGTCGCGCTCGGCGCGATCAGCGCCAACGCCCTGCTCGCCTCGCAGGCGGCCGTCGAGCGGGCCGCCAACAACATCGCCCAGGTCGTGCGGGTCCAGTCCATGCACGTCGACCTGCTGCGCGCCGACGCCGTCGCCACCAACGCCTTCCTCGTCGGCGGCCTCGAGTCCGCCGCGTCGCGCAAGAGCTACGACGACGCCATGTCACGGGTCGCGTCGGGCATCGCCGAGGCCGCGGCCGCTCAGCCCGCCGACGGCACCGCCCTCGGCGCCCTGTCCCAGAAGGTGCAGACGTATGCCGCTCTGGTGGAGCAGGCGCGTGCGAACAACCGGCTCGGCCTGCCGGTGGGCGCGCAGTACCTCACGCAGGCCAGCGCCGGGCTGCGGTCCGACGCGATCCCGATCGTCGAGGCGATCGTCAGCGCCAACGAACACCGGGCCCAGGACGAGTTCGACCGCAGCAACTCGAGCCTTCAGCTGCTCGTCGGCGTCGCGGCGCTGGTCGGCCTGGCCGCGATCTCGATCTGGCTCGCGCGCCGCACCCACCGTTACGTCAACCCGTCCCTGACCGGCGCCGTCGTCGTGCTCATCGTCGCGCTGTTCGTCACGGCGTCGGTCGTGGGCAGCCTCGCCGGGGCGACCCGCGACGTCGCGAGCGGTGACTACCAGACGGCCGTGAAGCTCGCCGGCGTGACCACCGCCGCCAACGACGCCCGCGCCAACGAGAGCCTGACCCTGATCCGGCGCGGCTCGGGCGACGCCTTCGAGAAGTCCTGGCAGAAGGACGGGGGCCTGGTCGACCAGGGCATCACCGAGCTCGACCAACGCAACGTCGCAGAAGCCGGGAACCTCGACCAGCTGTGGAAGGCCTATTCCGACACCCACAAGCAGGTCCGCACGCTCGACGACGGCGGCAAGTGGGACGACGCGGTCAAGCTCTCGACGAGCACCGCCGCCAGCGGCGCGGCCGGGACCTTCCAGGCCTTCGACACCGCCGCCAGCCAGGCCCGCGACAAGGCCAGCACCTCGGCCGTCGACACGTTGCGCGGTCTGGGCGGCTCGGCCGGCTTCTACGCCCTCGGCATCGCCGCCGTCGCGCTGCTCGCGGCGTGGCTCATCGTCCGGGGCATCGGCCAGCGAATCGAGGACTACCGATGACGACCATCACCTTCTCCCAACGCCCAAGGGGCGGCGAAGAGGAGATCGGGGTCAGCCGCGGCGCCGGCGTTGCCTGGACGCAGCGCAGCGAGCGACGAACGATCGAGCGCAGCGGAGGAAGGCAACGCCCTGCAGGCGCCGCGGGCACGCGCCGCAGCGAATCGAGGCGCCAAAAGCTCAGCGCGGCGGCGCTCGGCGTCGTCGCCCTCGCCGGCCTCGCCGGATGCTCGAGCGTCACCTACGCCCAGACCCCGCTGCCGCCGGCGCCGACGGCGAGCGCGCCGCCCAGCGCGGCTGCGGCCGCCCCGCAGACCTGCAACAACGCCACCCAGTCGTATGACCCGCTGCCCACCGTGCCGAGCAGCAGCTCGATCAGCGACGCCACGGTCCGCAAGATCCTCGACCGCGGCTACCTCACGGTCGGGGTGTCCGCGGACACCTACCTGTTCGCCGCGCGCGACCCCTTCACCGGCCAGATCAGCGGCTTCGACATCGACATCGCCAAGGCCGTGGCGCAGAGCCTGTTCGGGACCGCGACCGGCCACCTGCAGCTGCGGGTCATCACCGCCGCCGACCGGCTGCCGCTGCTGCAGGACCGCAAGGTCGACATGGTGACGCGCAACATGTCGATGACGTGCGACCGCTGGGACAAGATCGGCTTCTCCGCGGAGTACTACCGCGCCGGCCAGAAGGTCCTCGTCAGCAAGGCCGCCCCGAACGCCGCGAACCTCTCGCTCGCAGACCTCAAGGGCAAGCGCGTGTGCGCCCCGTCCGGCACGACCTCCCTGGCCAAGCTGCAGTCCGTCGAGGGCCCGATCCCCGTTACGGCCGCCAACCACACGGGCTGCCTCGTCCTCTTCCAGCAGGGCAAGGCCGACGCCATCACCGGTGACGACACGGTCCTGGCGGGCCTCGCCGCGCAGGACCCGAACACCGTGGTCACCAAGGCCAAGGCGATCACCGCCGAGCCCTATGGCATCGGCGTCAACAAGGCCGACGTCTACTTCGCGCAGTACCTCAACCGGGTGCTCGCCGACATGGAGTCCGACGGCCGGTGGAAGCAGATCTACAACACGTGGCTCGCCGGCCCGCTCGGGGCCGGCGCCACTCCCCCGACCCCGGTGTACGGACGCTGAGCCGCCGATGACCGCCGTGCCGCAGACTCCCTCCGACCCCGGTTCGGGCATCGTCGCCCCACCCGCGCCGGGTCGGCTGGGCGTGCCTGTGCAGGCGGCGGAGGCCCAGACGTACCTCAACGCCCTGCGCGTGTGGGTCACCCAGCGCCGGGCCGACCTCAACGAGGTCGACCGCGCTGTCCTCAAGCTCTCGCAGGCCGAGCAGGTCGCGATCACCACCGACCTCACGGTCGCGCTGACCTTCTGGAAGGCCGTGAGCGACCGCCTCACGCTGCTCGAGACGACGTTCGACGGCGGCCGGGTGGGGCCGAAGGAGGCCGAGCGCCTGTCGACCCTGATCCACGGGCGCCTCGACTCGAACACCACCGAGCACCTCGCTCTGGCCTCCAGCGGGTCCCTTGCGGTGAGCCTCCCCGAGGCGTGCCGGCTGCTCGACTCGCTGACGCGAACGCTCCAGGCCCGAGCCTCGCTGGCGCCGGGAGCCGCCGAGGCCAGCCAGCGGATCACCTTGGTACGCGCGGGAGTCGAGCGCGTCCGCGACCAGATCCCGCTCGTGCCCGTCGGGCCGCAGCGGGACGAGGCCGCTGAGAAGCTGGCCCGCCTGGACCGCCGCACCACCGACCTCGTCGAGCGCGCCCGCCGCGGCGCTGACGTCGGCGGCATCATCGGGCCGCTCGAGATCGACGTCGCCGTCCTCGAGCGCGACCTCATCGTCGAGGCCGCCGAGCGCGCCTCGGCGGCCAAGAGCCGGCTGCGCACCCAGCAGCAGGTGGAGGAGCTCGATGCCCGGGCCGCGGCCATCCGGGCCCTCGAGAAGGCCTGCATCGAGGCGATCACGCCCGCCCCGCACCTGGCCATCCCCAACGTCCGCGCGCTGGGACCGGTGCCGCAGTCGGCAGCCGAGCTCGCGGCATACCGGGAGAAGCTGGAGCGTGTGTCGCGCGCGCTCGACCTCGCCCACGAGACGTATGCCGCCGGGCTCGCCGAGCGCGACGAGGTCGTCGGGCTCGTCGGCGCGGTCGGCGCGATGGCCGCGTCGGCCTCCCTCACCCCGGAGGCCACCGCCGACCTCGGCGACCTGCGCGCCCGCCTCGACGCGACCTTGGCCACGACGCCCCTGCCCATCGCCCGCGCCCGGGCGCTCGCGGCGGCATACCAGGCCTATGTCGACACGGCCACCCGCTCGTCCCGCGCCGCGACCCGTCCCGCTCCCCGAACCCAGAGGCCACGCGCATGAAGTGCAACCAGCCGGGCTGCTCCGGAAACATCGTCGACGGTTACTGCGACGTCTGCGGCATGTCGGTCGACACCGCCCCCGCGGTCCCCGCGGCCGCGACCGCCGGCGCCCTCTCCTCCCCCGCCTCCCCGCCGCTGCCTCCCCCGTATGCCGCACCGTCGGCCAACGCGATCCCCGAAGGCGAGCCGTGCCAGCAGCCCGGATGCCACGGCAAGATCGACGCCGGCTACTGCGACGTGTGCGGCACACCCGCCGACCAGCAGGGTGTCGCGGCGCTGGCGCCGGCCGCGGGGCAGGAGCAGACCGTGCCCGCGGGCGTCGGGCCCGAGATCTCCACCCGTTCGGCCGCCTCGAGCAACCTCGCCTCGGCGGCCTTGGGCTCCAGGCGCGCCCGTGAGTCGGGCTCGGTCGCGACCAGGCGCACGAGCGGGTCGCAGCGGCTGCGTTCCGCGCGGCTCGGCGGCGGCATCACGACCGTCCGGCCCGCCCCGACCATCGACGCCGAGAAGGCCCTGCTGGCCGATCCGACCGTCCCGGAGAACAAGCGCTTCTGCCCCAAGTGCGGCGAGCCCGTCGGCCGCGGCCGCGACGGCAGGCCCGGCCGAACGACCGGGTTCTGCGCCAAGTGCCGCCACCCGTTCTCGTTCGACCCCAAGCTCAAGGCGGGCGACCTCGTCGCCGGCCAGTACGAAGTCGCCGGCTGCCTCGCCCACGGCGGCCTCGGCTGGATCTACCTCGCGCGCGACAAGAACGTGTCGGACCGCTGGGTCGTGCTCAAGGGCCTGCTCAACTCTGCCGACCCCGACGCCCTCGCGGCCGCCATCGCCGAGCAGCGGTTCCTGGCCCAGGTGTCACACCCGAGCATCGTCGAGATCTACAACTTCGTGACCCACGACGACGCCGGCTACATCGTCATGGAGTACGTCGGCGGCACGTCGCTCAAGTCGATCCTCAAGCAGCGGATGCAGCACGCCGGGCGGTACGACCCGCTGCCCGTGGACCAGGCCCTCGCGTACATCCTCGAGATCCTGCCCGCCTTCCAGTACCTCCACGACCTCGGGCTGGTCTTCTGCGACTTCAAGCCCGACAACATCATCCAGGTCGGCGACGAGGTCAAGCTCATCGACCTCGGTGGCGTGCGCCGGGCCGACGACGAGGACTCCGCGATCTTCGGGACCGTCGGCTACCAGGCTCCGGAGGTGGCAGAGCTCGGCGTCTCCGTCGCGTCCGACATCTACACGATCGGGCGCACCCTGGTCGTGCTGACGATGGAGTTCCGCGGCTACCAGACGACGTACCTCAACACCCTGCCCGCACAGGACACCGTGCCGGTCTTCCAGAAGTACGACTCGTACTACCGCCTGGTCGCCAAGGCATGCGCGCCCAACCGCGACGACCGCTTCGTGTCGGCCGACGAGCTGCGCTCGCAGATGATCGGGGTGCTGCGGGAGGTCGTCGCGCTCGACAAGGGCGCGGGGGCCGCCACGACGACCGTCGGGTCGCTGCTGTTCGACGTGCCAACTCCGGGCGTCGAGCCCGACGACTGGCGCAACCTTCCGGCCCTGCGCCGCGACCCGCACGACCCCCTCGTCGGCTGGCTGGCGACGGTCAGCGGCACTCCTAACGAGCGCCTCGAGCGCCTCGCCAGCGCCCCGAAGAGCTCGACCGAGGTGCTCCTCGAGCGCGCCCGCACCGCTCTCGACGCCGGCCTGCGCGACATCGCCGAGAAGACCGCCGCCGAGCTGCTCAGCGCCGACCCGTGGGAGTGGAGGGCGGTCTGGATCCAGGGACTGGCCGCCCTCGAGCGTGGGGACGCACGCGCGGCCCAGGCGGCGTTCAACGCCGTCTACGGCCAGGTGCCCGGCGAGCTCGCACCGAAGCTCGCCCTGGCCCACGCGTGCGAGAAGGCCGGCGACGACGCCGTCGCCGAGAACCTCTACGTCGCCTGCGCGCGCACCGACGCCACCTATGTGCCGATGGCCGCCTTTGGCCTCGCCCGGATCCGCGCCGCCCGCAAGGACGTCGACGGTGCGGTCGCGGCATACCGTCTCGTGCCGGCGCAGTCGAGCGCCTTCCGCACCGCGCGGGCAGGGCTCGCCGAGCTGCTCACCAAGGCCAACCGCGGCCTGCCCGACCTCGCCGAGGCTCTGCGCACCCTCGACGACACGTCGCTGACCGCCCGGCGGCGGGCCGAGCTGACGACGCTCATCTACCGCGAGGCTCTCGAGACCGTCGAGAAGACGGGCAACAAGGCCGACATCCGCATCGGCACGCACAAGGGCACCCCGACCGGGCTGCGTCTCGGCCTCGAGGAGTCCCTGCGCGAGCTCGCGAAGCGCACGCCCGACCTCGCTGAGCGCGTCCCGCTCGTCGACGAGGCCAACGCCATCCGACCCTGGAGCCTCTTTTGAGCGACAGTCCGACCACGGGCGCCACCGACCCGACCACTCTCGCGCAGCCCGGCGACGTGCACACGCAGCCCGTCGAGGGTCTCGCGCGGGCTGCTGCGTCGCTGCGCGACTGCCCCGTTTGCGGCACGGCCAACCCCGCCGAAGCGAGCTTCTGCGAGGCCTGCGGCGCCGACCTTGCGGCAGCCGGAGGGGGCGCTACAGGTGTGGGCGCCGGTCTGCCCGGCGTCACCGCGGCGAGCGCGACCGGGGCTTCGACGGGGCCGAGCCCCTACGGCGTGGCCGAAGAGACGCTGATGGCGACGGCGACCCCGCAGACGGCGCCGGCCGGTGAGGAGTCACCCCTCGACGTCGGCTGGACCGGTGCCGTGCCGTCGGCCGCCGTCACCCCGGTGGACGACGACCTCTGCACCGCCTGCGGCCAGGGACACATCGTCGACGGCTACTGCGACAACTGCGGCACGCCCCCACCCGACCCCCGCAACCACTACACCGAGGCACCGGCCGCATGGGTCGCCGGCGTCTGCGACATCGGCAAGCGGCATACCCGCAACGAGGACGCCATGGCGCTCAGCGCGGCGGACCTGCCCGGCTCGCGCGCCGTGCTCGTCGTCTGCGACGGCGTCTCGATGGCGACCGACTCACACATCGCCTCGCTCGCCGCCGCCAAGGCCGCGCGCGCGGTCCTCGACCAGCCGTTCCCCAAGGGCGTCGGCACCCCCGAGGCGTGGGCGGCGGGCGCCGGACGCGCCCTGGCCGGCGCGGTCGCCCGCGCCAACCAGGCCGTGGTCGACGCGGTCATCGCCGACGTGCCCAACCCGCCGTCGTGCACCATCGCCGCCGCAGTGGTCGAGGACGGCGTCGTCGTCGCCGGAAACGTCGGCGACAGCCGGGTCTACTGGCTGCCCGACGCGGCCGCTGAGCCCGCTCAGCAGCTCGGCCGGGACGACTCGTTCGCGCAGGAGCGGATGGCCAGCGGGGTCTCCCGCGAGGCGGCCGAGAACGGCCCGCACGCGCACTCGATCACGCGCTGGCTCGGCAAGGACGCGCCCGACGACCTCACCCCCAACCTGACCACGCTGACCCCCGGCGCAGGCTGGCTCCTCGTGTGCTCCGACGGGCTGTGGAACTACTGCTCCGAGGCCGAGGACGTGCGACGCCTCGTGCACAACGGACTCGACGAGGTCGACGACGACCAGCCGACCACGATCGCCCAGTGGCTCGTCGACTTCGCCAACGAGCAGGGCGGTCGGGACAACATCACGGTTGCCCTCGCCAGACTGGCTGGGCAAGGATCGACAGTGACGACACAGACGACACGGACGACAGAGACGACAGGGGCGGCCGCGGACGCGACGCCGGAGGAAGGGAACCCGATCGATGGCTGACTTCACCGCAGAGGTTTTCCAGAACGAGTTCCTGCCCGACGGGGGCACCGACGTGCACGCGATCGTCCGCGTCACCTCGACCGGTGCCACCGCAGGTGCAGGCTCGGCCGGGACGACCGACCCGGGCTCGGCGGCGGAGGTCATCCTCATCGACACCTCGGGCTCCATGGGCCGGCGCGGCGTGCAGGCGGCGGGCGAGGCGGCCAAGGCAGCGCTCGCCGAGATCACCGACGGCACCCTCTTCTCGATCGTCTCCGGCAACGGCACCGCACAGATCGTCTACCCCTACAGCCACCAGGGCGCGCTCGTGCCCATGTCGTCGCACACGCGGGGGGAGGCCACCCGTGCCATCGACGGGCTGCGGGCCAACGGGGGCACCGCGATGGGCACCTGGCTCACCCTCGCCCGGCAGATCTTCGAGACCGTCCCCTACGTCACCAAGCGGCACGCGATCCTGCTCACCGACGGCGTCAACGAGGGCGAGACGCCCGCGTCGCTCGCCGCGGCCGTGCGCAGCTGCGTGGGCGTCTTCCAGTGCGATGCCCGCGGCGTCGGCGACCAGTGGCGCGTCGACGAGGTCCGCGGCATCGCTTCGTCGCTGCTCGGCTCGGTCGACCTCATCCCGGCCCCCGAGGACATGGCGGCCGAGTTCGAGAAGATGATGCGCGCCTCGATGTCGCGGGGCGTGGCCAACGTCGAGGTGCGGGTGTGGGTGCCCCAGGGTGCCGAGCTGCTCTTCGTCAAGCAGGTGTCTCCCTCGCTCGAGGACCTCACACCACGACGCACCCAGATCAACCCGTTGACCGGCGCCTACCCGACCGGCGCCTGGTCCGACGAGAGCCGCGACTACCACGTGGCCGTGCGGCTGCCTGCGCGGACTCTCGGCCAGGAGCAGCTCGCCGCGCGTGTGCAGGTCTCGCTAGGCGGCGACCCCGTCGCCCAGGGCCTGGTCAAGGCCAAGTGGAGCAACGACGACGCCCTGACGACCCGCATCGACCCGGCCGTCGCCGCCTACACGGGTCAGGCGGAGCTCGCGACGGTGATCCAGGAGGGCCTGGCAGCCAAGGCCGCCGGCCAGGACGACGTCGCCACCGCCAAGCTCGGCCGGGCCGTCCAGCTCGCCGACGAGACCGGCAACGAGGAGATCACCACGCGCCTGAAGAAGGTCGTCGACATCGACGACGCCGACACCGGCACGGTCCGGCTCAAGAAGGGCGTGACCAAGATCGACGAGATGTCGCTCGACACCGCCTCGACCAAGACGAGCCGGGTGCGCCGGTGAGTGCCATCTGCCCCAACGGCCACAGGTCGGAGGCCGACGACTACTGCGACACCTGCGGCTCGCCCATCGACCTGAATGCCCAGCCGGCCGCGGCGGGCGGGTCGGGCGGCGCGGGCGCGTCGGGCGGCGCCGGGGCGACGCGCGGGGTGGCTAGCGGCACCGGCACGGCTGGGTCAGCGGGTGAGTCGTTCTCGGCCGCGACCGGCGCACCCCAGCGGTCGTCCCTCGACCTCGACCCCGTCGTCCCGACCGCTGGCGAGGGCGCATCCGGACTGGGCGTCGGCGCGCCGGTGGCACCGGCGCCGACCGGCCTCGAGTGTCCGAACTGCCACACCGAGAACGCCGACGGCGCCCTCTTCTGCGAGGCGTGCGGGTATGACTTCACGACCGGCGCGATGCCGCGCGACGCGGCGGGCGAGGACGGCGAGCTCACGGACGAGGGCGAGGGCGGCGACATCGCCGGCGGCGTTGGGAGCGCGGGCGGACCGGCTGGTGACCTGAGCGACGCGTCGGCCGGTGGGGCCGGCTCGGCGGCTGGTGCCTCGGCTGGTACCTCGGCTGGTGCCTCGGCCGGTCTCTCGGCTGGTATCTCGGCCGGTACCTCGGCCGGTGCCTCGGCTGGGGCTGGGGCTGGCGCCTCGGCAGGCTCTGCGACTGCCGGCGCCAGCACCGGAACCGGCGCCGGCGAGCCGTTCGAGTGGCTCGCCGAGGTGTGGGTCGACCCCGACTGGTACCAGACCCAGGAGGCCGAGGACCCCTGCCCGTCGCCCGGGCTGCCGGTCATCATGCCGCTGCGGCACCGCAGCGTGCTGCTGGGCCGGGTCTCGACAAGCCGCAACACCCATCCCGAGATCGACCTGTCGTCCGACCCCGGCGTGAGCCGGCGTCACGCGCAGCTGACGTCCGACGGGACTCGCTGGTTCGTGGAGGACCTCGGTTCGTCGAACGGGACCTTCGTGGGTCAGGCCTCGGGCCCGCTCCCGGAGGATCCGATCAGCGTGGGTCCCAAGACCGAGCTCGACGACGACGACCGGCTCTACGTCGGAGCGTGGACGCGGGTCGTGGTCCGTCGGGCGACCCCCGACGAGGTCGAGGCATACGCCTGAGGCGAATCGACCGAGCACTCGACCGCACGACTCGGTCGAGTGGTCAACTCGATGCGGCGGCCTGGTCCGAATCGAACTTGAACGTCGCATGAACTCTGGCGACTTTCGCACCGTCGGGCTCTAGGGTGTGCCATGTGACCGAACGGCCCCTCCACCTCGCCGTCGACGTCCCGCAGATCATCGTCGTGACCGGCGTGATGGCGGCGGGCAAGTCCACCGTGTCTCAGCTGCTGGCGGAGCGGTTCTCCAAGGCCGTTCACCTGCGGGGCGACGAGTTCCGCCGCGTCGTCGTGCGCGGCCGCGCGGACATGTCGCCACACGGCGACCCCGAGGCCGAGCGGCAGCTCGCGCTGCGCCACGCGATCGCCGCGCACTCGGCCAACATGTACGCCGACGCCGGCTTCACGGTCGTCGTGCAGGACCTGTTCGTCGGGGCGAGCCTGCAGCCGTTCCTCGACCAGCTGGCCTCGCGGCCCCTGAGCCTCGTGATGCTCGCCCCCGACGTGGGCACGGTGATGCGTCGCGAGGCCGAACGCGTGAAGGTCGGCTACGGCGACCTCTGGTCGATCCGGGACTTCGACCACAAGGTCAAGACCGAGACCCCCCACATCGGGCTCTGGCTCGACAGCTCGGGGCAGACCCCAGAGGAGACGGTCGAGGAGATCATCGCCCGGTTGCCGGAGGCGAGGGTCCACTGAGATGTCCGGACTGACCATCGGCCAGGTCGCCCAGCGCACCGGCGCGGCGACCTCGGCGCTGCGCTACTGGGAGGAGCTCGGGCTGATCGGCTCGGAGCGGACGACCGGCAACCAGCGCCGCTACGAGCGGGCGACGATCCGTCGCGTGTCGTTCATCCGCGCCGCCCAGCGGGTGGGCCTCTCGCTCGACGAGATCGGTGCAGCCCTGGCCACGCTGCCCGACGGCCGGACACCCACTGCGAGCGACTGGGCGAAGCTGTCGCGGTCCTGGCGGGGCCGTCTCGACGAGCAGATCCGCCGGATCGAGAAGCTGCGCGACCAGCTCGACTCGTGCATCGGGTGCGGCTGCCTCAGCCTGCGCACGTGCGCCCTCAACAACCCGTCCGACGTGCTTGCCGAGCGTGGCCCCGGAGCCGTCCTGCTCGAGCCCTGACCCTTCACCCGCCCGTATGCCGTGTGGCGGGGATTCGGGCCCGACGGACCGCCACCAACCCAGCCCCGAAGGGCTCTCTGCGTCTGCTGCACTCTGGTGGCGGTCCAACGGCCCCGGCCGGGATCGAACCCGGCCGGGGCGCGCCCGTTGCCTCAGTCCGTCGCGGCGTCCGCCGGGATGGGGTTGTCCGGCGCGGGAACGCCGGGCCCGCCCGCCGGGCCGGGCGCCGCTGCGCCGACCCCGGCCAGGGCCGGGACCCCGTTGGCGCCGTTCGCACCAGCCGCCAGAGCCGCCTCCGCGTCGAGGTCCGCGGCGGCACCCGCGAACTGCGCGGCATACAGCCTCGCGTACGCACCGTCACGGGCGAGCAGCTCGGCGTGCGAGCCCTGCTCGACGATCTGTCCCTCCTCCATGACGAGGATCAGGTCGGCGTCGCGGATCGTCGAGAGACGGTGGGCGATGACGAAGGACGTCCGGTCGGAGCGGAGCCGCGCCATCGCCTTCTGGACCAGCAGCTCGGTGCGCGTGTCGACCGAGCTGGTCGCCTCGTCGAGGATGAGCAGCGCCGGGTCGGACAGGAACGCTCGGGCGATGGTGACCAGCTGCTTCTCGCCCGCCGAGATGTTCGAGGCCTCGTCGTCGAGCACCGTGTCGTAGCCGTCGGGCAGGGAGTGCACGAACCGGTCGACGTAGGTCGCCCTCGCTGCCGCCAGCACCTCCTCGTCGCTCGCGCCCGGCCGGCCATAGGCGATGTTCTCGCGGATCGTGCCACCGAACAGCCAGGTGTCCTGAAGCACCATGCCGATCCGCGAGCGCAGGCCGTGGCGGGTCAGGTCGCGAATGTCCACGCCGTCCAAGGTGATCCGGCCGCCGTCGAGCTCATAGAACCGCATGATGAGGTTCACGAGCGTCGTCTTGCCGGCTCCAGTCGGGCCGACGATCGCGACCGTCTGTCCGGGGCGGACCGACAGGTCGAGATCCTCGATGAGGGGCTTGTCCGGCGTGTACGAGAACGTGACGTCCTCGAACGCGACAGAGCCGTGCGGGTCCTCGAGCACGGTCGGCGAGGCTGCATCCGGCTCCTGCTCCTCGGCGTCCAGCACCTCGAAGACCCGCTCGGCCGAGGCCACACCCGACTGCAGCACGTTCGCCATCGAGGCGACCTGCGTGAGCGGCTGGGTGAACTGGCGGGAGTACTGGATGAACGCCTGCACGTCACCGAGGCTCATCGTGCCCGACGCGACCCGCAGGCCGCCGACGACGGCGACGAGGACGTAGTTGATGTTTCCGATGAACATCATCGTCGGCATGATGATGCCGCTGATGAACTGCGCACCGAACGAGGCTTCGTAGAGCTCGTCGTTCTTGGTCTCGAAACCGGCCTGGGCCTCCTTCTGGCGGCCGTAGACCTTGACCAGGCCGTGACCGGTGAAGGTCTCCTCGATGATGCCGTTCAGCTCGCCGGTGTTGCGCCACTGCTGGACGAAGAGCTTCTGCGACCGCTTGGCAATGGCTGCCGTGACCGCGACCGAGACCGGGATGGTCACGAGCGCGATGAGCGCCAGCGTCCACGAGATCCAGAACATCATGATCAGCACTGCGACGACCGTGAGCAGCGCGTTGAGCAGCTGGGACAGCGTCTGCTGCAGCGACATGCCGATGTTGTCGATGTCGTTGGTGACCCGGCTGAGCACCTCACCTCGCGGCTGCCGGTCGAAGTACGGCAGCGGCAGCCGGTTGAGCTTGGCCTCGACGTCCTGCCGGAGCTGGAACATCGTCTGCTGCAGCACGCCCTGCAGGATCCAGCCCTGGACCCACAGGAGAAGGGACGCCACGGCATACAGGACGATGACGACCATCAGCACCTGACCGACCGCGGTGAAGTCGATCCCCTGGCCGGGGGTGAAGTCCACGTTGGACAGCAGCTCGGCCTGGGTCGTGTTGCCCGTCGCGCGTGCGGCGTCGACCGCCTGCTGCTTGGTCATCCCGGCCGGCAGCTTCGAGCCGATGAAGCCGGCAAAGATGAGGTCGGTCGCCTTTCCGAGGATCTTCGGCCCGATGGAGCTGAGCAAGACGCTCACCACGGTCAGCGTGATCACGAAGACGACCTTGGCGCGGTGCGGCGTGAGCAGCGCAACCAGCCGCTTGGCCGACGGGCCGAAGTTCAGCGACTTCTCTCCCGGCTGACCCATCTGCATGGGACCGCGTTGGCGCACCGGGCCTCGGCGGGCTTCGGCCGCCTTCTCTTCCTCGGTCTTGACACCCTCAGCCATCAGGCCGCCTCCTCCGCGCCGCGCTGGGACTCGACGATCTCCTGGTACGTCTCGGAGGTCTCGAGCAGCTGGTCATGGGTGCCCTGGCCGACGATGCGGCCGTCCTCGAGCACGACGATGTGGTCGGCGTCGACGATCGTCGACACGCGCTGAGCGACGATGACGACCGTGCTGTGAGCCGTGACCGGCCGCAGCGCCTGGCGCAGCCGGGCGTCCGTCGCCAGGTCGAGCGCCGAGAACGAGTCGTCGAACAGGTAGATGTCGGGGCGTTTGACGATCGCCCGCGCGATGGCGAGACGCTGTCGCTGGCCGCCGGACACGTTCGTGCCGCCTTGGGCGATGTGCCCGTCGAGGCCGCCGTCCATCCGGCTCACGAAGTCCTGGGCCTGCGCGATCCGCAGCGCGTCCCAGAGCTCCTCGTCGGTGGCGTCGGGGTTGCCGTATCGCAGGTTGGTCGCGACCGTGCCGCTGAACAGGTACGGCTTCTGCGGGACGAGCCCGATCTTGCTCCACAGCTCCTCGAGCGACAGGTCGCGCACGTCCACGCCGCCCACCGCGACCCGGCCCTCGGAGATGTCGAAGAGGCGCGGCACGAGGCCGAGCAGGGTCGTCTTGCCGGCGCCCGTCGAGCCGATGATCGCCGTCGTCCGGCCGGGGGACGCGGTGAACGTCACGTCGTGGAGCACGGCATTCTCGGCGCCGGGGTAGTGGAAGTCGACACCCTTGAACTCGATGCCTGCCGGAGCGGTGCGCATCGGGATAGGCTGCACCGACTCGCTCACGGTCGAGGTCGTTCCGAGGACCTCCTGGATGCGGCCGGCGGAGACCGCGGCGCGGGGGATCATCGTCGCCATGAAGGTCGCCATCATGACGCCCATGAGGATCTGGATGAGGTAGGACAGGAATGCCGTGAGGGCGCCGATCTGCATGTCACCCGAGGCGATCCGGTGGGCGCCGAACCACATCACAGCGACCGACGACATGTTGAAGACGAACAGCACGATCGGGAAGACGAGCGCCATGAGGCGGCCGACCCGAAGGCCCGCCTCCGTGAGCTTGCCGTTCGCCTCGGCGAACCGCTGCTCCTCGTGGTCCTCGCGGACGAAGGCCCGCACGACCCGGATGCCGGTGATCTGCTCGCGCATGACGCGGTTGACCCCGTCGAGCGACTTCTGCATCCGGCCGAACCACGGGACCATCCGCCAGATGACCAAGCCCACGGACAGGCCGAGCAGGGGCACGGCGACCGCGACGAGCCAGGCCAGCCCGAGGTCCTCGCGCAGGGCCATGAACACCCCGCCGACCATCATGATCGGGGTCGTCACGAGCAGCGCGAACCCCATGAAGGTGACCATCTGCACCTGGGTCACGTCGTTGGTGTTGCGCGAGATCAGGGTCGGGGCGCCGAACTTGGCGACCTCCTGCGCTGAGTAGTCGACGACGGTGCCGAAGATGTTGGCACGCAGACCGCGGCCCATCCCCATGGCGACCCGCGCGGCGAAGTAGGTCGCGCCGACGGCGGCCGAGATCTGGGCGAGGCTGACGACGAGCATCAGCGCGCCGTGCCGCAGGATGAAACCGGTGTCACCCTTGGCCACCCCGTCGTCGATGATCTCTCCGTTGAGGCTGGGCAAGTAGAGCGAGGCGATCGTCGCCACGAGCTGCAGGATCACGATCAGGGTGATCTCGCCCTTGTAGGGCTGCAGGTGACTGCGCAGCAGTCGGATCAGCATGGTGGTGCCTTTCGAGTCGTCGAGGTCGCTGGGTACGTTAGGGACTCACGTGGGGTGAGGGTCAACTGCTTTGTCTCTCGTCTGCTCCGGCGTGGATCCACCACCGGCCCGGATCTGCTCGAGCTCCTCGGGGCTGAGCCGTTCGTGCGAGCCGTCGAGCCGGGAGACGCCGCGTAGGGTCTCGGCGTCTCCACCGAGTGCCTCGTAGAGCTCGGCGATCATCAGCCCGCTGCCCGTCGGCGACGGGCGGACGACGAGGCCGTAGAGCACCGTGTCGACGATCTCCTCGGGCGTCAGGACCATGCCGTCGGCGATGCCCGGGTGGCTGCCGGAGAAGGTCAGCAGGCGGATGCGGTGGATCACCTCGCGCGCCGGGACCACGAGGTCGACGGAGTCGTCGACGAGGGCGCCGTTGATGGCATCGAGCAGGGGCTGGTGGGCGGCCACATGCTCGGTGCCCTCGTCGGTGGCGCCGCGCAGGTGCCGGCCGGCCTCGAAGCACGCCATGTGCGGTCCGCGGTTCGGCGGCTGGGTGAGACCGAGCGCGGCCATCAACCCGAAGACGTCGGTGAACCTCTTCTGCATGATCGCCGTGAAGTCGACGAGCCGGTCGCGCATGCTCTGCGACTGGTCGATCGCGGCGATGGCGCGCCTCACCGGGGCCGGGCAGAAGGCGGTCTGCACCGCCTCCGTCTCGAGGGCTTCCTTGGTCGGGAAGACGCGGAAGATCGTGCCTTCGGCGACCCCTGCCTCGTGAGCGATCTCGCTCGTCGAGGGCTTGCGCCCCTCCCGGTGGGCGAGGTCGATGAACACGGCGATGAGCGCGTCTCGCCGGTCGTCCGGATGCATGGGCGCGGCCCGCCCGGTTCGTTCTGCCACCCGACCATCATGAATGAGTGAGCACTCACTCACAAGTCCTTTCCGAAATTCCACCCCCCATCGAGTGGCCCCTCCCTCCCACGAGCACCACCCGTCGAGTGGCCCCTCCCTCCCACGAGCACCACGTCGAATGGCCCCGCCCTCCCACGAACACCACCCGTCGAGTGGCCACTTCATCCCAGGAGTCTCACCAGTCACGTGGCGAGTGGGGCCGGGCGGCCACTCGACGCAGACCGAGTGGGGCCGGGCGGCCACTCGACGCAGACCGAGTGGGGCCGGGCGGCCACTCGACGCAGACCGAGTGGGGCCGGGCGGCCACTCGACGCAGAC
>NZ_JBSGGK010000014.1:0-7805 GCF_053603855.1 Monashia sp. NPDC004114 | reverse complement strand
CCGGGTGGGGCCGGGCGGCCACTCGACGCAGACGACGCGGGTTGGGGTGGCGCCTAGACGAGCAGGCCGTCGGCGACGAGGTCGCGCACCTGTGGGAGCACCTCGGCCCGTACGGTCTCCGGATCCGCCTCGACGATCGTCGCGATCGCATCGAGCGCCGCCCGCGCAGTCAGGGTGCCGTCGGCCACCCCGAGGTATGCCGTCAGCCACGTCCCGGCGCGCACCACGCGTCCCAGCCCGCCGCCCTGCCGCACGAGGATCACGCTCGGGTCATCCGCGCCGGGGCGACCGTGTCGTTCCTCGGTGACGTCTGGAGCGCACGACCAGGCCATGTCGAGCAGGTCGTCGTCATCGTGCTCGGCAAGCCACGTCCGGGCCCGCAGTCCAGCGTCGACAGCGGGGCCCATCGGGGCGGCGACCCGGCCAGTGACCTCGTCGAGGCTGCGCCACGTGGGACGGTCTCCGAGGGGTCGCTGGAGGGTGACCACGCCGAACCCGACGGACTCGACATCGCGGGCGGCGAAGTCACGCAGCCAGGCGGCATACATCGCGGTGTGGGCCTCGCTGCCCGGCTGAGCCCCGCCGTCGCGCGCCCACAGCTCGGCGTACTGGGCCGGGTCCTGGGACTCGCGCTGCACGACCCACGCGTCGAGGGCCACGCCGACGCGCGACTGCTCGTCGAGCCACTCGGTCCACACGTCGCGCCAGGTGCGCCCGCGCGGGACCTCCCAGTTGCCGAGGAGCTGCGCCACGCCGCCGGGCTCGAGCACCGAGCCGACCTGCAGGACCAGGGACCGGACGAGGGTGTCGCCCGGTCGGCCGCCGTCACGGTACTCGTAGCGTGGCACGGCCGGTTCGCGCGGGGTGATGACAAAGGGTGGGTTGCTCACGACAAGCGAAAACTGCTGCCCCACAACGGGATCCAGCAGGTCACCCCGGAGCGTGAGGATGTCTGCACCTGCCAGTGCAGCGTTGAAGGCGGCATACTCGAGGGCTCGCGCGGAGATGTCCGTCGCGGTGACGGACTGCGCGTGCCCCGCGAGGTGAAGTGCCTGCACACCGCAGCCCGTGCCGAGGTCGAGGGCGCCCTCGACGGGTCGCCGGACCGTCCACGACGCGAGGGTCGTCGAGGCGCCGCCGATGCCGAGCACGTGGTCGGGCCGCAGCGGCCGCCCGGTCGCAACCTCCGACAGGTCCGAGACGACCCACCGGTCACGGTCGTCGTCGGCGTAGGGCTGCAGGTCGCACGTCGCAACGACCTCGGCGTCCACCGTGCTGACGAGACCCAGGGCCTGCGCGCCGGCGACCCCGAGCGTGGGCAACGCCGCCGCAGCCGCCGAGGCGGGCACCGGACATCCGAGGGTGAACAGGCGGACCAGCGTGCCGCATGGGTCAACGCCGGAGCCGGGCGTCGTCGCGAGCAGCGCGGGCAGCGGCTGCTCGCGATGCAGGGCCGCCGAGGCCACCGGCCCCAGCCGCTCAGCGACGCCGTCGACAGTGAACCCGGCGGCCGTGAGGTCGGAGCGCAGCCGCGCGACCAGCTCGCGGTCGACGACGGGCGTGTCGCTCAGGAGGACCGCTCGCTCGGGGCCGACTCGTCGGCTGCGGCCGCGAGCGCTGACTCGAGGTCGCGGTGGATCTCGAACACCTTGTCGAGGCCGGTGATCGAGAAGACCTTGAGGACGCGGTCGTCCTTGCCGACGAGCCGCATCGACCCGCCGCGGGTGCGCGCGAGCTTGAGCCGGCCCACGAGCACGCCGAGACCGGTCGAGTCGAGGAAGGTCACGTCGGTGAGGTCGACGACGAGCTTGGTGCGGCCACCCACGATCTGCTCGTCGAGCTTCTCGCGCACGAGCGGGGCGGTATACACATCGATCTCACCGCCGAGGTGCACCACGGTCTGGTCGCCATGGTCCGCTCGGGTGATCGAGAGATCCACCTACAGCACCTTCCTCATCCCACAGGTGCACGCGGACCCTCGGATCCCACGTGCCGAACCTCGCCGGTCGCCTGACCGGCAGGTTACCGACCACGGAGTAGCATGCCCCGCTCGTCGGTAACCGTACCCCGACGGCATACGGTTGCTCCACATGAACTGGCAGGCCCACCCCACTTCGACCGTGCCGGACGCTCCCGGTCCCGGTTCGGTGGGCGCAGCCCGCCCGCCATCACAGCACATCGACCCGGATGCGTTGCTCCATGGGCTGGTCGGCGACCAGCCGGAGCGGCTCGTGCACGTCCACGAAGTGCCTGCCCGGACCGCGAGCACGGGCGACTGGCCGGACTGGGTCGAGCCCACCGTGCTCGGGGCTTTGGTCGGCTCGGGCATCGCGGTGCCGTGGTCACACCAGGTCGAGGTTGCCGAGGCCGCGCACCGTGGTGAGCACGTCGTGGTCAGCACCGGCACGGCGTCGGGCAAGAGCCTGGGCTACCTGCTGCCCGTGCTCAGCGACCTGGTCGCGGGCTCCGCGGCGCCCAACGGCCGCGGTGCCACCGCGCTCTACATCTCGCCCACGAAGGCGCTGGCCGCCGACCAGCTCGCGCGCGTGACCGGACTGGCCCTCCCGGGAGTGCGCCCCGCCACGTACGACGGCGACACCGCCACCGACGAGCGGCGCTGGATCCGCGACCACGCCAACCTCGTGCTGACCAACCCGGACCTGCTGCACCACTCGCTGCTGCCCGGTCACGACCGCTGGTCGTCGTTCCTGCGAGCGCTGCGCTACGTCGTCGTCGACGAGTGCCACGTCTACCGCGGCGTCTTCGGAGCACACCTGGCAGCCGTCCTGCGCCGCCTGCGCCGGGTCGCGGCCCGCTACAAGTCGTCCCCGACCTTCGTCTTCGCGTCGGCCACCGTCGCCGACCCGCAGGAGCACGCCTCCCGGCTGCTCGGTATGCCGGTCCGCCCGGTCACGCAGGACGGCTCGCCGCGCGCTGCCATGACGTTCGCGCTGTGGGAGCCGCCGCTCGTCATCGACGCGTCGGGTCTGCCCAAGCGGACAAGCACCGTGACCGAGACCGGTGAGCTGCTCGCCGGGTGCGTCCAGCACGATGTGCAGACGGTCGCGTTTGCCCGGTCCCGCGCGGCGGTCGAGGTGGTCGCACGGATCGCCCGAGAACGGGTACCGGCGACGTCCGAGGACCGCGTCGCGGCATACCGGGGTGGCTACCTTCCAGAGGAGCGGCGTGAGCTCGAGCGCGACCTTCGGTCGAAGCGGCTGCTCGGGCTCGCAGCCACCAACGCGCTCGAGCTCGGTGTCGACGTCACCGGCCTCGACGCGGTGATCCTCGCCGGATGGCCCGGCACCCTGTCGTCGCTGTGGCAGCAGGCCGGGCGGGCGGGGCGTTCCGGCGACCGCTCGCTCGCCGTGCTCGTCGCCGCCGACGACCCGCTGGACACGTACGTCGTGCATCACCCCGAGTCGGTCTTCGGCCGCGGGATCGAGGCCACGGTCGTCGACCCCGACAACCCGCACGTCCTCGCTCCGCATCTCGCCGCGGCGGCGGCCGAGCTGCCGGTGACCGAGGACGACTTCGAGCTGTTCGGACCCCAGACCCGCGCCCTTCTCGACCTGCTCGTGGACCGCGGCATCCTCAAGCGACGCCCGCGCGGGTGGTTCTGGGGACGCGAGGACCGGCCCGCGGACCACCTTTCCCTGCGCGGAGCGGGCGAGCCGGTCCGCATCATCGAGAGCAGCACAGGTCGCGTCGTCGGCACCGTCGACGAGGCGGCCGCGCACTCACAGGTCCACACCGGCGCCGTGCACGTCCACCAGGGCCAGAGCTGGGTCGTCACCGAGCTCGACCTCGACGCCCACGCGGCCTTCGCCGTGCGGGGTGACCCTGGCTGGTCGACCCAGGCCCGGTCCGTGAGCGACTTCCAGATCGTCCGCGAGACCGAGCACGAAGCCTGGGGACCCCTCCGCTGCTCGTTCGGGCACGTGACGGTGCGCAACCAGGTCGTCTCGTTCCTGCGCCGCCTTCCGGGGGGCGAGGTGATCGGCGAGCACGCCCTCGACCTGCCGCCACGGACCCTCACGACCAAGGCGGTGTGGTGGACGATGCCCGTCGAGGAGCTCGGCGGGGCAGGGGTGCAGGAGGGCGGCATACCCGGAGCCGCGCACGCCGCCGAGCACGCGGCGATCGGGATGCTTCCCCTGTTCGCGACCGCCGACCGGTGGGACATCGGCGGCGTCTCGACGGCACTGCACCCGGACACCGGCCTGCCGACGATCCTCATCTACGACGGCCACCCCGGTGGGGCCGGTTTCGCCGAGCGCGGCTTCCGGCGGGTGCGCCCCTGGCTCGCGGCGACCCGCGAGACGATCGCCGGGTGCGAGTGCACCTCCGGGTGCCCGTCCTGCATCCAGTCGCCCAAGTGCGGCAACGGCAACGAGCCGCTCGACAAGCGCGGCGCGGTCGCACTGCTCGACCTGACGCTGCGACACGCCGGAGCCTGACCAACCGGATTTCACCCGGCAAAGCCTCCCTAATCGAGGCTTTCGCCGGTTATGGTCCTGCTTACCACCGGGTGAAGACCGTCGCCCATGCGTTCTCGGGGGAATCCGACAGGAGAACTCATGAATCGTCGCTGGCTGGCAGCAGTCGCCGCGCTGCCCGTGGCCCTCACCGTCGCCGGCACAGGATCTGCCGGCGCCGCCCCGCCCACGCTCGCGCCCGCGGCCGCTCCGGCTGCTGCTGACACGGCATACTCCGACGGCATCTACGTCGTCCAGATGGCCGAGCTACCGGTCATCGCCTACGACGGCGGGACCCCGGGTCTGGCTGCCACCAAGCCTGTGAAGGGCCACAAGATCGACGTCACGTCGCCGTCGGTGACGTCGTATGTCGACCACCTCAAAGGCGCCCACACGCGCGCCCTGGGCAAGGTCGGAGCCGGCAACAAGCTCTACGACTACACCTACACGTACAACGGCTTCGCCGCGCAGCTCACCGCGGCGCAGGCCAAGTCCCTCGAGTCTGCGGACGGGGTGCTGGCAGTCACCCGCCAGGAGACCTACACGGTCGACACGTCGACGACGCCCGCCTTCCTCGGCCTCACCGACAAGGGCGGCCTGTGGGACCAGCTCGGCGGCACGAAGAGCGCCGGCGAGAACGTCGTCATCGGCGTCATCGACTCCGGCATCTGGCCCGAGTCGCTCTCCTTCACCGACCGGGTCGACGCCAACGGCCTCCCGACCCGTGCGGCGACGGGCAGGCTTGCGTACCAGCAGATTCCAGAGTGGAACGCCAAGTGCCAGAACGGCGAGCAGTGGAACAACTCGCTGTGCAACCAGAAGCTCATCGGTGCCCGCTACTACAACGCCGGCCAAGGTGGCAACGCGGCGATCGACCGCGACAAGCCCTGGGAGTTCAACTCGCCCCGTGACTACAACGGCCACGGCACGCACACGTCGAGCACGTCGGGTGGCAACCACGCCGTCCCGGTGACCGGCGCTGCGGGCGGGCTCGCGCCCAACGGCATCAGCGGCATCGCCCCTCGTGCCCGCATCTCGATGTACAAGGCGCTCTGGTCGACGGAGAGCGGCGACACTGCCGGAGGCACGACCTCTGACCTCGTGGCGGCGATCGACCAGGCCGTGGCCGACGGGGTCGACGTCATCAACTACTCGATCAGCGGCAGCCAGACCAACTTCGCCGACCCGGTGGAGATCTCGTTCCTCTTCGCCGCCAACGCAGGCGTCTTCGTCGCCACGTCGGCAGGCAACAGCGGCCCGACGACCTCGACCGTCGCCCACCCGTCGCCGTGGGTGACGACCGTCGCCGCCGGCACGCACAACCGCGACGGCATCGGCAGCGTCACGCTGGGCAACGGCGTCACGTACAACGGCGCCAGTGTCGCGGCGCAGGAGGTCAACGCCCCCCTCATCGACGCCACGGCCGCCGGCAAGGACGGCGCCCCTGCGGACCACGTCGCGCTCTGCTACTCGAGCGCCGATGACGGCGGCAACGCCCTCGACCCTGCGAAGGTCAAGGGCAAGATCGTGCTCTGTGACCGCGGTGTCACGGGCCGCACCACAAGAGCCTCGCGGTCCAGGAGGCCGGCGGCGTCGGGATGATCCTCGTCAACACGTCGACGAACTCCGTCAACGCAGACCTGCACGCGGTCCCGACGGTCCACCTCCAGGACACCGACCGCGCCGCGGTCAAGGCGTATGCCGCCACCACCGGAGCGACGGCGACGATCCACAAGGGCGTGCTGACGACCACGGCGCCCGCACCGTTCACGGCGTCGTTCTCCTCGCGGGGACCGCTGCGCGCGGGCGGCGGAGACATCCTCAAGCCCGACGTCATCGCACCCGGCCAGGACATCCTCGCGGCCGTGTCGCCGTCCACCGCCCACGGTGAGAACTTCAACCTGCTCTCGGGCACGTCGATGTCGTCGCCGCACGTGGCCGGTGTCGCCGCGCTGCTCAAGGACCTCCACCCGGGCTGGTCGCCGATGGCCATCAAGAGCGCCCTGATGACGAGCGCCTACGACGTCCTCGATGGGCCGGGCACCAACCCGACGGTGACCTTCCGCCAGGGTGCCGGCCACATCAAGCCGAACTCGGCAGCCGACCCGGGACTGGTCTACGACAGCAGCTGGAACGACTGGCTCGCCTTCCTCTGCGGCAGCTCGAACGCGGTCAACCCGAGCGCCTGCACCGCCCTTCAGGGCGCCGGGTACAGCACGGACGCGAGCGACATGAACGTCGCGTCCATCGCGATCGGCGACCTGGCCGGCAGGCAGACCGTGACGCGGCGGGTCACCAACGTCGGCTCGACGACGGCGACCTACACGGCCAACGCCAGCGTGTCGGGCATGACCACGGTCGTCTCGCCGGCGACACTCGAGCTCGGTCCGGGCGAGTCGGGCACCTTCACGGTGACCTTCACCCGGACGACCGCGAGCCTGAACGCCTACGCCGGCGGCCAGCTCATCTGGTCCGACGGCACACACTCGGTGCGCTCGCCGATCGTCATCCGGCCCGTCGCGCTCGCGGCCCCGGCGACGGTGACGGCGACCCCGGGCGGGACCTCCTACGGCGTGACGTTCGGCTACACCGGCCCGTTCACCGCAACGGCCCGCGGCCTCGTCGCCCCGGCGATCACCGACGGAGTCGTGCCGGACGACCCGACCGACTCGACCTGCTCGCTGACCTCGCCCAACGCGCAGAAGGTGGACGTGGCGGTGCCTGCGGGCACGACGTACGCGCGGTTCGCGCTCTTCGACGCTGACGTGAAGCCAGGCAGCGACATCGACCTCTGTGTCTTCAGCGGAGCATCTCCGGTCGGTTCGAGCGGTTCGGGCACGTCGGCCGAGGAGGTCAACCTCGTCAACCCCGCAGCGGGCACCTACACCGTCGTGGTGCAGGGCTGGGGCGTCGACGGGTCGTCGCCGTTCAAGCTGCACACGTGGCTGCTCGGCTCGGCCGACGAAGGCAACATGACCGTCTCGGCGCCGCCGGCGGCCGTCCTCGGCCAGACCGGCACGGTGTCGCTCTCGTTCAGCAGCGCGCTGCCCAAGGGCAAGCTGCTGGGCTCGGTCGCCTATGCGGGCCAGACCGGTCTGCCGAACCCGACGATCGTGCGGGTCGACGTGCCGTGACAGTTGGTGGTCGCGAGCGGCCCGGCTACCGTGGCAGGAGCAAGAGCTGCCACGGATAACCACCAGCGTTAGCGAGCGACCATGGGTGACCCCACCGAGCGGGGAGGCCCCGGCAGCCGCCGGGACCTCCCCGCCGGCGCGCTCGGGCCGAGCGGGCCGGGGCCGAGCGGGTCCGGGCCGAGCGGGTCCGGGC
>NZ_JBSGGK010000013.1:0-154347 GCF_053603855.1 Monashia sp. NPDC004114 | reverse complement strand
GAGCGCTCACGCAGCTCGTCCGTGTACTTCCTCGGAACAGGCATGACTCCACCCTTTCGTGGGATCAGACCCTCCACCAGACCCGGGGCGATTCAACCCAGGCCCTGCCCGTCCTCAGCCAGCCAGCAAGGTCAGGCCTTCGAGGTCCGCAGTGAGCGGCGGCGCGAGGAGGAGCCGGTCGCCCTGCCAGGTGGCGACGACCGGGTCCGAGATCGCACCGACGAAGCGCCCCTCCACTACGTTGACGAAAGCCATGAACTTCGACTCCCCTGTCTTGCGGTCGTCGATGAACTTGCCCACATACCAGCGGTCGTCGGCCAACAGCTGCACCCCGGCGAGGTCGTAGGGTCCTAGAGGCGAGGCCACCTCGGTCACCCAGACCCCGCCCGTCGTCCCGGAAGCCCGGGCCGCCGGCGTCATCTCGCCGGCCATGCAGTTGAAGACCAGGACGCTACGCCCGTCGACGACCGCGGTCTGCAGCACCTCGAGCTGGCCGAAACCCGTGCCCGGCGACGACAGGGGCGGCCGCAGCTCCCACCGCTCCAGGTCGGGCGACCACGCGTGCCCCACGACCGCCCGGTCCACCGAGTCGTCCGGGTCCGTCGTTGGGCCGACGTTCGAACGCGCGGTGATCAGCATGTGCCACCCGTTGCCCGAGGGATCCGCGAACACCCACGGGTCCCGGAACGCCTCGTCATGCCAGTGACCCGCGGGGCCCGGCTCGTACTTCTCGTACCACCGCGGGTCGGCTTCCAGCACCGGGCCGGGCGCCTTGTCCCACACCATGAGGTCGGACGACGTCGCATAGCCGACCGACTGGATGCTGGCCCCGGACGCATCGAGCGAGGCCCCGGTGTAGAACATGAACCAGCGCCCGTCCGGATGCCGCACCACCGACCCGGTCCAGGTCGCGAGGTCGTCGAAGGCCGGCGCGTCCGAGTGCACCAACGCATCCGAGACCCGTTCCCAGGTGACGAGATCCGGCGACACAGCGTGCCCGATCGACGCCCGGTTGTGCCGGGTGTCGGGGTCGTGCAGCGCCCGCGAGGCGTAGAGAAAGAAGAGGTGGTAGTCCGTCCCGTCGTCGACGAGCCAGAAGTCCCACACCCAGGCCTCGGGCAGAGAGAACACAAGTCAGCCTTTCACGCCGGATGAGGCGATGGAGTTGATGAACGCGCGCTGGAACGCGATGAACAGGACGAGCACGGGCGCGGTGATCATCGAGGCGTACGCCATGATCTGCCCCCACGAGGTGTTGAGCTGCTTGAAGTAGTCGATCCCGACCATGACCGGCCGAAGCTCCTCCGTCTGCACCGCCATGAGCGGCCACAGGTACTGGTTCCACGTCGGCAGGAAGGTGAGGATCGCGACCGTGGCGACGGCCGGTCCCGACAGCGGCATGACGATGCTGCGGTAGATCCGGAACCATCCCGCCCCGTCGACCTTCGCCGCCTCGTCCAGCTCCTTCGGGATGCTGTCGAAGTACTGGTAGAAGAGGAAGATCGAGAAGGCGTTCGCGATGAACGGGATGATCTGGACCTGGTAGGTGTCGAGCCAACCTTCGCTGATCCCGTCCGGGCCGACGAAGGGCAGCTTGTTCGACCACCAGAGCAGCGGCAGCGCGAGCGTCTCGAAAGGCACGATGAGCGTCGCGAGGATCACGCCAAGCACCGCGCCGCTGCCCCGGAACTTGATGCGCGCCAGGGCGAACGCCGCCATCGAGTTGACCACGATGCCGAGCACGACGGTCACGACAGAGATCACTACCGAGTTGATCATGAACTGCGAGAACGGGACCCGGTCGAAGACCCCGGTGTAATTGTCGAGGGACAGGTTGCCACTCGGCAGGAACGCATCGATGCTGCCCAGGTCGGAGAAGATCTGCAGGTCCGGCTTGAAGCTCGACACGAGCATGAACAGCAGCGGCAGCCCGAACACCAGACAGAGCGCAACCCGCAGGAGGATGCCGAGCACGCGACGGAGACGATGCCTGCCCTGGTTGGCCCGGTGCACCTCGGGTTGGGCGGTCTCCGCGACATGGGCGAGCGTGTCGACAGCACTCCCCGGGTCGCGTCCGGCGCCGCTGCCGAGTCCGGTGGTGGTCGCGGTCATCGCGTGGCCTCCTTGTCTCGAGTGAGGTAGCGCTGCACGAGCGTCACGATGAGGACGAGCACGAAGAAGACGAGGGAGATCGCCGACGCGTAGCCCGTCTGCTGTTGCTGGAACCCGGTGCGCACGGCCATCAGCACGACCGTCGACGTCGAGTCGAGGGGGCCGCCCTGGGTCATGATGTTCACCTGCGTGAAGAGCGCGAACGCGGCGATGGTGATGGTGATCAGGATGAACGTCCGCGTCTGCCGCAGGCCCGGCCACGTCACGAAGCGGAACTTCTGCCACCGCCCCGCGCCGTCGAGCTCCGCCGCCTCGTAGAGCTCCGCCGGGATGGTCTGGAGCCCGGACAGCCAGATGACCATGTGGAAGCCCATCGCCTGCCACGCCGACATGAGGATGATCGCGATGAGCGCCGTGTGCGGGTCACCGAGCCAGTCGGGCCCCTGGATGCCGAATCGGGCCAGCACCTGGTTGATCAGGCCGTTCGGCTGGTACATGAACATCCAGAGCATCGACACGACGACCATCGAGGTGACGACGGGCAGGAAGTAGACCGTCCGGAAGAAGTTCGTCCCGCGCAGCTTGACGTTGACCAGCACCGCCAGCCCGAGCGCGCACGCCGACTGCACCGGCACGATGACGATCGCGAAGACGATCGTGTTGCGCAGCGACGCCCAGAACGTGTCGTCCTGGAAGAGGCGCACGAAGTTGTCGACGCCGATCAGCTCCGCCGGCCGGGGCGAGATCAGCCGGGCGTTCGTGAACGCGAGGCCGAAGGTGAGGCCGATCGGGATGATCAGGAACGTCACGAGCAGCACGGCCGCCGGCAGCAGCATGAGGAGGGCGACCGTCGTCGACGAGCGGGAGGTCCTGGGGGTGCCGGGAGTTCGCACCCGCGTTGCCGAGGTGTCCTCGGCAGCAATGATGGTCGTCATGTCACTGGAAGTAGCCGTTGGACTTCTGGTTGGCGTCGATGTCCTTGACGGCCTGGTCGAGAGCGGTCTTCGGGTCCGCGCCGTTGATGATGTCCTGCGCCGTCTTGGTGAACTCCGTTGCGATGAAGGGGTATCCGGGCGTCACCGGACGCAGGACGGCGAACTTCTCGGAGTAGTCGCGGAAGATCTGGTTCGGCTGCCCGGGGCCGTAGCCGTCGACCGTGGCGGCGGCGGCCTTCGTGGCCGGGATGTTCTTCGTGTCACGCGAGACGCTGGCGACGTACTTGTCCTGGGCGGCGAACTTCATGTAGTCGGCGGCCCCGGCGGGGTCCGAGCAGTTGGTCGACATGCCCCACTGCCACGACGCGCCACCGATCTTCGGACCAGTTCCGAGGTCCGGCGGAGGAAGGAAGAGGGTGTCCTTGCCGAAGGCGCTGCGCGTGTCGGTGGCGGTCCACGTGCCGTTGTAGAGCATGGCGGTCTTGCCGTTGATGAAGTCCTTGGCCGGGTCGGCGCCTGACTTGAGCGGGACGAGCTTGTCAGTCACGAGGCTGCGGAACCACGTTGCCCACTGGACTGCCTTGTCGCCGTTGAGGACTCCCTCGGCAGACTTGTAGTCGGTGCGGTTGATCAGGTCGCCGCCGAAGCTCTGCAGGAAAGGCGAGTAGGCGTACGGCCACCACTCACCGGTGAAGCTGGTCGCGAGGTCCAGGGGGTACTGGTAGCTGCCGGACGCCTTGATCTTCTCGAGCGCGCTGGTGAACTCGTCCTTGGTCCACGGCTTGTCGGCCGTCGGGACGCGGATGCCGAACTTGTCGAGGATCGACTTGCGGGACACGACGACGAGCGCGACGTCGTAGTAGCCATAGGAGTACGTCTTGCCCTCGAACTTGCCCACAGTGCTCGGCAGGTAGGCGGCAAGGGTGTCGTCCATCCCCTCGAGCGGCGCGAGGTATCCGGCCCACGCCCAGTTCGGCACGTTCGGGCCGTCGATGTCCAGGATGCAGGGCAGCTTCTTCGAGGCCGCGGCCGCCACGACGGACTGGTTGTACGAGTCCTGCGGGAAGGCCTGGATCTTGACCTTGTACTTCTTCTGGCTCGCGTTGTAGTCGTTGACGATCTGGGTGATCGCGGCCAGCTCGGCCTTGTTGCCGGCGTTGTGGGTCCACATCGTCAGCTCGCCGCCGGCGCCGCCGGTCGACCCGCCGCTGCCGCCCTTGGTGCAGGCGGCCATGGACAGGGCGAGGGCTGGCGCGAGCAGGCCGACGGCGAGGCGCTTGGTCGAGGTGAGCTTCATTGGTTCCTCCGGGTGATCTGGTCGCAGCGGGATGCTAAAACCATTCAGCAGGAGACGGTAGCGGGTCACCAGGACCGCAGGCAAGAGGTTGCTAAAACCTTTTTACCTGGGGATATGTCCGCGCCACTCGGCTACCGTGCGGTACGCTGACGCGGGGCCGGGCTCGAGGGGGCGCGGACGCGCCGGAAGGGGTAGCAGTGGACAAGCGACCGACGCTCGCCGACGTCGCCGCGCGCGCCGGCCTGTCGAAGACCGCCGTCAGCCTCGTGCTGAACAACCGGCCCGGCTCGCGACTGTCCGCAGACGCGGTCGCGCGGATCCACGAGGCAGCACGCGAGCTGGACTACCGCCCCAACCCGGCCGCCCGGTCCCTACGGCTCGGACGCACCGGCACCTATGGCTTCATCTCCGACGAGGTCACCGTCACCCGCTATGCGTCCGCGATGATCCGCGGCCTGCTCGACGTCGCCGACGAGCAGGACCACGGCGTTCTCATCGCCGAGACCGGCAACCACCCCAAGCAGCTCGCCAAGGCGCTCGCCTTCATGGTCGACCGTCAGGTCGACGGCCTCATCTTCGGCGCACTCACTGCCCGCCGGTTCACCATCCCGAAGCTGCCCGGGTCGATCCGCATGGTCACCGCCAACTGCGTGATCCCGAGGACGTATGCCGCCGTGCTGCCCTCCGAGGAAGAGGCGGGCTACCGCGTGGCGCGGTCCCTGCTCGACGCCGGGCACCGCGACGGCATCGCCATTATCGGCCATGCCCCGAAAGCCATTGCTGACCAACGGATCTCGGTCACCATCGGACGGCGCTTCCACGGCATACACCGGGCATTGGACGAAGCCCGGGCGACACCGGTGGCGGTCGCGGAGTTCGAGATCTGGGAGCCGTGGAACGGCTACGACGGCACGATGGAGGTGCTCGAGTCGGGTGCGCCCGTGACCGCGCTGATCTGCCTCAACGACCGCGTCGCCCTTGGTGCCCAGCAGGCCTTGGCGGAGAAGGGTCTACGCGTGCCGGACGACGTGTCGATCGCGTCGTTCGACGACGACGAGATCGCGGCCTACCTACGGCCGGGGCTGACCACCGCCCGACTGCCCTACGAGGAGATGGGGCGTCGTGCGATGGAGCTCCTCATCGACACCGACGCACCAGGCGGCGAGCAGCTCGTCGAGATGCCGCTCCAGGTCCGCGGCTCGATCGCTCCGCGACCCTGACGACACGGCCCGGTCCCTTAGAACACATCACGTCCCGCGCCGCCGCCGCCGCGAGCCACGGATGGCCGCGACGGCCGCGACTTGCTATGTCCGACGGAACGCAGACACCACATCGACCATCCGGACGTACATCGTCCGCAACGCCGCGTACGGTGCGGTCCATGGCTATCGCACGCTTTCCCAGCTTCGTCATCGACTGCCCCGACCCCAGCACCCTCGCCACGTTCTACGGGACCATGCTCGACTGGAAGGTCGAGTCCACGCCGGACTGGGCGGACATCCGCGCGGAGTACGGCATGTGCATCTCCTTCCAGCAGGTGCAGGACTTCGCCCCGCCCCAGTGGCCCGGCCAGGAGCACCCCCAGCAGATGCACGTCGACGTCATCGTCGATGACCTCGACGCCGGCGAGGCAGCCGTGCTCGAGCTGGGCGCGACCAAGCACGAGCACCAGCCGGGGACGACGTTCCGCGTGTTCCTCGACCCGGCCGGCCACCCGTTCTGCCTCTGCGTCGAGTGATCCGAGACGAGGCCGGGCAGGGAGCGGCCTCCCGACGTGCCACCCCCGGCACCGAGGCGAGGGGAGGCGCTAGGGAGACGGCACTAGGAAGCCGGCACTGTGGTCACGGGCTCGCGGCGGCCGAGCGCGAACTGCAGGGCGGACTCCAACCCGCCCGGGACCTGTTCGCGAAGGTCGTAGCGTGCCCGCACCACCGGCACCGGCACCGAGAGGACCTGCGTGAGGTCGATCGGTGTGCCGGCGACGACGGCCTCGCACTCCCCGGCGTCGACCGCGGCTCGGATCGTCGCCTCGAGGTCGCTCACCTGAGCCGCACCGTAGCCCATGGCCGGCAGCACTCCCCGGGCGTTCGGGTACTTCGCGTAGGTCTGCGCGAGGGACCCGACGGCATACGGGGATGGGTCCACGATGGCGGCGGCACCGGACGCGCGGGCGCCGACCACTCCGGCGCCGTATGACATCGAACCGTGGGTCAGCGTCGGGCCGTCCTCGACCGCGATCACCCTGCGCCCGCTCAGCGCCCCCGGATCCTCAACCGTCACAGGGCTGTCGGCCCGGAGCAGGACCGCCGACGGGTTGAGCCGACGGACCGCCTCCTCCACGGACTCGATGTCCTCCGCCCTCGCGGAGTCGCACTTGGCGACGATGACGAGGTCCGCCATGCGGACGTTCGCCTCCCCGGGGAAGTAGGTCGACTCGTCTCCGGGCCGCAGCGGGTCGGCGAGGACCACGTGCAGGTCCGGTGCGTAGAACGGCAGGTCGTTGTTGCCGCCGTCCCACAGGATGACGTCGGCCTCCTGCTCCGCCTCGCGCAGGATGCGCTCGTAGTCGATCCCCGCGTAGACGACGCCCCCGGCGTCGATGTGCGGCTCGTACTCCTCGCGCTCCTCGATCGTGCAGTCGTGCGCGTCGAGGTCCGCAAGGGTGGCGAACCGCTGACAGGCCTGCCGGCCGAGGTCGCCGTACGGCATCGGATGCCGCGCCGCGACAACGCGCAGCCCCATCCCGCGCAGCAGACCGGCGACGTAGCGCGTCGTCTGGCTCTTGCCTACGCCGGTGCGCACCGCCGTCACGGCGACGACGGGCTTCGTGCTGCGCACCATGGTGTTCCGGGCCGAGAGCAGCCAGAAGTCGGCGCCCGCGGCGACACACGCCGACCCGAGGTTCATGACCCTCTCGTGCGGAACGTCGGAGTACGCGAAGACCGCGACATCGACCTCGTCCCGGATCACCAGGTCGACCAGCTCGCTCTCATCGAGAATCGGAATCCCTTGGGGATAAAGGGGACCCGAGAGCTCAGGCGGATACCGGCGCCCCGCGATGTCTGGAATCTGCGTGGCCGTGAACGCCAGCACCTCGTATGCCGGGTCGTCGCGGAACACGACGTTGAAGTCGTGGAAGTCGCGTCCAGCGGCTCCGAGGATGACGACGCGTCGGGTGTCGCGCGGCAGGTTCGTGGTCATGTCAGACTCCACGGCTGAGGTCGACCGCGGGGACCGACACACCCTGCTGCGGGTAGTCCTGGCTGCGGGACCCGCCACTGACATTCTGCCGCGGCCACCCGGCATACCGGGCGGCTGTGTCGTCGATCTCTCATGACGCCCGGCGTGCCGCTCCACGCGTGTCACCATCGAGGTGTGAGCGACACCGCAGCACGCGCGCGCCCGGAAGAACGGGCCACCGGAGCGACCCACGCGACCGACGCCAACGACGCCAACGGAGTCACCGGGAACACCGGCAACACCGGCACCACCGGCACCACCGGCACCGAGCAGCACCTCGCGCTCGCCGAGCAGTGGCTGGCACAGAACTACCATCCGCTCCCCGTCGTCATCGCCTCGGCAGACGGCGCCTGGGTCACCGACGTCGACGGCCACCAGTACATCGATGCGCTTGCCGGCTACTCCGCCCTCAACTTCGGGCATCGCCACCCCGCCCTGGTGGCGGCCGCCCGCGAGCAGCTCGACCGCCTCACCCTGACCAGCCGGGCTTTCCACAGCGACCGGCTCGGGCCGTTCTGTCGCGACCTGGCGCGCCTCGCCGGGAAAGAGCTCGTGCTGCCCATGAACACCGGCGCCGAGGCGGTCGAGACGGCGATCAAGACAGCCCGCAAGTGGGGGTACGAGGTGAAGGGCGTCCCCGACGGGAATGCCCGGATCATCGTGATGGCCGGCAACTTCCACGGCCGCACCACGACGATCGTCGGGTTCTCGGACGACCCGGTGGCCCATGACCATTACGGGCCATACGCGCCCGGCTTCGACCTCGTGCCGTACGGCGACCTCGCCGCCGTCGAGGCCGCGATCACCCCGGACACCGTGGCCGTCCTGCTCGAGCCGATCCAGGGCGAGGGTGGTGTCATCATCCCCCCGGACGGGTGGCTCGCCGGCGTGCGGGAGCTCACCCGGCGCCGCGACGTGCTCCTGCTCGCCGACGAGATCCAGTCGGGCCTCGGCCGGACGGGGACCACCTTCGCGTGCGACCTCGACGGAGTCGTGCCCGACCTCTACATCCTCGGCAAGGCGCTCGGCGGCGGGATCGTCCCGGTCTCCGCCGTGGTGGGTGACCGTGACGTGCTCGGTGTGTTCACGCCGGGCAGCCACGGCTCGACGTTCGGAGGCAACCCGCTGGGCGCGGCCGTCGGTCAGGCTGTGGTCGGGCTGCTCGAGACGGGCGAGTACCAGGAGCGGGCCCGCCTGCTCGGCGAGGTCCTCGCCGACGGCCTCCGTTCCCTCCTCGGGCGCGGTGTCGACGCGGTGCGGTGTCGTGGGCTGTGGGCCGGAGTGGACATCGACCCCGGTCTGATGACCGGGCGGGAGGCGTGCGAGCGGATGCTCGAGCAGGGTGTGCTCATGAAGGACACCCACGGCTCGACGGTCCGCCTCGCCCCGCCGCTCGTCGCGCAGCAGGCCGACATCGAGCAGATCGTCGCGGCCTTCCGTGCCATCCTGCGCTGACGCCGGGGACGGGAGCGGCGGGGGAAGTGACGGGGAGGCCACTCGATGGGGTCTGCCCACTCGAGTGGCCTGTTCGTCACAGCGGGTCGGATCATGGGATCGCGTCAGGGGGTCGAGCGCGCCGGCGGCGGGGTGTCCGGGGTGAGCGTGGGGGCGTCGGTGCTCGACAGGGTGATCATCGCCCGCTCGATGACGTCGGACTCCTCGAAGTGCCGTCCGAGTGCCGCGAGACGGTTCGCGACCGTCGCCTCGTCCTCGTTGCCCACCAGGTCGACCGCGGCCACGAGGAAGACGCGCCCGGGCCCGACGAACTCCAGGTGCAGGAACGTCACACGCTCCACCTCCGGGCTCGAGACCAGCTCGTCGTACGCCCGCCGCCACACCTCCGGGTGCGCCGCCTGCCCGACGAGGAAGTCGCTGTTGCGGCGGATGAGGAAGATCGCCACGACGCCGAGCAGCAGCCCGACCGCGATGGAGCCGGCGGCGTCCCAGACGGCGTTGCCGGTCACCTCGTGCAGGGCGATCCCGGTCCCGGCAAACACCAGGCCGACGAGCGCCGCGGAGTCCTCGAACCACACCGCCCGGAGTGTCGGGTTGGACGTGTTGGCGATGAACCAGAGCGCGTGCATGCCCCGCTGACGGGCGGCCGCACGCGTCTGACGGCTCGCCTGGAGGAAGGACACGCCCTCGAGCACGAAGGCGATGCCGAGCACGGCATACGCCCAGCCGTACGAGGTCTCGCTCTCACCCGAGCTGAGCGCGCTGATGCCGTGCCACACGGACACGACGGCACCGGCACCGAACAGGCCGAACGCGGCGAACATCGACCAGACGTAGGCCTCGCGGCCGTAGCCGAACGGGTGCGTGGCATCTCGCGGCTTGGCCGACTTCCGTTCGGCGATGAGCAGGAACACCTCGTTGCCCGCGTCCGCCCACGAGTGTGCGGCCTCGGCGACCATCGACGCCGATCCGGTGATGACCGCGACGACCGACTTCGCCACTGCGATGAGGGCGTTCGCCAGCAGAGCGACGATGACGGTCAGCAGGCTCTCGCTCCCAGGCTGCTGCTCGCCCTGCTGCTCGCGCTGCTGCTCCGCGTCACGCTGGGTCCCGTCGCCTCCGTCTCGAGCCGTCACACCCGCCAGTCTTGCCGCGCGCGGGAGGACCCACAAGGAGAGTCGGGAGCGAGGCGTGCCAGGTGCGTATGCCGTCAGGCCGGGTGCAGCACCACCGTGAAGTCCGTGCGCCGGTGCCCGTCGTATGCCGTCCCGGACGTCTCGTGCTCCACCGCGGTCTCGCCCGCGGTGTGGGTGAGCGCGAGCGTCGTCGTCAGCCGTCCGGGCGCAGCCGCACCGGCAGGTGCGGGGCTGGACGTGAGGCCGTCGTCCTCGACGAGGATCGACTCCCACCGGCCATCGGAGGCCGGCGCGAAAGCGTGCAGCTCGATGCTCTCGGGGGCATAACCGTCAGTGGACGACGGCGCCTCGGGCCACATCGGGATGACGGCGCCGGCCCGCACGAAGATCGGGATCCGGTCGAGCGGGGTGTCGACGGTGACGGTCTGTCGTCCGGACAGCACCTCTCCGGTGTGCCAGTCGTGCCAGTCCCCCTCCGGGAGGTAGACCTCGCGGGTCCTGGTGCCGGGCTCGGTCACCGGGGCGACGAGCAGGTCGCGGCCGAAGAGGTACTGGTCGTCGAGATCGACGACGGCCGGGTCGTGCTGGTAGTCGAAGACGAGCGGACGTTGGACAGGCTCGCCGGTCTCGGACGCGCGGACGAAGGCCGTGTAGAGGTAGGGCATGAGGCGGTAGCGCAGCCGGATCGCGTCCCGGGCGAGGGCGTGCATCTCGTCGCCGAACGACCACGGGTACTGCTCGATGCGTCCGATCTCGGAGTGGTTGCGGCAGAACGGCGTCAGGGCCCCCATCTGCATCCACCGCACGAAGAGCTCCGGGTTGGTGTCTCCCTGGAACCCGCCGATGTCGGCTCCGACGAAGGGTTGGCCGGACAGGCCGAAGCCGCAGGCCATCGGGACGCTGACCCAGAGGTGGTCCCAGCGGGCCTGGTTGTCACCCATCCAGTTGGCGGCATAGCGCTGGATGCCGGCGAAGCCTGCGCGGGAGAGGATGAAGGTGCGCAGCTCCGGCTTGGCCTGGCGCAGACCCTCCATCGTGCCCATCGCCATGAGCAGCGCGTACTGGTTGTGCAGCCGCTCGTGCGACACCCTCCCCCGATCGAACAGCATGTCGTGCCAAGGGATCTCACCCGTCGCAGGCTCGTTCATGTCGTTCCAGATCCCGGCGAGGCCCGACTCGACGTGGCGGGCGTTGAGGTCGCCCCACCAGGCTCTCGCCTCGGCGGTGGCGAAGTCGGGAAAGGCGGTGTTGCCCGGCCAGACCTGGCCGATGTAGGTGTCGCCGCCCTCGGTGCGGCAGAAGACGTCGCGAGCGACGCCGTCGTCGTAGACCTCGTAGCCGGGGTCGTGCTTGACGCCGGGGTCGACGATCGAGATGGTCCGGAAACCATTGGCGGACAGCGACTTCAGCATGCGCTCGGGGTCGGGGAAGCGGGCCGGGTCCCAGGTGAACACCCGATAGCCGTCCATGTGGTCGATGTCGAGCCACATTCCGTCGCAGGGGAACTCGTCGTCGCGGTAGCGCTGGCCGATGCGTTCGACATCGTCCTGGGAGTACGCGTGCCACCGGCACTGGTGGTAGCCGAGGGCCCAGATCGGGGGCAGCTGCGTCCGACCTGTGAGCCACGTGTACCGCTCGAGGACGGTCGGCATCGACGGGCCTGCGAAGACGTACTCGGTCCACTGCCCACCGTGGAACGACACGCGGTGCTCGTGCGCGTGGCTGAGCTCGTACTCGCCGCGGTACCCGTTGTCGGTGAAGAAGCCGGCGACGTCGCCGGTCTCGCTGTCGCGGCGGTAGAAGAAGGGAATGTTGACGTAGTACGGGTCGAACTCGACGCTCGTCAGGTCCGCGCGCGGGTCGTCTTCCGCGCGGCCCGCGCGAAACTCCGCCGTGGCGTGGTCGTTGAGGACGTCGACGTTCCACATGGTGAAGTCGCGCCCGCGCCGGTTGTGTCGGCCGCCCTTCTCACCGAGCCCGTAGATCGCGTCACCGGCGCCGATCCGCCGCCGGGTGGTCCAGGCATCGTTGAGAGTCGCGTACGTCCAGTAGCGCCCCTCGTCGTCGGCTGCCGACTCGAGCACGACGGAGCCGTCCGTGCGGTGCACGTCGAGCCGGAACGGGTCGAGCCAGAGGGTGACGACCAGGTCCGCCGTCCTGAGCCGCCACGCGGCGGCGGCCTCTCCGGCCTCTGCCTCCTCTGCCACCCACTCGACCGGACGCTCGAACGGGTCGACGCAGACGGCATACGTGGGTTGGTCGTCGAAGGCTCCGCCCCGGCTCAGCTGGATCCGCACGACGTCGTCGGCGACCGGCTCGACCCGCAGGCTCTCGCCGTGGAGCGTGGCCAGCAGGCCACGCTCGGTGCGCTCCACGGAGTCGACGCGCTCGAACCGGATGAAGTGGTCGGTCCTCATGCGTCCACCCTGCCAGTCCCGGCGGGGCGACCGGCCGCCTCGAAGACCGGCGCGAGCGACGTCCACGACTCGGCGCGGCACCAGACCGGCACGACGTCGATCGGCACGTCGCGCTGGACGACCCGGCCACCCGCCTGCACCTCGCCGGTCCAGACGTCGACCCAGTCACCCGGTGGCAGCCACACCGGCCAGGTCGTGACGCCGGGGTTGGTCACCGGACTGACGAGCAGGTCGTCCCCGAGCATCCACTGGTGCGGATAGTCCCAGACGGCCGGCTCCCCCGGGTGGTCGAAGTAGAGAGCCCGCATCAGCGGCCGGTCGGTGCTCACCGTGACGGCTGCGGATCGGGCCAGGTACTCGACGAGTCGCTCTCGCAGCAGGGCGAGCTCGCGGAAGACCGGCACCACCCGCTCGTCGCCCGTGAGCTCCGCGACGTGCCACGGCGTGCGGTCCCGGAGCGGCTTCTGGTGGTGGTTGAACTCCGAGTGGTACTGCATGATCGGCATGAAGGCGGACGCCCCGGCGGCCCGCAGGTAGAGCTCGGCGTCAGGACCAGGTCCGGAGAACCCGGCGAGGTCCCAGCCCCAGTAGACGATGCCGCACGACGCCGCCGTCAGCCCGGCCGTCACCGAGCTGCGGAACGCCTCCCAGGTGGAGTCCTCATCGCCCGCCCAGAAGATGCCATGAGCCTGCGAGCCGGTGAATCCGCTGCGAGAGAATGTGATCGGCGCCTTGCCGTGCTTGCGCAGGAGGTCGCCGAAGGCGCGCGCGTAGTGCACCGGGTAGAGGTTGTTCCCCTCGTCCCCGCGCCTGCCGTCGCCGTAGCGCAGGTCGTGCCCCCACGCGTGCTCGCCCCCGTCGGTCTTGAAGCCGTCGATGTCGAGGTCGCGCACGAGGTAGTCGCGCTTGGCCGTCCACCAGTCGCGGGACCGCTGCGTCGACAGGTCCGGCATCAGCGACTTCGGGAACCACCACCCACGGTTGAGGTATGCCGTCCCGTCGGCTTCGCGGACCGCGTGCCCGTCGCGGACCATCGCCTCGCCCTCGTGAAGGACCTGCTCGTGAAGTCCGTCCTCTGAGAGGGCTGTCTTGAGGAGTGGGATCTGCCAGAGCACCACCTTGATGCCACGCCGGTGCAGGTCATCCACCATTGCCTTCGGGTCAGGCCACGCGCCCTCCGCCGAGAACGCGAAGTCGTCGAGGCGGAAGGGGGACCCGTCGGGTCGGGGCGCGTAGGCCGCGTCGCGGAAGAGCATGATGCCCTCTTCGTCGCTCCAGGCCTCGATGACGACGACACCGACCGGGATGTCCAGGTCGCGGTGCGAGTCCATCCGCTGCGTGACGAGAGCCTGAGTGTTCCACTCGTTACCGGACGCCCAGAGCCTGAACACCCAGGACGGCAGCTCCTCCGCCCGGCCCGCCTCGTCGAGGAAGGCGGACAGGACCTGCGTCGGCGACCCTTCGTAGACGCCCACGTCGACGGTCTCGCTCGTGGTGCCGCCGAGGGCCACCTCCACCCCGAGACGACCGGACTCGCCTGCGCCACAGTCGAACCAGGTGCGACGCGACGTGCGGACATGGAATCCCCAGCCATCGCCGCCCGTGCCGACGACGTGCGCGAACGGCATCGGCAGGTACGTACGCCCGTGCGCGCCCTGGGACTTGTACTGCTCGAAGACCACTGCGTCGAGCCTGCGTCCCGCTTGGTCCAGCCGGTCATAGCGCTCACCGAACCCGACGACATGGTCGCCCTCGGCGAGCGCCAGGGCGAACCCCGCGCGGTGGATGCCGTCGGCGGACACCAGCCACCGCACCGACCCGTCCACGACACGCTCTTTCAGCCCGTCCACCGACGCGGACATCCCCGATGGGAGCTCGGTGGTCCAACGCACGGGAGCGACCTCGAACCACTCGGACGCCTCGCTGCGCCCGTCGACGGCGGTCGCGACGAACCGGTAGGCGTAGCCCGCCGGGTCCTCGAGCGCGGGCGACTCGACCGCCCAGCCGCCGTCGCCGCCCACGGACGCCGCCTGGGCCTCCGCGAGGTGCCCCTCGCCGCCGGCCAGCGCGGCCGCGTCGGCCGCGCTGGACACCACCCGCGCCAGGTCCAGGATCGAGACATCGGAACCGACTGCACGGGAACGCCATTCGCAGACGATCGTCTCGACAGCGGGTCCGGCCTGCACGCCCAGCGTCGTCGTCCCGCCCATCTCGGGCAGGACGGGGACGCGCTGATCGGGCGACACGGCATACGGGTGCTCGATGCCGTAGGGACGATGGCTGACAAGGCTGCTGGTGGTCACGGGATCTCTCGTTCGGGGCTCTGTGCGACGGGTGGGACCGGGCGCTCACTCGACAGGAGGTCGAGTGAGCGGCCCGTCCCACGGGTCACGCGGCGTGCAGGGCTTCTGCTACTTCAGGAGTGCGTCGACGGACTGCTGCGCGTCCGCAAGGGCCTGGTCGACGGTCTTGCGGCCGGCCGCGGCGGCGGTGAGCTCCTTGGTCACCGCGTCCTGCATCTCCTGCTGACGCTCGATGACCGGCGGCAGGACCGTCGCGTCGAGCGAGTCGAAGACGGCCTGGCGGTTCTGCGGCTTGCCCGCGGTGAGGTAGCTGCTCATCTTGCTCTCGTCGGCGATGGGAGGCAGCTCCCAGCTGGTCTTGAGCCGGATGTCGGTCATGACGTCAGAGCTCGTGAGGTAGCTGACCCACTTCTGGGCGGCCTCCTTGTTCTTGCTCGAGGACGACACCACGGCGCCGTTGGTGAACATCGCGGACGCCTTGGCCGTGTTGCCCGGCTCGACGACGACGTCCCAGCCGAACGGGGCGTCAGCCATGCCGGAGAACATCCAGATCCCGGTGTGCCACATCGCGAGCTTGCCGCTCTTGAAGAGCTTGGAGTCGAAGTCGGGCGTGCCGGCGCCGTCGGCCTCGGTGGGCATCGTCTTGCCGGACTTGCTCACGAGGAAGGCGGCCGCCTGCTTGCCGGCGTCGGAGTTGAACGCCGATGCGGTCTTGTCGGCGTTGAAGAACTGGCCGCCCGACTGCGCCAGCGTCTTGTAGAACTCGAAGAAGGAGATCGGCTGGTAGTCGCCCCAGGCCCCGGATCCCTTGTTCGTCAGCTTCGTGGCAGCGTCCTGCTCCTGCTTCCACGTCCAGTCGGCCGTGGGTGCCGCGACGCCCGCCTTGGTGAAGAGGTCCTTGTTGTAGAAGAGCACGACGTTGCTGAACGACTCGGGGAGCCCATACTGCTTCCCATCCGCCTGGAACGCGTCCAGCAGGGACTTCTTGTAGGCGGAGCCGTCGACGCCGCTCAGCTCGGCCAGGGACCCGCTCTTCTGGTAGGTCACGAAGTTCTCGTAGTTGAGCTCGAAGGCATCGCCTGCGGTGCCACCGGCGACAGCGGTCTGCAGCTTGGTGAAGTAGTTGTCGTAGGGCGTCGTCTCGATCTGCACCTTGATCGTCGGGTTCGCCTTCTCGAAGGCGGCCTTGATCGCGTCGAGGTCCTTCTCGTGACCACCGTTGGCCGAGAAGTTCATGTAGCGGATCGTGACGGGGCCACCCGGGGTGGCGGCGGCGTTGTCGGTCTTCGTGGCGGACCCCTGCGCGCAGGCGCCGAGGGCCAGCACGATGCCGGCGATGACAGGCGCAACGCTGCGCCTGGCGGTGATCTTCATGTGTGTGCCTTTCGGTGCCTGCCGAGACCGGGTGTGGCGCTCGGACGGAGGTGATGGATCGCGTTGTGACAGAAGGATGTTCAGTTGCCGGCGGCGAGAGCCGCGGTCACTTGAGGCCGGAGTGGGCCACGCCGGCGATGATGTGGCGCTGGGCCAGCAGATAGACGATGGCGATGGGGATGACCGAGAAGACCGACCCGGCCATGACGACGTCCCACTCGGTGGTGAACTGCCCATGCAGGGTCGACAGGCCGAGCGGCAGCGTCATGAACTCCGGGGAGCGGATGACGACGAGCGGCCAGAGGAAGCTGTTCCAGGAGCCCATGAAGGCGAAGACCGCGACGGTCGCGAGCCCCGGGCGGATCAGGGGGATGATGATCGTCGCGAAGATCCGCAGGTGCCCGGCGCCGTCGATCGTCGCCGCCTCGTCGAGCTCGCGCGGGACGCCCTCGATCGCCTGCTTGAGCAGGAAGACCCCGAACGCAGAGGCGATCGACGGCGCGAGCAGCGCCATGTAGGTGTCCTGCAGGTTGAGCGCCTTCATCTCGATGAACAGCGGCACGACGAGCACCTGCATGGGCACCATGAGGGTCGCGAGGTAGAGCCCGAAGACGATGTTGCGTCCCCGGAACGTGAGCCGGGCGAAGCCGTATGCCGCCATGGATCCCGTGATCAGCTGCAGCAGTGTCGACACGATGGCGATCCAGAAGGAGTTGAGCAGGATCCGCCACATCGGCAGCGTCTCGAGCAGCTTCGTGTATGCCGCTCCGGTCGGGTTGTCGACCCACAGCGTCGGTCCACCGGCGAGAGAGCCCTCGGGAGTGATGCTCGTGACCACCGTCCAGAGGAACGGGAAGAGCATGACGACGGCACCCAGGGCGACGGCGGCATACCGGAGCCAGGTCGGCCAGCCCGAGCGGCCGCGAGCGGACGGGACGGACTGAGCCGCAGCGGCATACGGACGCTCGTCGCCGGCTCCGGCGCTGGTGGGCGGGGTGAGAGTCAGCTGGTCAGGCATAGTGCACCCACCGCTTCTGGCCGCGGATCTGGACCGCGGTGATGATCAGGATGACGGCGAAGAGGATCCAGGAGAGGGCGCTCGCCTCGCCGGCGCGCCCGTAGCGGAACGTCAGGTCGTAGACCTGCCCGACCACGACCTGGCTCGCGCCCTGCGGGCCGCCTCCGGTCATGACATAGACCTGGTCGAAGACCTGGAATCCGTTGATGAGCGAGATCACGACGACGAAGAACGTCGAGGGGGTGAGCAGCGGCAACGTGATCCGCCAGAAGCGCTGCCACGTCGACGCGCCGTCGACAGTCGCCGCCTCGAGGATGTCGCCCGGGATGGCCTGCAGGCCGGCGAGCATGATGACCATGACGAAGCCGAGGTCCTTCCAGGCCGAGCTGAGGATGACGGCTGGAAGCGCCCACGTCGGGTCGGTCCACCAGCCCGGCTGAGGGAGCCCGACCGCACCGAGGATCGTGTTGACCAGGCCGTTGGACGGGTTGAGGAGCCACTTCCAGACGAGGGCGACCACGACCCAGCTCGTCACGACCGGAAGGAAGTAGGCGGCGCGGAAGAACGAGCGACCCGGCATCCGTTGGTTCAGGGCCAGGGCCAGGCCCAGGCCACCGACGAAGACGAGCGGGAGGTAGCCGGCGCAGTAGATCAGGGTGTGCAGGAAGACGTCCCGCGTCTGGTCGTCGGTGAGCAGGTCCTTGTAGTTGTCGAGGCCTACCCACTTCATCGCCGAGATGAGGTTCCACTCGTGCAGGCTCACCCAGACCGAGCTGACCATCGGCGCGACGGTGAACAGCAGCAACGGGATGGCGCTCGGGGCGAGAAACAGCAGCACCCACGCCCGGTTGCGCCAGCGTCGGGACCAGTGGCGCGAGGCCGCCGGCCGGCTCGAGCCGGGGCTCATGCCGTCGGGCCGAGCGGCCCCAGTGGGGTTCGGGGCGACTCCGGTGCCTGGTGCACCTGGCCGCGGCTGCGTGAGGGCGCTCATGACCCGCCACCGACGACCGACTGGAGGCGGGCCCGGACGAGCTCGCCCTGCTCACCGCCGAGGGCCGCGTCGAACGGCGTAGCGAGCACCAGCGAGGCAGCTCCGACCGCCCACTGGTCCTCGGTCCACGGCTCGACGATGCAGCGGATGTCGCGGCGCGTCGGCATGAGGTGGCGCCGGAAGGCCTCCTCGAACCCGTCGTGCCAGTGCTGCCAGTCGCTCATGCCCTCGCCCATGAGGACCACGCATTCCGGGTCGAGGGTGTGCACGACTCCGGCGAGCGCCCGCCCGAGGAAACGTCCCGCCTGCTCGTAGACCGCGAGCGCCTGCTCGTCACCGTCGGCAGCCGCGCGCGACACCGCCTTGATGGTGCCGCGGCGGCCGACCACGCCCCGGCGGACTGCTTCGGCGACGAGGCCCGTCTCACCGACATAGGCCTCGAGGCATCCGACGTTGCCGCAGCCGCAGGTCGGTCCGTCGTCGGTGACCGGGACGTGCCCGATCTCGCCGGCGCCGCCGTGGGCACCCCGGTTGACGACGCCGTGCTGGACGATTCCGCAGCCGACGCCGCGCCCGATCGTGACGACGATGTAGGAGTCGTGCTCGCGGCCGACGCCGTAGACGCTCTCGGCGGCAGCGAGCGTGTTGACGTCGTTGTCGACGAGGACCGGCACGCCCAGACGCTCGCGCAGCCGCGGCCCGACCGGCGCCCGCTGCCAGCCGATCGTCGGGGCGTCGACGACGCCGGACGCCTGGGAGTCGACCGCGCCGGGGATCCCGACACCGACGCCGAGCAGGTTGCCCTCGTGCCGCGGTACGGCGCCTGCGACGACGTCGCAGAGGACGTCGAGGGCGTTGCGCGGGCTCGGGTCGAACGGCACGGACTCCGACGAGAGAGCCGTGCCGTCGAGGCCGACGGAGACGATGGCGATGTGGTCGGCTGTCACCTTCGTGCCGATCGCGTAACCGGCGGCCTGGTCGAGCCCGAGGAGCCGAGCCGGGCGTCCGCCCGCGCTCGGGACCGAGTCGAGCTCGGTGATGAGCCGCCGCGCGAGCAGCTCTTTGGTGGTCTGGGTGACCGTCGCGGGGCTCACGCCCAGGATGCGGGCGATGTCGGCGCGGGACGACGGTCCCCGCGTGCCGAGCAGGCCGAGCACGCTGGCTCGCACGAGGTCGCCACGTCCGGCGGCATGACCGTTGGTCGTCATCGTCGACTCACCCATCGTCAGGGTCCCGACTCCTCGGTTCGTTCAGGAGTAAATTCAGGACTAAATTTAGGGTGAAAGATAGCCCCGTCCCCGCGTCGCGTCAACCCCCTTCTCTCCCTCAGTCGAGTGGGCGCCCAACCCCACCAGCCCCACCCACGCCCGCGGATCCTCCCGGTCGAGTGGCCGCCCCACCCCAGCAGTCCCACCCGCCTGCCCACGCGGTCCGGCACCCCACGGGTCGAGTGGGCGCCCGACCCCAGCAGTCCCACCAGCCCCGAGGAACCCGATAGCTGGTGAGGCCGGCGGGACCGGGCGCCCACTCGACCGTCATGGGCGCGGCCGGCTCGTGGGGCTGGTGTGACGCGCTGCCCGCTCGACCGTCATGGGCGCGGCCGGCTCGTGGGGCCGGCGGGACGGGCTGCCCACTCGACTGTCATGGGCGCCGCCCGACTGGTGGGGCCGGCGGGACCGGGCGCCCACTCGACCGTCATGGGCGCCGCCCGACTGGTGGGGCCGGCGGGACGGGGCGCCCACTCGACCGTCATGGGCGCGGCCAGCTAGTGGGGCTGGTGGGGCCGGCGGGACGGGGCGCCCACTCGACCCGGGGGTGCTCGCGGCGCTCAGGCGGGCGGGGGGTCTCCCACGCGGGGATGCCGGATCGCCCCACCGGTGACGACCGGTGAGCGACGCGCGCTCACCAGCACACGCGCCACGGTCGACGGACGTGCCAGCGCGGCCGGTCTGTCGGCAAGCTGGACGACCCGGTTGAAGGCCCGCGCCACGTCGACCGACGAGTGGGTCGCGCGGATGACCCGCTGCACGTAGCCGTTGAGCTGAGCCGTGCCGAGCGGCCTCGGTCCCACCGTCGCAGGGTGGCTGAAGTCACCGCCGACAGCAATCCGCCAAGGCGCGTCAATGACGCGAGCAGCCTTGCGGTGGAAGCGAATAGGGAGCATCGGATCTCGCAGTGAACTGTGGCGGACGGCATACCCGAGGGCGGCCGCCTGAAGGGCGGACGACGTCATACCCTGCCCGTAGATCGGGTCGAAGCTGCTGGACGCGTCGCCCACCGTGACCAGCCCGACCGGCAGGCGCCGGAGCCGCTCGTAGTGCCGCCGCTGGCTCGATGGGAAGCGGTAGGTCGCCGCTGGCGAGACGCGCTCGCAGTGCTCGAGGAGGTCGGCGACCGTGGGCGACGGCAGCCCCCTGGCGAACTCAACCAAAGCCCGGTCGTCGGCCGGCGGGACATCCCCATGCACGCCGGCGATCGTCACTTGCCAGCGGTCCCCCTCGACCGGGAGCACCGCACCGGCCCGCAGGGTGCGCTGGTCCTGCACCACGACGAACGATCCGTCCAGATCGCCGGGCGACCGCCTCAGGAAGCAGGAGGCATAGCCGATGTCGATCGCCACCCGCGACATCGGCGGCACAAGAAGCTGGCGCTCGGCAAGATCGTGGGCGATTCGCGAGCTGCGGCCGGACGCGTCCACCACGAGGTCCGCCGGCACCACCTGGCCGTCGACGAGCACGCCCGTGACGGCGCCGTCCGACAGGGCAACGCCCTCGACCGTGACGCCCGAGCGCACGGTGACCTGAGGCAGCTGTGCGACCCGGCGCCGGACGACCTGCTCGAGGAGCGGTCGCGTCATCGACAGGACCCAGCGCCCCCAGTTGCCCTGCTGTCGGTACGCCCCGCCCTGGTGTACCCATGCGCGCTGCCCATCGAGACGGACCGCACCTCGACCTTCCAGCTCGTCGGCGACGCCCGGGAACCAGTCGACAAGCCGGTCCAGACCGGCCGACAGGAGCAGGTGCAGATGGCGACCCTGGGGGACCCGGCCCCGCGGTTCCGCACGGTCGACCAGCCCCTCACGCTCGAACACGACGATCTCATCGACGTGGTCTGCCAGCGCCCGCGCGGAGAGTAGCCCGGCCATGCTCGCGCCGACGACCACCACGCGCCGGGCGTCCTCACGTGGCGACCCCATCCGTCGCTCCGTTCCCAGGGCGTCGCCCCGTTTGTGCGGTTCTCCCGTTAAGCCAGGCTAGGACTGTGGCGCACCACCGTTCAGCCGTATGCCGCACAGAGCCTTCCGGACGGCCCCACCACGGGGCTCCGCACGGGCCACGACCGGCGCGCGCCTCTTCAGTCGAGTGAGCACCCCCTCAGGAGCCCCACCAGCCCCTCTGGTTCCCCTCGCCCCGGTTGTCCGCGGGGACGGGTGGGACGGAGCGCCCACTCGACTGTTTGGCGGTGCGATGATCGCAGACTTGCGGGCTGGTGTGACGGAGCGACCACTCGACCTTGGGGAGGTCACTCGCGGGCGCGTCACCTGACCCTCGACGTCCACCGGGCGGGCGCAGTTTGATGAGACATGCCTGTCGCCCCCGATCCCGCCCAGCCCTGTACCCGTGTCGGAGGCGACGAGCTCGCCCCAGCTGACCCGACCCCCGGCATGAGCCGGCAGGTCGCCCTGCAGACCGAGACGATGTGGTCCGGAACCGTCGACACCGAGGCCGGCGCGGTGTCCGGCTGGCATCACCACGGTGACCACGACACGACGCTCTACATCGTGTCGGGCCGGATGCGGCTCGAGTCGGGGCCGAATGGGCAAGAGGTGGTCGAGGCCGGCCCTGGCGACTTCCTTCGGGTGCCGGCCGGCGCCATCCACCGCGAGTCGAACCCGGGTGCCCAGGCATCCCGCGCGGTCATCGTCCGGTGTGGCAGCGGGACTCCGACGGTCAACGTCGAGGGCCCAGCCCCGGGGTCGTCCGACCGACTCCCCGGCTGAGACCGTCACCGGAGCAGCCGACCCACCGGATCCGCCCGGTCACCCGCCAGCCGTCACCCGACCAGCCGTCACCCGACCGGCGCCCCGCCGGGCGGGCCCGGCGGGGTCGGCGGGGACGGCGGAGGTGTCATCGCCGCACGACAGGCCGCGACGATCTCGCGGAGGGTGCCGTCGACGTCGGCGGCCCGGTCCAGGGCGGTCACCTCACGGTCCGGTCCGTCGATGCGGAGCCCGTGAGGCGCGGCCGATGAGGCCACCAGCGGCAGCGGGTCTGCGTCGGGGTGGCGCAACGACACGTCCTCGCGGTCGAGCGTGCCGACGTAGACCGGCTCGACCGACCTGCCGTTGCGGCTCGGGCGGACGACGACGACGTTGACGTCGTCAGCGGCGGGGGCGACGCAGTCGACCTGCTTGGCGGCGGCGAGGACCGCGGATGCGAGCCCGGCGGCATACAGCCCGTTCCGTTCGAAAGGGGTCCGCGCGCGCCAGACAGGACGGCCGGAGGCGCTCTCCTCGACGCCGTCGTCGGCGATGACGATCATGGGTGCGAACCGGACGAGCACGGTGACGTAGGCCCGCTGGTTGATCGGGTTCACGCCGGCGTCGAGGCACGTGACGTCGCTCCCAGAGAGCCGCAGCGCCTCGTCGACGACGGCCACGACGGTGGCGGGGTCGTGTCCGGCGAGCAGCTGCCAGCCGCCCTCGGCCAGCGCCTTGCGGCGGCCGGCGAACACGGTGCGCGCCACGGTCATGGCGCGGACGAGCGCCTCGACCCGGTCGACGGCCGCCCCCCGGCGGGCCGCCAGCTCCGGCTTCGACAGGCCCGGCTCGTTGGCCCCGACCGCCTCGAGGGCCTTGCGATGGATCGGGGCCTGCTCGTCAGGGGTGACCGGCTGCAGCGGCGCGGGCGTCGGTGGCCGCAAGGGCGTGAAGGGGTAGCGATGCATCGCGCACAGGGCCGCCTCGACCGAGGCCGCCTCGGCGAGATCGTTCGAGCGCCGCGCAGCGAGGGACCGGTGGACGAGGTCCGTGATCGACAGTGGGCTCGACGACGCGCGCCCCGGCGGGCCGCCGGCGTCGCCGGCCTCGTCGCCGCGCCGGCCCCTGCGCAGGAACCCCAGGCGCCCGACCCGGCCACCGCGACCGTGGGACTGCTCGGCGACCCGTCCGGCCTGGAGCACCGAGACCTCGATGGCCGGGCTCATCACCTCGGCCAGCGCTGCTGCGACCGGACCGCCGACCCGGAACTGCGCGCGCAGGCCGGATGGGTGCGAGACCAGCCTCAGGATCGGCGACAGCCGGATGCCTTGCGCGCCCCGGTCGGTGGTGACGCTTCCGGCACCCGGCCCATCGGGCTCGGGCAGGACGGTGGGGTCGATCGCGGTACCCGCGACGCCGAGGTCAGGCACGGGAGCGCCGTTCTGGTCGCGCATCGGCCCGGACCCGTTGAGGACGGACCCGATGCGCCCCTTTTCCGACCCCCCGGCGCCGGTCCGATCAGCCGCGCGACCTCCAGCGCCGCCTCCAGCGCGACCTCCAGCGCCTCCTCCAGCGCGACCTCCGGCGCCGGCTCCAGCGTCGCCTCCCGCGCCGCCGGACCCACGGTCGGCGCCCTCGCCGTCGCCGTGCTGGGATCCCCAGCCTCGCGGCCGGTAGTACTCACGGCCGGCCTTGGTGGGGACGCCCTCCGGCGGCGAGTCGGGCACTCCCGTGGTGCCGTAGCCCCCGAACGTGGGGCTCTCGTATCGCCCTCGCTCGGGAAACAGGGCAGCGAGCGAGACGGTCGACTGGGCGGCGGCCGTCGCCACGGGGAACGAGACCTTGGTGCCCTTGCCGGCCTTTCCAGTGGGGTCCGGCCTGGTCGGGCGCACGGTGACGGTCCAGAAGCTCCAGCCCGCCGGCGGGTCCGGCCACGAGGGGTCGGGCAACCACTCGTCCTGCGGCACCCACGTTGCGGGCGGCGTCGGCCAGCCCGGCGGTGGATTGAATCGAATGGTCACGGTCAGCCCCCTCGGCCACCTCTCGTGGCCCTCCCCGCGGGGCATCATCGCTCATTGACGGGGCCCGCGGAAGAGAGATGGCGATAACCACCCGCGAGCCGTTGACGCAGCGTAGCGGCACACGGCGCCTGAGGCGCCCCGAGCCGATCCGCAGATTCTCCGGCAGTTGCTCCGGAACGGGCCCCGGGTCTCCGGCAGCCCGGCCGAGACGTATACCGCAGACGCCGCCTCAGTCGTCGCCCCCGAGACCCGGCCGGCGGGCTACCGTCGCGAGCCCGGTGGCCAGGATGACGCACACCGGCACGGCCACCAACGCGACGGCTCCGGCCCTCGCCTGGTCGGTCGCGAGGTCGTGGTCCCAGCCAAGCGCCATCCGCGCGAAGAGGTCACCGGCCAACAGGCTCGTGGTCCGGCTCAGCCAGTAGGCCGCAGCGAACGCCGCGAGCACGACGAGGACGAGGCACGCGAGCGCGGCGCGGGACCAGCCGCGGTCGGGGACGGCGGCATACCCGTCGGCTGCGTGTGCACGCTCCGCCGAGGTGACCCGCGCCGAGGGCCGCGCCGAGCCGATGATCGCGCTGGACCAGAGCACGCCTACTGCGAGGGTGACCACGACCATGACCAGGTGGCCCGGATGGGTCGTCAGCGCCAGGTCGAGCAGTCCCGAGCCGTGGAACCCCAGGAAACCACCGACGAGCAGCACCGTCGCCACCCATGGTCGGGTCAGCGCCCGGATCGTCCGGGAGTCGGCGACGCCGAGGACCAGCTCGCGGGGCCCGAGAGTGCCGTCAGCTCGCGGACGCAGCGCTCGTCGGGCCAGCTCGACCGGAGCACCGAGCACGATCAGAGGCGCGACGACGAATGCGAGCACCAGCTGCAGCGCCAGGTGCCACGAGATCGCGACCCGCCCGTAGATGCCGATCGCGCCGCAGGTCGCCCACACGAACACGAGCCAGCCGAGCACCCAGGACACGACGCGCCAGGCGGGCCAGTGCCGCATCGGCCGCGCCACCGGCCGCGGGCGGTGACGCGTCGGACCCGCGCCGCCCGGTCGCTCGCGGTCGGCCTGCGCCGCGCCGTGCGCAGCGACGAGGCTGTGGGCATCCGCCACGCGCGCGCCGACGATCCCAGCGGCATACGTCAGCAATGCGACGACGGCCACCGCGAGCATGAGCCAGTCGACCCGCCACTGCGTCCACAGCGATGCCACGGTCGGCGCGGGCGGTGCCGGAAAGCCCGTGATCGAGAGGGTGGGCGTCGGGTCGGGGAAGTCCTCAGGCTCCGGCGGAGCGCTGCGCGACAGCGCGGTGGCGACCCCGAAGGTCACCCCCATGACGATCGCCTCGCCCACGGCGAGCCGGAAGAACGGCCGTCCGCTGATGCCGGCCTGAAGGTCCGAGATCGTCGATCGGCGATGCCACCAGCCCGCGGCGCCGAGCGCGACGAACGCGGCGATCTTGACCACGATGAGCAGGCCGTACGGCGTGCCGAAGTCGCTCCAGGTGACGAGGCGCGTGGTGGTCGCCAGGACCCCCGAGAGACCGACGGTGACGAACGAGACGAGCGCGAGAGTCGAGTACCGGGTCGCGACGACGGCGAGGCTCCGGGCGAACGTCCGGTGGAGGACGATCAGGGTCAGGAGGCCGCCGACCCACATCATCGCCCCGACCAGGTGCAGCCCCATGGCGTTGACCGACGTCTCGTGCTCGTCGGACGTGCCCGTGTGGCTCGCCAGCCCGAGGACGACGATGCCGAAACCGGCCAGGGCCGCCAGCCAGGCCGCCGCAACGCGACGCCGGGCGAGCGCCGCACCGGTGGTGACGACCACCGCGCAGGCCGCGCTGATGAGGCCGACTCGCGTGCTGTCGAGCTCCCAGACGAGCGCCCCGAACTGCCCGGCGAGGGCCCGACTGGTGAGCGGCAGCCCGGCGGCTTCGGCGAACGACAGCACGACCCCGACGAGGGCCGTCAGCGTCCACGCGAGTCCTGCGATGGTGGCCAGGCGCAGGGCGCGCCCAGGGCCCAGCCCGGGCTCGTCGTATGCCGTCCGGCCGGGATCCTGGGGCGCGCCACCAGCCGGGCGGGCCGGACGGGCCGGGCGGGGCGGGCGGGGCGAGCGGGCCAGATGGGCCGGGTCAGGGACGAGCGACGCGGCGAACACGAGCGCCGCGAAGGTCATCGACGCGGCGACGTCGTGACCGACCCGCAGCAGCGGCGCGGCCCAGCGGACCAGTGGTCCGGCATCCTCGACGAAGACGAGGGGATTCATGGCGCCGGTCGACCACGCGGCGATCGCCGACGCGAGCACGCCGGCCAGCACGGCCAGCCACGGCACGGCCCCGGGCGGGACCGCGACCCGTCGACGGGTCGGGGGCGGCGTCATGCCCGCATCATGTCTGCATCATGCCCGCATCGGGCAAGCCCAGGGGCCAGGCAGTGCCGCATGCCAGGGTCGCCGGGCACGGCCGCCCCGTGCGACGCGACGTCACGTCGAGGAGTTGATGAAGCCGATGATGATCGCGCCCCACCAGCCGATCTGCGAGATGACGGTCGCCGTCATGAGCATGCCCCAGTCACGGACCGGCAGGTCGGTGGGTTTGATGTACGGGGGCAGCTGAGCCATGCGCCGACGCAAGGTGGACATGGCGGCGCCGTTCCAGGCCACCATGAGCACGAGCAGCATCTTGACGACAGTCAGCGGTGACGAGATGTTCGGATGGAGCAGCGCACCAGAGGCGATGAGGCCGAACAGCCCGCCCCAGATGAGCGGGCCCGCGGCGGCCGCGAGCCGCGTCGACTCGGTGAGCCCGCGCCGCCCGAAGAGCCACAGCAGGCCGTGCCAGTCGATGACCAGGACCGCCCCGAAGGCGATGACGAGCGAGATGATGTGGAGCGCGAGGGCAACCGGTCGCAAGGGGTAGTCGACCGGCACGAACCGCGACACCCCGATGGCACCGAGCAGGAACGCCAGGATGATCGGAAAGCGGTATGCCGGGACCAGCGCCGACAGGCCCGGAAAGATGTCGTCGCCGGGGTGCAGCGGGATCCGGTTCGCCGGGGGTTCGGCCGCCCGATGGGCCGCTGGGGACGGCTCCGTGAAGTCCGTGGTCTGCTGCGCGGCCAGGTGCTTGGGGAACATCTCCAGGATCGCGTCGAGCATCGCGAGGACGTTCGGGTCGTCGGGCCGCATGGCGGCCTGCTTCTCTGGACCGTCGTCCCACGCGCCGTCGTCACCGTCGGCCTTCTGGTCGCCCCCTCGCGGGCCACCGGCTGCGGCGCTCGTGTCGGCCTGCTGGGGTCCTGCCGGGTCTGCGGAGGCGCCCGCGCGGGGGGTCTGGCGCGGCCGGCGGGCGTTCGGGTCGGAACTGTGCTCGGTGGAGAGAACGTCGCCCGTCGGGTCGGAGGCCAGCGGGTCGCGGGAGGGTGCGGCGCGGGACCCTTCCATCGATGGTTCGTCGAACAACGGGTTGCGTCTGTCGGCGTCGCTCACGGTCGGCTCGCGTCCTTCTACGAGAGACCCGGTCTCGACGTCGGACGGCGGGGTCGTGCCGTCTTCGCTGGGAGGGCCGGATGGAGGGGATGCTGGGGGCGGCTTCGACGACACCGGCTGAGCCTGCGAAGCCTCGGGGGGCTCGGGATTGCGTGGCTCGGGCTTGGGCGGCTCTGCTTCGCGGGACGTCTCGGGCCGCCTCGCTGCAGGCCGCTCTGTCTCGGTTCGGCTCGTATCGCGTCGGTTCGTGTCGGCGCGCACCCAGCGGCGCAGCGTACTCGCACTGATCTCGAGCTCGGCGGCGATGTCCGCGATGCGCGCACCGTCCGCCGTTGCCCGCTGCACGGCTTCCCGGCGAAAAGAGGCGTCGTAGGACCGGCGGCGCGGCTCCGGGTCGTTCACCGCGGGGCTGTTCGGCTCGGACGGACCCCGCACCGGCGACGAGGCAGGAGTGCCTGGAGCTTCCGGTGGGAGCTTCGGGGCGGGTGTGGCGGGCGTGCGGGGTGTGCCGTTCGTGCCACTCGAGCCCTCGTCAGGCGGCAGCACACGCATAGCACTCACCCCGCCCTCACTCCCATCGTGTCGTCGACGAACCATGGTCAGAACAGGATTCGCAGGGAGGATATCGCCGATATCGGTGCTCGCATCACCCCATGGGACGACTCGGACCCATTCGGCGCGCATACGGATCTAGGTCACTTCACCCGTTATGCCCGTATCACCCAGTGCCGGCGGAACGTTTACGGTCGAGTAGCCGTTATCGTTTCTCCCGAAGTCATGTGGTCGATGGGGGTCGACCCGTTTCAGTCCGTGGGGGACACAGTCAATGGGCGATCAGCCGCAGACACGACGCGAAGCGCGCGAGGCACAGCGCAAGTCGCGCTCAGTCATGCCCTTCGTGATCGGCGCTCTGGCGATCATCGTGCTCGGGGCCGCCGTCTGGTTCGGCAAAGGGCTGTTCACCGGCTCGCCGACTGGCTCACCCTCGGTGATCCAGGGTGCGGCCGGCTCGAGCACTCCACCCAGCACGCCGTCCGCCACAGCCCCAAGCACCCAGCCGACCGACACCGCGACGACCGAGGCCGACCCCATGGCGGCCGCGCTGGCATCGTGCCGCACCAAGTGGGGCCTGCAGATTGCCGCACGTGACGACGCGGCGCGCTCGCTGGCGCAGTGGGACCGCCACCTGGCCATCATGAACGACCTCCAGGCGGGCAAGATCGACCTGGCCACCGCCAAGCAGCAGTGGCCGATCACGACAGAGAAGGCCGCGGACAACATCGTCGCGTTCCGCCAGGCCGACGCGGCGCTGCAGGCCTCCAAGGACGCCTGCGCCGTCGACGCGGCAGCGACCGGAGCCAACGCCGACGCGATCCGCCAGTGCGCCGCCTCGATGAAGACGATCGACGAGGTCCTCGTCCCGGCGCGCACCGCGATCACACCGTGGGAGACGCACCTGAAGGACCAGTCGCACTTCAAGGCCGGCGGGATGACTCCAGCCTCGGCCGAGGCCAAGTGGCGGGCGCTGTGGCAGAAGGGCCTGCAGACGTTGCCGCCCTACAAGGCGGTCGCCGCCAAGGGCCAGTCGGCCGCCTGCAACCTGCCCGCCTGACCCGCCGGCAGCTTGCGGGGGACAGCCTGTCGCCGCTTTCTCTCCCCGGGCTGGCCTCAGGGTCAGTGAGGGGTTCCCTGAGGGTGCGTTCGGGGTCGTCCCCGATGTGCCACCGAGCCTGCTGCGACGACCCTGGACGGTATGACGAGCACCCTCAGCCCGCACCCCGGCCGCGTTGCTCCTCGACCGCGCGCCATCGCACCGGCCCTCACCGACGTCACCAGCCGCACCGGCCCCGACCTCACCGACCCCATCCTCACCGGCCGCGGCAGCACCCTGAGCAGTGTGGGCGCGGCGGGCGCTGCCGATCGTGGGCGCATCCTGGCGTTCGCGGCGCCGATGGCCCTCTTCGCCTACGGGATCCTGCGCTGGGTGGACGGCCTCGACAGCCGGTCGGGCTCGGGTCCCCTTGCGGTCGCCGCGGGAGCGATGCTCGTCGTCGCCGTGGCGGGGCTCGCGTGGCTCACTGCCGCTCTCGCATCGCGCGCCGAGCACCTGCCGGTCGCGGTGCCCGCCGGGCTCCTGGCCGCATTCGGCGCCGGAGCGACCGGCGCGGTCTGGCTGGGTCACACCGTCGGCCTCTTCGACGACGCCATCCCGTCGGCATTGGCCGCAGGCGGCCCGGTGCTGGTCGGCATCGCCCTCGCGGCCGTTCTCGGCGCTCTGACCATCGAGGCGCGTATGCCGGTGAGCTCCCTCGCGCTCGCCGGTGCGGCTGCCGCTGTACTGATGCTGCCCTTCGACCTGCTGCCGCTCGGCGCCCTGCTCCTGCTCATCGCCCTCGCCCCCCTCGGCCGCCAGACAAATCCCGGTTCGATGTAGTTCAGCGTCGAATACAGCGCGCAGCGACATCGACCGGCGAACGGATCCGGAGATTTACTCCGGTCGTTCGCCCCACAACCGGCCCCTCCCGAGGTCAGGATGGGGACTCGTGTGCCCGACACGGGCACCCGAGTCACCATCCCCACCCAAGGGAGCAACTTCATGAGGAAACCAATCAGGAGGCGGGGCGCCACTGTCGTCGCCTCGCTCGCGCTGGCCTCGACCGCGGTCCTCGGCAGCACGGCATACGCGACGGCGTCGCCGACCGCCGAACCGGTGTCGACGCCGGTGCCGATCTCCACGCCGGACGGACAGCTGATGAGCTATGTCCTCAACGTGGACGTCGCGAACCCGGGCCACACCACGGTCGTCGAGAACGCCGTGCGCGCCGCCGGCGGTGTCGTCGTCCAGTCGTGGCCGCAGATCGGTGTCGTCATCGCGCACTCGACCAGCGGGACCTTCCGGGCCGACGTCGCGGCCCAGGGCGGCACGTTCGTCGAGTCGGTGGGCGCCACACGTTCAGTCGCCGTCTCGGAGGGCACGCCGACGGCGCTCGGGCGCAACTGGACCGGTGCGTCCGACTACATGCAGGGCGCCAAGAAGGCGTGGAACGGCGACATCGAGGCCGAGACCACCCCTGCCGAGTCGACCGACCCCAACGAGTCCCTGCAGTGGAACATGCAGATGATCAAGGCCGACCAGGCCCACAAGATCACTGACGGCTCCCGCAACGTGCTCGTCGGCGTTCTCGACAGCGGCATCGACCCCGACCACCCGGACCTCGTCGCGAACCTCGACACCGCCAACTCGGTCAACTGCACCGACGCCGGCCGACCGTCGACGACCGGCTGGGAGCCGACGACGAGCGACCACGGCACCCACGTCGCCGGGATCATCGCGGCGGCACGCAACGGCGTCGGCCTGGTCGGCGTCGCACCCGGCGTGCGGCTCGCATCGGTGAAGGTCGTCAATGACGCCGGCTTCATCTACCCCGAGTACGCCGTCTGCGGCTTCGTCGAGGCCGGCCTCAAGCACATGGACGTGACGAACAACAGCTACTACGTCGACCCGTTCGAGTTCTACTGCGAGGACCAGCCCGACCAGTACGCCGCCAAGGAGGCCGTGCGTCGCGCGGTCAACTGGTCGACGAGCCAGGGTGTCGTGCACGCTGCCGCCGCCGGCAACTCGGCCCACGACCTCGCGGACAAGTCGTCGTTCAAGGACAACGGCAGCCCCGATGACGGCACGGCGGTCAGCCGCACGCTGAACAGCGGCTGCCAGGACATCCCGACCGAGCTCGACGGTGTCGTGACCGTGTCGTCGATGCAGCGCTTCCCGGCGGGAACGCTGGACAGCCGCCTGTCGAGCTTCTCGAACCGCGGCCTCGGCGTCATCGACGTCGCCGCGCCCGGCTCGACGATCCTGTCCACGATCGTGGCGAACAACGGCTACGGGACCAAGAGCGGCACCTCCATGGCGTCGCCGCACGTCGCGGGCGTGCTCGCGCTGATGAAGTCGGTCCACCCGACGTGGACGCCGGCGCAGATGATCGAGAAGCTGCGCCAGCAGGCCGACGACAAGGCGTGCAACAGCACTCCTGGCGTGCCGGCCTGCACCGGTCCGGCAGCGGACAACAGCTACTTCGGTGAGGGCGTCGTCGACGCGCTCGACGCGGTGAGCTGAGGACCACGGCGGCGGGTCGCCACGGGTGACCCGCCGTCGCACGGCCGAGCGGTCACGTCCGGACGGGTCATCCCGCGCGGACGTGGCCGCTCTGCCGTGCGTGGCGCCGGACCGTGCTGACGAGCAGCACGAGGGCAACGGCCTGGCTCACACCCACGGTGACGACGAGCGCCGGCAGGGACCGCTCGTAGAGCCAGCCGGCCACCAGCCCGCCGACGATCGCGAAGACTCCCTGGATCGCGGCGAAGACGCCGTATGCCGTCGCCCTCCTCGGTGCCTCCACGACCTCCGCGACGAGCGCCTTGATGGTCGAGTCCTGGACGCCGTACGCGAGCCCCCACACGGCGACGCCGAGAAGGACGGCCCAGAGGGTGCCCGACAGAGCAAGGGGCGGCACGAGGGCGACGAGGACGGGAACGGCGAGCAGGACCGCTGCACCGCGGCGGTCGTAGACGGCACCCACCACCAGGGCGGCGAGTGCCTCGACGGCCATCGCCCCGGCATACACGACCGGCACTGTCGCGACCGGCACGAGCCCGTCGACCGTGAGGTGGAAGCCGATGATCCCGAACGTGACCAGGCCTCCCGTTGTCAGGGCCGCGGCCGTCGCGTAGCGGAAGAACTCCCGCGGCAGACCCGCGCCCACGGCGTCGGCGAACCAGCCACGGAGGCCACCCCCGTGTGAGCTCGCGGCATCCGAGCGCGCTGCATCGCGAGCAGAGTCGACGGCAGAGTCGACGGCTGTGGAGGCCCCGGAACGCGCCGTCGCGGCCTGTGGCGACGACAGGTCGTCGCCCCCCTTATCCGCCGGGGCGTCGTAGACACCGGGGTCCGGGACGTGGGCGCGGATGACGAAGAGCAGCACCATTGCGGCCGCGCCGGGGATGGCGAGGACGAGCATGCCCGGCCAGATCACTCCGGTCACGCCGACGACCCCGGCCACGAGCAACGGCCCGGCGAAGGCGCCGACCTGGTCCAGCGCCTTGTGCACGCCGAAGCCACGGCCCCGCCCGACCGCGGTCGCCACATGGGCGAGCAGCGCGGACTTCGACGGGCTCCGGACGGCCTTGCCGGCGCGCTCGAGAAGGATCAGCACCGAGGCCAGGGCGACCCCCAGCGCGCCGACGAACGGCGTGACTGCCAGGAGCGGGACGCAGACCGCGGTGAGGCCGTAGCCGATCGTCGTCAGCCCCCAGTAGCGCCCGGTGCGGTCGGCGAGCGGCCCGAACACGAGGCGCAGCACGAGAGCCATCGCCTCGCCCGCGCCCGTCACGAGCCCGACCACGACCGCGCTCGCACCCAGCGAGGCCAGCAGGGGGCCGTACATCGACCGTGCGCCCTCGTAGACCATGTCGGCGGCGAGGCTGACGAAGCCGAACCACCACACCACCCGCCAGGCGGTCCAGCGGGCGGTCGGCGTCGCAGTCGACGTGGGTCTGCCGGTCACCATCGCAACCTAGCAACGCAGGCGGGTCAGAGCCCGCCCACGTCGCCCCGGACCTCCCACAGTCGAGTGAGCGCACCCCGACCCAAGTCGAGTGACGCACCCCGACCCACGTCGAGTGGTCGCTCACTCCCACCCGTCACAACGCGAGCCGACCACCCTTGGCCCGGCTCACGACCCACAGCCCGCCCAGACCCTGCCGTCGAGTGGTCGCTCACTCCCACCCGTCACAGCTCCGGCCGACCATCCCACCCCGCCCACAACCCAAAGCCCGCCAAGCCCCTGCCATCGAGCGGTAGCGGGCCTTCGGCCTCCCCTGGGACGGGGCGCCCACTCGACCGGTCTGCGCGACGACACCCGGGCTGGGGCACGTGGGACGGGGCGCCCACTCGACCGGTCTGCGCGACGACACCCGGGCTGGGGCACGTGAGACGGGGCGCCCACTCGACCGGTCTGCCGGACCGCACCCGACGCGGCGCGCGTGAGACGGGGCGCCCACTCGACCGGTCTGCCGGACCGCACCCGACCCGGCGCGCGTGAGACGGGGCGCCCACTCGACCGGGGTGGGGGGCATGCGGGAACCGGGCGTGGGCGCCGGGGTGCCGGCACGGCATGCGGCGGAATAGCCTGATCCCGATGAGCAACCCTGACCGCACTCCCTCTGAGGTCACCTGCGAGCGCCGCGACGACGACGCCGGCGACCCGGTCGTGCTGCCCTATCGGCACGTGCCGCTCGGCGGGCCGCGGGCCATGCCGGTGCGGCGCAGCCTGCCGCAACGCGAGCGGTCCCTCATCGGGGCGTGGTGCTTCGTGGACCACTACGGCCCCGACGACGTCTCGCAGACCGGGGGAATGGTGGTCCCGGGCCACCCGCACACCGGGCTGCAGACGGTGTCGTGGCTGTTCTCGGGCGAGGTCGAGCACCGCGACACGACCGGTGCCCACGCGTTCGTGCGGCCCGGCGAGCTGAACATCATGACGGCCGGCAACGGCATCGCCCACTCGGAGTACTCCACCCCCGGCACCACGGTGCTGCACGGTGCGCAGCTGTGGGTGGCGCTTCCCGAGGCGACGCGCTTCGCCGAGCCGGGGTTCGAGCACTACGCGCCGCCGACAGTCGACATCGACGGCTGCCGGGTGCTCGTCTTCCTCGGGACGCTCTTCGGGCAGACGTCGCCCGTGACGATGCACTCGGACCTCGTGGGCGCTGAGGTGGCTGTCCCTGCCGGCGCATCGCTCGTCGTCGATCTCGACCCGCGCCACGAGCACGGGTTCCTTTGCGACACAGGCACGCTCACGGTCGGGCCTGCTACTGCCAAGCCCGGAGAGATCGTCTTCCAGCCGCTCGGTGCGACTCGGGTCACCCTGGAAGCCGGCGATGAGGACACCCGGGTCCTCGTCCTCGGTGGCGCGCCCTTCGGCGAGCGGATCGTCATGTGGTGGAACTTCATCGGCCGCAGCCACGAGGAGATCGTCGAGTTCCGCGAGCAGTGGCAGCGCGAGCGTGACGACGGCGCCGGCGGCGAGGGCGCCACCGGCGAGAGACGGTACGGCCAGTTCCCCGAGGCGTGGGAGCACACCCTGCCGGCGCCGGAGCTGCCCAGCCTCCGGCTCCGTAGCCGCGGCTGACGCCGCCGCTCTCGGTCGAGTGGGCGCCGCGAAACGCCCTGACCTCGTACCAGGACGGCCCCTCGACAAGGGAGGATGGTCGCCATGCGCGCGACGACGATCCACGCCCCTGGTGACATCCGGCTGTCGGAGGTGCCCGACCCGACGATCGAAGAGCCGACCGACGCGATCGTCCGTGTCGTCGCCGGCTGCATCTGCGGCTCCGACCTCTGGCCCTACCGCGGCGCCAACAAGATCCGTCCCGGGGCCACGATCGGCCATGAGGCCGTCGGCATCGTCGAGGAGGTCGGCGCCGAGGTGCACGGGTTCCGCGCCGGCGAGTTCGTCATCGTGCCGTTCTGTCACAGCGACAACACCTGCCCGCACTGCCGGGCCGGGTTCACGTCCGTGTGCGAGCGGCAGGGCTGGACCGAGAGCGGCCAGGCCGAGCTGACCAGGGTCAACCAGGCAGACGGCACGCTCGTCGCGACCGACGGCGTCCCCGACGACGCGCTCGTCCCGTCGCTCCTGACGCTGTCCGACGTCATGGCCACGGGCTGGCATGCTGCGGTGGCGAGCCGGGTCAGCCCGGGCGGCACGGCGGTCGTCGTCGGTGACGGCGCGGTGGGCCTGTGCGGGGTGATCGCGGCGAAGGAGCTCGGTGCCGAGCGCATCGTCGTCATGTCGCGGCACGAGCCACGACAGCGGCTGGCGATGGAGTTCGGGGCGACCGACATCGTCGAGGAGCGCGACGACGAAGGGGTCGCCGCGGTGCGCGAGCTCACCGACGGGGTCGGGGCGGACTCGGTCCTCGAGTGCGTAGGCACCGCCCAGTCGATGAAGACCGCGTTCCGGATCGCCCGGCCCGGCGCGATGGTGGGCTTCGTCGGGGCCCCGCACGGGGTCGAGCTCCCGGTGCGCCGGATGTTCGACCGCAACGTCGGGCTGGCCGGCGGCATGGCGCCGGTCCGCGCGTACCTCCCGCGGCTTCTCGAGCTCGTCCTCGCCGGAGACATCGACCCCGGTCGGGTGTTCGATCTCACCCTCCCGCTCGCCGACGTCGCCGACGGCTACCGGGCGATGGACGACCGGAGCGCCATCAAGGTGCTGCTGCGCCCCTGAGGGGACGGCATCGCGAGGGGTCGACGTGAGCACTCGACGCCTTGCCCAGGTGGAGTGGGTCCGCCCTGCGGCTGCGCATCCTGTGTCCTATCGCCCGAAATGCCCGCCTGGCCGTGCCGTCGAATGCCCCATAAGGTCGAAGACATCCCTCACAAACCGGTCCCGAACCGAAATGAGGCACGATTGACGCCGAGATTCGAGTCCGTCGACGACTACATCGACTCCTACCCCGAGGAGACCCGGGCGCAGCTCGCCCAGGTCCGCAGCGCCATCCAGGAGACGGCCCCGCACGCCCACGAGAAGATCAGCTACGGCATGGCCACCTTCACCATGGACGGCCGCCCCCTGGTCTACTTCGCCGGGTGGAAGAACCACATCGGGCTCTATCCGGTCCCCACGGGTGACCCTGCGTTCGAGGCCGCGATCGGGCCCTACCGCCGCGCGAAGGACACGGTGCGCTTCCCGATCAGCCGGCCTGTCCCGCTCGACCTGGTGGCCCAGATCACCGAGCTGTGCCTGCGCCGCCACGCCGAGCGCGTGCACGAGGAGTCCTAAGGGGGGTGGGCTGCTCGTCAGGACCGCTCGCGGAGCGCCTGCTCGACCGCCTCGCGGTCGCGGTCGTCCATCGCACGGGTGTCCCGAGGCTCGGCGAAGGGCTCCACCCGGTCGGGCATGCCACCCTCGATGGCCCGGCCGCGGTCGAGCTCGGCGTTGACCTCGGCCCCGAAGAGGATCGCGAGGTTCGTCAGCCAGAGCCACACGAGGAAGATGATGACGCCGGCCAGGGAACCGTAGGTCTTGTCGTACGACGCCGCCACCACGACGTACACCGCGAACAGGGCGGAGACGCCGATCCAGCCGAGCACGCCGACGAGCCCGCCGGGGCTCAGCCACCGTATGCCGCCCTGCCGCGCGTTGGGCGCGGCCCAGTAGAGCACCGCCAGCAGCGCCGCCACGATGACCACGAGCACCGGCCACTTGACGATGTTCCAGACCATCACCGCGGTGTCCCCGAGCCCGACGACATCGCCCACCGCGTGCGCGACAGGCCCGCTCAGCACGACGATGGCCGCAGCGACGGTGAGCACGACGACGGCAAGGATCGTCACGCCGACGCGGATCGGGACGGTCTTCCAGATGGGACGTCCTTCAGGAATGCCGTAGATGGTGTTCGAGGCGCGCATGAAGGCCGCGACGTAGCCCGAGGCCGACCACACCGCCACGACGATGCCGAGGACGGCTGCGACGCCGGCGCCCGAGCGGCTGCCCTGGGCTTGCTCCACGAGAGTCTTGATGACGTTCGCCGCCGAGCCCGGGGCAAGCCGCTCGGCCTGGCTGACTACCTCACCGGCCGCGCTGGGTCCCAGCAGGCCCAGCACCGAGAAGAGCACGATGAGCCCGGGTAGGACGGAGAGCACGCCGTAGTAGGTCAGACCGGCCGCGAGGTCGGAGAGGTTGTCCCGCTTGAAACCGCGCAGCGCCCGCTTCGTCGTGGCGACGAGCTGGCCCTTGGGAAGGTCGGTGGGGCGGTCCGGCTCGGCGCTGCTGCTCGGCTCGGGCGAGGTGGCCTCTTCCGGACCCTCGCCCGGCCCCGCCGGTCCACGGTCGGTCGCTCCGGCGTCAGCGACGCCGGTGTCCTGCCGCGCCGTCGGGCTGGGTCGCGTCGTGTCTGCCATGTATGCCGCATACCCGCCGGCGTGCCGCGCGTCCCGCGGGCGCGGTCACCCCGTGGCGACCCCGCGGTCACTACCTGCGGTCACTCCCTGCGGTCACTCCCTGCGGTCACTCCCCCGTGACTCCACTGGTCACTCCCCCGGGCCAGGCGCCTCGATGACCGACATGATGTTGCCGGACGGGTCGGTGAACCACGCGATGAGCGGTCCACCACCTCGGAAGATGCCCTTGGCGTCCGTCTCGGCCGGCGTGCCCTCGTAGTGCTCGAACGTGACCCCACGCGAAGTCAGCTGATCGACGGCGGACTCGATGTCCTCGACCGGGAAGTTGAGGATCGTGTACGTCGCCGGCGTGTGGTCCGGCTTCGGGTAGACGATCGTGGGCCGGCCTCCGGCGAGCCGCAGCGTCAGCATGCCGTGCTCCTCGGTCACCTCGAGGCCGAGCTGGTCGGTGTAGAAGGCCTTGGCGGCCGCGATGTCCTTCACGGCGAAGCCGCTGAAGGCCTTGGAGCTCTCGAGCATGGCGCGGGTCCCTTCTTCGTCATCGGTGCAGCAACCCTCAAAGTGTGACCCATGTCTCAGTCAGCGGAAGGTAAAGGGCGAGTAAAGCCTGATCAACCGCCTAAAACCGGGCGAACGCCGCGTGTCGTCGTTACCGGGACGTGACATCGGTCAGTTGATTCGTCTACAGTCACCAGGGTCCGGCCAACCCTGGTCGGGCGCTCGTGAGATGGACCGCCTAGTCCTGTCACCGTCTCGCGAGGTCTATGGACACCTTGTGACAGGAGCGGAGGAACCAACCGTTTCTCCGGGCGTCAGGCGACTCGTCGCCCGACGCCCTTGGGGTGAAGTCCTCGCCCGAGTCGCGACCACGATCGCGGAGCGGGAGAGGACCGGGCATCAACCTTTCCGCCCGAACCCGACAGCTAACTTCGTAGGCGCGGAGAGGTAAAACGTGAAGAACGAGAGCATCCGCGGCCGCCATCGCGTGCCAGGACGACACAACCCCCTCAACGAACTCAAGCTCCTCGCCCGAGAGTCGGCTCAGCCGGCCATGAAGGGCGCAGCGGTCGTCGCGGCCACCGGTGGTCTTGTAGCGACGTTCGCCAACCCCGCGAGTGCTGACACGCAGACGTCGCACAGCGGTGTCGTCGCGGCCGGCGTCGGCTCCGCGCCGGACGCAGCCGTGCAGGCCGCCCCCGCCATCGCCCCGGCCGCCACTGCGACGGTGGCCGCGCCGAGCGCGCTGAGCAAGATCGGCTTCGCGCCGGCGGTCCAGCAGGCCATCACGCAGCGCGTGCCCGCAAAGCCGCGCGTCATCGAGGACGTCACCGTCAAGCAGGCACGCGCCGCCGCTGCCGCTCGCAAGGCCGCGGCCGAGCGGGCTTCACGCGACACGACCCGCCGGACCCTCACCTCCAGCACGTACGCCACGAAGTCCGGCACCAACTCGCCGCGTGCGACCTCCGGCACCCGCTCCTCGCACAACTGGGCCACGCCCGGGCAGTGCACCTGGGGCGCCCTGAACAAGTGGTACCAGTCCGAGGGCTACTACCCCGGCGGCTGGACCGGCAACGCCCTCACGTGGGCCTACGGCGCCGCCTCGGCCGGCTACACCGTGAGCGGCGTGCCGCGCACCCGCTCGATCATCGTCATGCAGCCTGGCGTCTACGGCTCCTCGAGCGCCGGCCACGTCGGATGGGTGACGGGCGTCAGCGGCGACCAGGTCACGTTCGTCGAGATGAACGCCCTGGCCGGCCCGTACAACTACGACACGCGCACGATCACCGACATCGCCGGGATCAAGTACATCTACGCGCCGTGACCTGACCCGTCTCGCGCTTCGCAGGGGCGGTGGTGATGCCGAGTGCATCCCACCGCCCCTTCGCATCTATTCGGGGTCGCGAGGAGGGACCAGTCCGTCGCCAGGTCCGTCGCCAGATCCGTCGGCCCGGCCGGCGCCCAGGGGGCGCTGGACCCAGGTGACGTCGTGCCAGTGCCCGGCCTTCCAGCCGATCCTGCGATAGGTACCGACCAGCTCAAAGCCCATCGCCGCGTGCAGCCTGGCGCTCGCCTCGTTCGGCTGGGTCATCCCGGCCGCCGCCATCCGGTAACCCCGCGCAGCGAGCCGGTCCAGCAGGACGGCATACAGCTCCCGCCCGCCCCCACGGCCGCGATGGGCCGGGTCGAGGTAGACCGAGACCTCACAGGACCAGCGGTAAGCCGCTCGCTCCTTGAACGGGCGGCCGTAGGCGTAGCCGACGACCTGGCCGTCGTCCTCGAGAACGAGCCAGGCGTGCGTCCGTGCCGACTCCTCGATCCGCCGCGCCATCTCGGCGGCGCTCGGCACCTCGGTCTCGAAGGTGATCGCGGTGTTGGTCACGTAGGGGGCGTAGATGTCCGCGCACGCCTGCGCGTCGGCCGCCGTCGCGTCGCGGACGCGGCGCTGCCGCGGGCTCTGCTCCATCCGGCGATCGTAGGCGGCGGCAGACGAGTGCCGGACGGCCCCGTCATGGGTCGGACGGCGGCGCCGGCCGCTCGGTCTCGGGCCCAGCCTCGGCTCCCGCCCATGGACCCGAGGCCGGAGCGGCCTCGGCTGCATGGGCGGCATCCGCTGCCCTGGCTTCCTCGTCCGCCTCGAGCTCGGCGTCCGAACGAGTGCCGGTGCGCGGCTGCCGCGCGGCGAACCGGGCGACGATCAGCGCGACGAAGGTGACCAGGAAGACCTGACCCACCACGGCCTCGCTGCTGGCGACGAGGCGGCCGAGCGCCGTCGCCGGTGTGTAGTCCCCGAAGCCGACCGTCGTGATCGTGATGAGGCTGAAGTACGTGTACGTCGTCGTGGACACGTCCTCGCCGAAGAAGCTGACCCCAGGGGTGAAGGCGTCGATGGTCTGGTACGCGTAGGTGTACGCCACGGCGATCTGGAGGTATGCCGCTACCGCCCCCATCACCGTCTGCAGGGTGACCTCGGCATGCTGGACCAGCCGCTGCGCGACGAGGACCGGCGTCAGCGCAGCGGCGAAGAACCACAGGGTGGCCGGCGGCACACCGTGGCTCGCAGCGTTGGACCGGATGAACCCGACGAGCACGACCGACACGGCACCGAAACCGATGACGAGGGCGTCCACGGCGTGCCGCCATCGGCGGCCGGCGCCGGCGGCCCGGGCGGCGGCGATCAGCGCCAGACCGCTGATGGCGTGCGTGAGCAGGCCGGCCAGGAAGGACGAGCGCACGTCCACGAGGGCCTGCACGATGATCGTGGCCAGCACCAGCGCGAGGACGATGCCGAACCGGTCGAGCATCGGCGGAGGCTTCCGCAGGCGGGCCGGAAGGCCAGTCGGCAGCGCGGGCCTGCGCAGCCGGGACGCACGCGCGGGCTCCGTCATCGACGCCTCCTTCGGCGGGCAGGACCGGCGCACGGTCGGCCGTGCCACGGGACGACCGGCGTGGTTCGAGGATAGGGCGGCCCATGGCCCCCGCCTTCGACCCTCGCACCATCTAGCCTGAAGAGGGTGAGTGGCCAGCCCAGCGACGGTCCGCAGCGTCGCCCCAACATCGTCTTCCTGCTCAGCGACGACCACGCCGCCCATGCGATCAGCGCCTACGGCTCGGCCGTGAACCACACGCCGCACATCGATGCCGTGGCCGCGGCCGGGGTCCGCCTGGACAACCTCTTCGCGACGAACTCCCTCTGTTCGCCGAGCCGGGCCTCGATACTGACCGGCACGTACAGCCACGTCAACGGTGTCACGACGCTCGACACGCACATCGACGCGTCGCAGCCGACGTTCGTCACGGCCCTTCGAGCAGCCGGCTACCGGACGGCATTCTTCGGGAAATGGCACATGGGAGACGGCGTGAGCGGCGGCGTCGGCCACGACCCCCAGGGCTTCGACGCGTGGCACGCACTCATCGACCAGGGCGAGTACCACAACCCCCGGTTCCTGTCCGCCGACGGGCTGCGGCGTGAGCAGGGCTATGCGACCGACGTCATCACCGACCTCGCCATCGACTGGGTCGAGTCGCTCGAAGGCGACGGTCCGTGGTGTGTTCTGGTGTGGCACAAGGCTCCCCACCGGCCGTGGGAGCCTGATGAGGCCCACGCCGGCCTCTACGCCGACGCATCCCACGGGAGGCTCCCGGTCCCGCCCACCTTCGCAGACGACCTCGCGACGAGGTCGGAGACGGCGCGTCGCGCGGAGATGCGGATCGCCGAACACCTGACCGAGGAGGACCTCAAGCAGCCGGTCCCCGAGGGCCTGACCGCTGAGGAGGAGGCGCTGTGGAAGTACCAGCGCTACATGGAGGACTACCTCGCGTGTGTCGCCTCGGTCGACGACAACGTCGGGCGGATGACGGGCTGGCTGCGCGAGCGGGGCGAGCTGGACGACACCGTGGTCGTCTACTCGTCGGACCAGGGGTTCTTCCTCGGCGACCACGGGTGGTTCGACAAGCGGTTCATGTACGAGGAGTCGATCAGGATGCCGTTCGTGCTGGCCTATCCTCGCGCGGTCGCACCGGGTCAGGTGCACGACCGGATCGTCACCAACGTCGACATCGCCGCGACCCTGCTCGACGCGGTAGGCGTCGCGGTGCCCGAGCGCATGCAGGGACGGTCCTTCTGGAGCGACCTCACCGGCGACGCCTCGAACGCCGACATCCCCTCTCCGACACGTCCGCCGGACGCCGGCAGCCCCGCGGAGGAAGGGTTCTACTACCGCTACTGGATGCACGACGACCGCAGCCATCACGTCGGTGCGCACTACGGCTACCGAACCCGCCACCACACGCTGATCTACTTCTACAACGACGGGCTCGGCGTGCCCGGGTGCTCAGACCAGCGCTTCCCACCGGAGTGGGAGCTGTACGACCTCGACGCCGATCCCGAGCAGCTCGTCAACGTCGCGGACCAACCGGCCTACGCGCAGGTGCGCGAGGAGCTGGAGGCGCGGATGTGGCTGGCGCAGAAGGCAGTCGGGGACGAACCCCACCCGGACCAGCCGGTCCCACGCCTGGTCGCGGACCAGCCTGGCCCGACGGTCGGCTGAGCCGACGGACCGCATGGCTGGCCGCGCCCACGGCTTCGGGGTCACATGCCCGGGATCTCCAGGAACTTCTGCGTCGAGATCGTCCCGCCGGCCGCCGTGTGCGGGTGCCCGTCCAGGTACTTGGACATGACATCTCCTCGTTCTGGGTCCGCACCGGACGGTGCGCGGCCAACTCGATGATGGTGCTGAGGTCGTGCTGCCTGAAGTGAGTTCCTCTGAGAGTTCCCCGGGAGATCCGAGAGATCGACCCGAAGCGGACATCTCGTCGGCTGAGGTGCCCGAGACGGCCCCATGCCGATGGCGCTCCCTCTCATGAAGACGGTCCCGGGTCGGCTTCGTGACACGGTTCCGGACGGTCAAATGACCACTCGACGTGCGACGGCCGCGGCCGGGCTGGGCTCGGCGGTCGAGGCCGGCACCCGCTCCGGGTGAATCTGTGAAGTGTCGGCGCATCCGTACCGGATTCGCGGCCGGAAACGTAGAGTCGAAAAGGTGGCACGGGTCACCGCTCCCCCCGAGGTGCACGCCGCAGCCGCCACCGGCGCCGCGGCAGCCACGCTTGCGCCCGACGACCCCGCCCCGCCGAGCCGCTCAGAGCGGCTGCGGAGCCGCCTCGCGGCCGTGCCCGGGCGGGCCTGGGTCGCCGCGGTCGTCGTCGTTCTGGTCGCCGCGGCTGCGCTGGCGTACGCGCTGACCCGGCCACCCGGCATACCCCCGATCACGCAGCACGACGTGGACGCCAGTGTCCAGAAAGGGATCGAGAAGCGCGCCGAGGCCGAGGCCGCGGCGCCCGCCGACGCCACACGCGCGTATGCCGCCATCTCGCCGTCGCTGGTCCTCATCACCACCACGGGTGGCGTGGAAGGCACGGACCGGCAGGGCACCGGTGCCGGCGTCGTCGTCAACGCCGACGGCACGATCCTGACGGCCCTGCACGTCGTCGACGGCGCGGGCCAGATCACCGTCAACTTCGCCGACGGCACGGTCTCGCCCGCGAAGATCGCGACCACGCGGCCAGACAGCGACATCGCCACCCTGACACCCTCGAAGCTCCCCGAGACCGTCGTGCCAGCAGTCCTCGGTGGCGGCGTGGTCGTCGGGGCGCCCGTCTTCGCGGTCGGCCACCCGCTCGGGCTGACGAACTCCCTCAGCGCCGGCGTCGTCTCCGCTCTTGACCGGACCGTCCAGGTCGAAGGGAAGAAGCCACTGCACCACCTCATCCAGATCGACGCGGCCGTCAACCCGGGCAACTCGGGAGGGCCGCTGCTCAACAAGGCCGGCCAGGTCATCGGGATCGTCACGGGCCTGGCCAACCCGACCGACCAGAGCCTCTTCGTCGGCATCGGCTTCGCCGTGCCGATCGCGACCGCCGGAGGTGCGGCGGGCAGCCCACCCCACTAGCGACAGGAGTCACGGATGGACCCCGACGCGACGACCCAACCCACTCCACCGACCGCACCGACCCAACCGAGCCCATCGAGCCCATCGAGCCCATCGAGCCCATCGAGCCCATCGAGCCCATCGAGCCCATCGAGCCCATCGAGCCCATCGAGCCCACCGACGACCACCCAGCCGGGAGGGCACTCGCTCGAGCAGGCACTCTACGAGGTGAAGCGGACCATCGTCGGTCAGGACCAGCTGCTCGAGCGGATGATCGTGGCCCTGCTCGCGCGGGGTCACCTGCTCGTCGAGGGTGTCCCCGGGCTCGCCAAGACGATGGCCGTCAAGACGCTCGCCCAGGCGATCGGTGGCGACTTCCAGCGCATCCAGTTCACTCCCGACCTCGTCCCCGCCGACCTGGTCGGGACCCGCATCTACAACCAGCGTGAGGGCGAGTTCCAGGTCTCGCTCGGTCCGGTGTTCGCCAATCTCGTGCTCGCCGACGAGATCAACCGGGCGCCCGCGAAGGTGCAGAGCGCGCTGCTCGAGGTGATGCAGGAGCGGCAGGTGACCATCGGCCGGCAGACCTTCCCGGCGCCGGACCCGTTCCTGGTGATGGCCACGCAGAACCCGATCGAGTCGGAAGGCACCTACCCACTGCCCGAGGCCCAGGTGGACCGTTTCATGCTCAAGGTCCTCATCGGATACCCCTCAGCCGCAGAGGAGTTCGTCGTCGTCGAGCGCCAGATCGCCGCTGCGGCCAAGACCGTCCAGGTGCTCGACCCCGAGACGCTGCGCGACTACCAACGGCAGGCCGACGGCGTCTACGTGGACCCGGCAGTCATCGAGTATGCCGTCCAGCTGGCCACCGCGACCCGCGAGCCGGCGAGCGTCGGGCGGGCGGACCTCGTGCGGCTGATCACCTACGGGGCGAGCCCCCGGGCCTCGATCAACCTGGTCCTCGCCGCCCGCGCGCTCGCCTTCCTCCGTGGTCGCGACTACGTCCTGCCCACCGACGTGCTCGACCTCACGCGGGACGTCCTGCGCCACCGCATCGTGCTGTCCTACGAGGCGCTCGCGGAGGACCTGAGCGCCGACGACCTGCTCGGTCCGATCATCGACTCGGTGCCGGTCCCGACCGCCCCGCTGCGCGACCGCGCCGCGTCGGGCGAGGCCCCGGCCTTCGGCGGTGCAGCATGGACGCGACCGCCACGCTGAGCGCCGAGCGCCTGCTCCGCCGACTGGAGTGGCGGGTGGTCCGCCGTCTCGACGGGCGGCTCCAGGGCGACTACCGCAGCCTCTTCCGTGGGTCGGGGCTCGACTTCACCGACCTGCGCGAGTACGAGCCGGGCGATGACCTGCGGCACATCGAGTGGAACGTGACGGCCCGTCTCGATACGCCCTACGTCCGCGAGTACATCGAGGAGCGCGAGCTGACCGCCTGGCTCCTGCTCGACCACTCGGCCTCGATGGGATTCGGCCCGGTCGACCGGCAGAAGGACATCGTCCTCGCCGAGGTCGCAACTGCTCTCGCGCACGTGCTGACCCGTGGTGGCAGCCGGGTCGGGGCCGTGATCCTCGACCGGACCGTGGAGAAGGTGGTCCCGCCCGCCTCCGGTCGCAACCAGGTCCTGCGGATCGCCAAGACGCTGCTCGACCGTCGGGCCTCGGCATCGCATGGCGCCTCGCTTCGCTCCGGCGCGCACCGCAGCGCCCGGAAGGCATCGCCTTCCTCCGCTCCGCTCGCTCGTCCCTCGCTCGCTGCGCTGCGTCCAGGCCATGCCGGCGCCGCGGAGTTGCATGGCGCCTCGCCTCGCTCGGGCGCGTCCCGCAGGACCCGAGAGGCGCCGGGCCGGGTCACCGACCTGTCCGTCATGCTCACCGCGCTGGGCGGGATGGCGCGCCGCCGGTCCTTGGTCGTCGTCATCTCCGACTTCATCAGCGAGCCCGGCTGGGAGGTCCCCCTCGGCCGGCTCGCCCGCAGGCACGAGGTCGTGGCGCTGCAGATCACCGACCCACGCGAGTTCGAGCTGCCGGATGCCGGGCTGGTCTACGTCGAGGACGCCGAGACCGGCGAGCAGATCTTCGTGGACACCAGCGACCCGCAGTTCAGGACACGCCTGCGCGCCGCCGCGGACCAGCGCCAAGCCGAGCTCGCAGCTCTGACCCGGCGAGCCGGAGTCGACCTCTACACACTGAGCACGGACGAGGACCTCGTGCGGTCCCTCGTGCGCGTGACCGAGCTCAGGCGAAGGCGGCGCCGGTGACGCTGACCTGGCCGTGGGCGCTCGCCGGGCTCCTGGTGATCCCGGTGATCCTCGTTGCCCGCCGGCGGCTCCTCGCTGGTCAGCAGCAGCGTCGAGCCGCCCTCGCGGCCGAGGGTCTCGTCCTCGCTCCGGCACGACGAGACCGGCTCAGGAACCTCGCACCCGCGCTGCTCCTCGGGGCGCTGGCCGTGCTCATCGTCGCGATGACCCGACCCGTCGCCGCGGTGGCCGAGCCGCACCGGGAGGGCACTGTCGTGCTCGCCTTCGACGTGTCGAACAGCATGGCCGCCGACGACGTCAAACCGACCCGCCTGGCCGCCGCCCAGGCGGCTGCCCGCACCTTCATCGCCAAGCAGCCGGCGGGCGTGCGCATCGCCGTCGTCGCCTTCGGTGGCACCGGGGTCGTCACCCAGCGACCGACGACCGACAAGCAGGCGGTCCTGGCGGCCGTGGCCCGCCTGAAGCCACAGGGCGAGACCTCGATCAGCAACGGCATACTCGGTGGGCTGTCGGCGATCGCCGGCAAGCCGATCCGCGCGCCGGGCGACTCGGAGTCGGGCAACCCGGACGAGACCCCGATCGGCTACTACGCCGGCACCGCGATCGTGCTTCTCACCGACGGAGAGAACACCAGCGGCCCCGACCCCGCCGACCTCGCCGACCTCGCGTCGGCCGCGGGGGTCAAGATCGAGCCGATCGGCCTCGGCACACCACAGGGTGCGGTGATCGAGGTCGACGGCTTCAGCATCGCGACCGCCCTCGACGAGCCGCTGCTGCAGCAGATCGCGCAGACCACCGGTGGCACCTACCGGCGGGCCACGGATGCCCAGTCGCTCGCCCAGGTCTACGACTCGATCCAGCTGCAGTGGACGACCCGGTCCGTGCCTCATGAGATCACCTCGATCATCGCTGCGTTCGGAGCGCTGCTTCTGCTGGCGGGCGCGGCGACCTCCGTACTGCGTCAAGGGCGGGTGGTCTGAGTGTCGTTCGAGCAGCCGCTCCTGCTGGTCATCCTGCTCGCTGTCCCCGCGCTGCTCGCGGCATACGTGTGGCAGCTGCGGCGCCGCCGCCGACAGGCGGTGCGCTACTCCAACGTCGCGCTCGTCAAGACCGCCGCCGGCCCGGTCCGCCACTGGCGCCGTCACGTGCCGGTCGCGCTCGTGCTTGCCAGCCTCGCACTTCTCGGGCTCGCGAGCGCCAGACCGACCGTCCGGGCCGACGTCCCCGTGTCGAGCTCGACGATCATCCTCGCGCTCGACGTCTCCGGCTCGATGTGTGCCACGGACGTGGTCCCGAACCGCCTTGCAGCAGCTCAGGCCGCGGTGCGGGAGTTCGTCGAGAACCAGGACGACGAGACCAAGCTCGGGCTCGTCATCTTCTCCGGCTTCGCGCAGCTGGCGGTGGCGCCGACGACCGACCGGGACGACCTGCTGTCGACGCTGGACGACGTCACGACCGGCCGCGGCACCACGATCGGCGCCGCGATCCTGCGCTCGATCGACGCGATCGCCGAGCTCGACCCGGGCGTCGCACCGAGCGACCCCGTCGCGGTGCCCAGCACCGACGGGCCCGGCGTCGGTGACCCGGGCGCGGCACCGGCTCCGACCGGCCCGGACCCGGGCGGCGGCACCGGCCCGAACGCCGAGCGCGGCACAGCGCCCGAGATCATCGTGCTTCTCACCGACGGTGCGAACACCCGCGGCGTGACCCCCGCACAGGCCGCCCGACAAGCTGCCGCCCGAGGCGTGCGGGTCTACCCGATCGGCTTCGGCACGACCAACCCGACGCAGATGGCGTGCACCCGAGACCAGTACGGCGGGTTCGCCGCTCCGCCGCTACGCGACTTCACCGGCGGGGGTCGCGACATGGGTGGGCGCAGCTTCCTCGTCGTGGACGAGGCGGCACTGCGGGACGTCGCGGAGACGACCGGCGGGACGTACTTCGCGGCCACGGACGCCGAGGCACTGACCAAGGTGCTGCACGACCTTCCCAAGCACGTGACCGTGCAGCAGCAGGACGTCGACCTGAGCGCCGCGTTCGCCGCCTTCGCGGCGATCGTGCTGCTCACCGGGCTGGGCCTCTCGATCCGATGGAACACGCTGACGTAGCTCCCTCAGCGCCAGGCCCCGAAGTGTCGCCGCCCACGGCTAGCCTCGCCTGGGTGACCGTGCACCGCCTCGACCGAGACGAAGCTCGCAGGATCGCGATCCATGCCCAGCTTCTCGATGCCCCACGCCCGACCGACCTGCTCGAGGTCGTCGAACGGCTGACGTTCCTGCAGATCGACCCGACCGCCGCCGTCGCGCCGAGTGCGGACCTCGTGCTGTGGAGCCGGCTCGGGTCGTCGTACGACCCCGGCGACCTGACCATCGCCGTCGAGCACGACCGCGCGCTGCACGAGACGGTCGCCTACATCCGGCCCGCCGCCGACGTGCCCTCGGTCATCGCCGAGTGGGTCGGCCGCGAGTTCCATCCCACGATCGTCGAGTGGCTCGCGGCCAACGACGGCTTCCGCCGCGACATCCTCGTCCGGCTCGAGGCCGAGGGTCCGCTGCTCTCGCGCGACATCCCCGACACGAGCGCCGTTCCCTGGCCGTCCTCGGGCTGGACCAACAACCGCAACGTCACCAAGATGCTGGAGTCGATGGCCCGCCGCGGGCAGATCGCGATCTCGGGTCGAAAGGGACGGCAACGCTACTGGGACCTCGCCGAGCGCGTATACGGCCAGGCGCCTGCAGCCATGGCGCCGGAGGACGCGGTCCGCGTGCGCAACGCGCGACGCCTCGCCGCTCTCGGGATCGCCCGCGCCTCAGGGCCTGAGGTTCCCGGTGAGCAGGCCTACGTCGGCGACGCCGGGCAGGAGGCCGTCGTCGACGGCACCGACGGCACCTGGCGGGTCCACCCGGCATACCTCGGTCTGGCCTTCTCGGGGCGAACGGCGCTGCTGTCGCCGTTCGACCAGCTCATCCACAACCGCGTGCGCGCGGAGCAGCTGTTCGGCTTCGAGTACTACCTGGAGATGTACAAGCCGAAGGACCAGCGGCGCTGGGGGTACTTCGCCCTTCCGGTCCTCCACGACGACCGCCTCGTCGGCAAGCTCGATGCGACCGCGGACCGAAAGGCCGGCGTGCTCACCGTCAACGCCCTGCACGAGGACGTGCGCTTCACGAGGCCGATGGCCGCGGCCGTGCGCAACGAGGTCGACGACCTCGCCGCCTGGCTCGGTCTCAGCGTCTCGTGGACCTGAGTATGCCGTTCTTGCGGTAGGCGCGCACCGCCCGTCGCGACTGGGCCGAGAGCACCGAGATGTCGCTCTGGTGTGACAGCAGCGAGGCTCGGGACATGTTGGACAGCATCGAGAACATGCTCATCGACGAGCCGACCGAGAAGAAGGACGCGAACGACCCGATGCTGCCGATGGACAGCACGGACCCGACGCTCCCGATCGACAGGACCGAGCCGGTCGACCCGATCGACAGGACGGAGTCGCGTGAGGCGATCGACCACCTGCCGCGCCGGGCGGGCAACGCGCCGTCGGAGTCGGTGGTGGTTGGGGCAGGCGCCGCAGGTGTTGTGCTCGACATGACCAAAGCCTAGGCACGCGTGACTGATTCGCGCGCTGTCGTCGCGGGACAGCACCGGACCGGGGTCACCGGCATCGTCGGATGGAGGCGCTCAGTCGTCGAGGTCGAGCACGCAGGCTGTACCGAGGTCGACGAAGCCGACCCGGCGATAGATCTCGGCCGCAGCGTCGGACCCCGCAGTGAGGAAGACAAGTCCGACCCCGGCCTCGCGACAGGCGGCGACGAGCGAGCGGGTGATCGCGGTGCCGTGCCCGCGGTGACGATGACCAGGTGGGACGGCGATGCCCATCAGCTCGGCGACCTCACCGCGCGGGGCGGCCGACCCGGCTCCGCAGAGCCGGTCGTTCTCGTACGACGCGACGACGACAAGGTCGCCCCGCTCGATGAGCTGCGGGCGCTTGCCGGTCTCGATCGGCTCGACGACGTCGCGATCGTGGAACCCGGCCGACACTGCTCCCACAGCGAGGGCCAGGTGCGGCTCAGCCGGGCGCAGCGGCCGGGCGCGCGGGTCTGCCTCCACGACGGCGTCGTCCGGCAGTACAAGCAGTGGGTAGCGGTGGGGTTCGTGCCCGAGCCCCCGCACGGCCGGCAGCAGGGTGCGGGTGACGTCGTCGACCCACTCGATGGCGCGCGGCACCCCGAGCTCCTCCTGACGGTCCAGGACGCGCGTCACATCGGCCTCGGTGATGACCGCAGTGCTCCCCAGGCGGGGTCGCGCGTAGAACTGCCACCCTGTCCCTTCCTCCGCCACGAAGAGGGTGAAGGGCCCGATCTCCTCGGTCGTCGCCACGGCCCGGGGCACGCGGTCGTAGTACGCCTCGATCCGGTCGAGCCGCGGGTCACGAAGGGTCCTCATGCGGTCACCATGACAGTGCGCGGCCGTTCAGTTCCATCGAGATTCTCAGCGCCGGCCGCGGCGTGACCTGAGGTAGTCGGCGACGACGTACTCCCCCAGCCGCGAGATGTCCGGGGTGAAGACCCGTCCCCCGGCACGTCGGGCCACGGCGTCGACGAAGCGAGCCAGGCCAGGGTCGTCGCCCAGCATGAACACGTTCAGCGTCGCGCCGGACCGCCTCAGCTCGTCGACCTGCCTGACGCTCGCGCGCACCGTCTCCTGGGTCGTGGGCCAGTGGAAGACCGGCATACCGTCGGCTCCGACGTGCGCGGTCGGCTCGCCGTCGGTGACGACGAGCACGACGGGCTCCGCCTCGGGGTGCCGGCGCAGGTGCTGGCCGGCCAGCATGAGCGCGTGCTGGAGGTTCGTGCCCTGGACCCACTCGGGCTCCGCCTCGGCCAGCTCGACGGGGGTGAGCCGGCGCGCAGCGATGTTGAAGCCGATGATCTGCAGCGCGTCGTGCCGGAACCGGGTCTGGACCAGGTGCGACAGCGCGAGCGCGGTCTGCTTCATCGGCCCCCACCGCCCCTCCTGCATCATCGAGAACGACATGTCGACGCAGAGCGCGACCGCCGCGCGCGCACGTCGCTCGGTCTCGGTGACCTCGAAGTCCTCGACAAGCAGGTCGACGGCTCCGTTGGGAGCGAGCCCTTCGGGTCCGTATGCCGTGTGGCCGGCTGTCGCAGGCGGGGTGCCGTGTCGGTGGTCGCGACGAGATGCACTGCGGCGCAAGGCATTCGAGACGGTGCGGACGGTGTCGATGGGCAGCTCGTCCCCGAACCTCCACTCGCGGGTGAGGCCGGTCGGCTCGTCCGCCTGACCGGCAGCCCGGTCGTCGTGGTCACCCCGCCCGGACGCCTCGACCTGCTCGAAGACCTTCCGCAGCGCGGTCTCGCCGAGGCGGCGGACGGCACGCGGAGTGAGCCGCAGTCCGTCGTCCCCGCGCGCGACGAACCCCTGCCGCTCCAGCTCGCGCTCGAGCTGTCGCAGCGCTCGCAGGTCGCGTGCGGCGTCGGCACCGAGGTACTGCTCGACACGCTCGACGTCGACGTCGTCGAGAGTGGCGCCGAAGTAGCTCTGGCTCAGCTGCTCGTCCAGCTGCTCGAGGTCGGCGAGCTCGGCCACCGCCTCGACGGCCTGACCCCATCCCAGGGACTCTGCTCCCTCGCCGGGCTGCCCGAACCGGACCGGTGTCCCGCGGTCGAGGCCCGGCCGCAGCGCTCGCAGGTTGTCGGACAGCTGGGCCATCTGCGAGGCCAGGTCGGGGTCGCCGAGCGCGTCAGCCATCAGCTGGCGCAGCTGCTCGCGCTGGTCAGGGCTGAGCGATGCCAGCAGCCGCTCGGCGGCCGCCTGGCGCCGCGCGAGTGCGTCGATCAGCTCGTCGACGTTCTCCGGGTTCTCCGGGAAGAGGTCACCGTGCCTGTCCATGAAGTCACGGAACTGGTCCTCGGTGTCGTCGCCTCGCGCGTGCGCCGCGAGCAGGTTGTTCAGGTCGGCGAGCATGTCCTTGACGCGCTGCATCGCCTCCGGGTCGTTGCCCGACAGGGCCTGCCGCAGTCCCTCGAACTGCGCGCCGACGACCTCGCGCTGGAGCATCTGGGCGATCTGCTCGTAGGTCGCGCGGGCCTCGTCCGAGTGCCACTCATAGCTCGCCAGCGCCCGCACGGCCCCGGCCACGTCGTCGGGGATCGTCGCCAGGTCCATCTCGGCGAGCCGCGCCTCGGCAGTGTCCTCGCCCGCCAGGGTGTCGCGCTCGGTCGCCAGCGCCTGGTCGAGCATCGCGCGCACCTGGTCCAGCGTGCCGCCCAGGTCGCCGCGCCGTCGGGCCGCCTCGCGAAGCCGGCGGACCCGCTCGGCCAGGTCGTCGAGGCCACGGCGTCCGTCGAGGCCGCGTCGCATGAGCTCCCGCAGGGACTCGCGGAGGCTGCCGCCGGCAAGGACGTCGTTGCCGACCTCGTCGAGCGCCGCCCGCACGTCGAACGGTGGTGCGAGCGGGTCGGGGCCACCGGTCCACGGTGAGTATCGGAACCGGCCGTGCACCTCGCCCGGATCACGCGGGGCCGGGCTCATGGCCGCGCCCCCCATCCAGCCGCACCCCATCCAGCCGCACCCCATCCAGCCGCACCCCATCCAGCCGCGCCCCATCCAGCCGCAGCCCATCCAGCCGAACCCTCTTGCGGCAACACACCGAGAAACCGCGTGCTCGCGATGGAAACAACCGCAGAAGTTTGCGACTGCTCGGTGTGTTGCGGGATCGGGGGTGTCGTGGTCGACATCGGCTAGGCCCCGTAGATGGTTCGGCCGGCGACGGTGTCCTTGTCGATCCGGCGGGTCAGGTGCAGTCCTTCGAGAACGAACTCGATAGCGGCCGCCACCTGGCCCGGCGTCGCGTCGTCGCCGTGACCGAGCCGGTCGAGAACCTTGGAGAGACCCGACACGGGGCCGACCTGGGCGAGCAGGTCTGCCCCGGGGACGAGGTCGCCGGTCTCGACCACGGCACCGTCGGCGAACAGGTTGGTGAACCCGGTGAGATCGAGGCCCGCGAGCCGCGAGCGGTACGTCTCCGCCACCGCGAGCCGCAGCAGGTGCGTCAGCACGTCGCGCTCTCGGCCCTCCTCCCCCATCTCGAACTCGACCTTGCCGAGCAGCGTGGGCACGACGGTCGGCACGTCACACACCCGCGCCACGGCATACGTCTCGCCCACGCGTGCCGCCCGGCGCAGGGCCGAGCCGGACACGCCCTCGGCCCCGGCGATCGCGAAGCGCGCGGAGACGCCCGAGCGCTGGTCCACCGAAGCCGACTCGCGCAGGCCTCGGGTGAACCGCGCGAGCACCTCGATCAGGTGCTCCGGGACGTCGGCGACCAGATGCGCTTCCTGGCTGATGAGGGCGACCTCGTCGCTGACCTCGCTGGGGTAGTGGGTGCGGATCTCGGCCCCGAACCGGTCCTTGAGCGGGGTGATGATGCGGCCGCGGTTGGTGTAGTCCTCGGGGTTGGCGGTCGCGATGAGCAGCAGGTCGAGGGGCAGCCGCAGCGAGTAGCCGCGGATCTGGATGTCGCGCTCCTCCAGGACGTTGAAGAGCGCCACCTGGATCCGCTCCGCGAGGTCGGGCAGCTCGTTGAGGCCGAAGATGCCCCGGTTCGACCGCGGCACCAGACCGTAGTGGACCGTCTCCGGGTCGCCGAGCGTCCGGCCCTGCGCGACCTTGACCGGGTCGACGTCACCGACGAGGTCCCCGACGCTCGTGTCCGGAGTTGCGAGCTTCTCCGTGTAGCGCTCGCTGCGGTGCCGCCAGGCGATGGGTAGGTCGTCGCCGAGCTCGGCAGCGAGCCGCCGACACCGGGTGCACGAGGGCCGGTGTGGGTCGTCGCCGATCTCGCAGCCCTCGACGACCGGGCTCCACTCGTCGAGCAGACCAGCGATGGTGCGCATCAGCCGCGTCTTGCCCTGGCCGCGCTCACCGAGCAGCACGAGGTCATGACCGGCGAGCAGCGCGGTCTCGAGCTCGGGCACCACGGTGTCCTCGAACCCGACCATGCCTGGGAAAGCGTCCTCCCCGGCGCGGAGGCGGTCGAGGAGGTTGTCGCGGATCTCGGTCTTGACGCTGCGGTGGACATGCCCGGTGGCGCGCAGCTCGCCGAGAGTCCGCGGTCGGATGCCGGCGTCCGGGGTGTGGTTCACGAGGTGGCTCACCTTTTCACGCTACGTCTGGTGTCCCGCGGGTGTCGAAGGGGATGTCACGAGCCGTCACCGGGTGATGGCGACCCGACGTGGCGGCATACCTCGACGGAACTCGACGGGGGAGGCTGGACGACCTCGACGCTAGGCCTTCGAGCGCGCTCCAAGGCAAGGGCCGTTCGCCGACCGGCGCGTGAGCGTCGAGGTGTCGAGTCGAACCGAAACGTGGATTTCACACGAGTCTCACCTCGGCGAAACCGGGGCGCGGCATGGTTGCTCCAACGGCTCACCGGCTCATCTCGAGACGCGACCGGGCGGGCCGTGCAGAAGTGCTTTCCCTCCAACCACCGCTAGGAAGGGCGTGCCGCCGGGAGATCCTCGGCGGCACGTCTGCGTCGTCGGTCGTGCGGTCGCGCCGAAGGGTCCGCCGACGTCCGTCAGAGCCGCTCTGCCCTTCGACGAAGGTGGTCCTGCTCGGGGATGCTCGTCGTCAGCCGGGACGCGAGCAGGTAGCTCTCCCGGGCTCGCTCGGTGTCGCCGGTCATCTCGAGCAGATGGGCGCGCACGGCGTGGAGCCGGTGGTGCCGGGCGAGCCGCCGGTCCTGCTCCAGATCGGAGAGGACGGCGAGCGCCGACTCCGGGCCGTCGACCATCGCGAGGGCGACGGCCTTGTTCAGCGAGACGACCGGGCCGGGCGCGAGCTGCTCGAGAATGCCGTAGAGGGCAAGGATCTGCGGCCAGTCCGTCTCGGCTGCCGTCGCCGCCTCGTCGTGGACGGCCGCGATCGCCGCCTGCACCTGATAGGGACCGAGCGGCGTCCGCGAGAGTGCGTCGGTCACCAGGGCCACGCCCTCACCGATGTATGCCGCATTCCAGAGCGAGCGGTCCTGCTCGGCGAGCGGCACGAGGTCGCCGGAGTCCGTGGTGCGGGCGGCGCGGCGAGCCTCGGTCAGGAGCATCAACGCGAGCAGGCCGGACACCTCGCCGTCGTCGGGAAGCAGCCCGTGCACCTGACGGGTCAGACGGATCGCCTCCTCGGTGAGATCTATCCGGTGGAGGCGGTCACCGCTCGTCGTCGTGTGCCCCTCGGTGAACACGAGGTAGAGGACGTGCAGCAGGTCGCGAAGCCGGTCAGCGACCTCCGCGGCGGGCGGCAGCTGGAACCGGGCTCCGGACTCGCGGATGCGCTGCTTGGCGCGGACGATCCGCTGCGCCATGGTCGCTTCGGGGACAAGAAAGGCACGGGCGATCTGGTCGGTAGAGAGTCCGCCGACTGCCCTGAGTGTCAAGGCGATTCGCGCTGGTGGCGTCAGCGTCGGGTGGCAGCACAGCAGGAGGAGCGTCAGGGTGTCGTCGGCGTCGGATGCTGACTCGACGTCCGCCGGAGGCGCGAACAGGATGTCGGCCGACGCGGAGGTCGCGTCCTGGAGCTCGCGGCGGGCCCGGGCCTCGTCGCTCCGGAACTTGTCGATGAGCCGGCGCGAGGCGACCCGGATCAGCCACGCCTTGGGATCGTCGGGCACGCCCTGCTCGGGCCACTGCTGCGCAGCGGCGGCCAGGGCCTCCTGCGCGGCGTCCTCGGCGCGGTCGAAGTTGCCGTACCGCCGCACCAGTGCGCCGATGACCTGTGGCGTCACCTGACGCCACAGGTCGTCGGTCACGATCGGCTGGGACATCGCGTCACAGGTCCTCGGCCGTGCCGTCCATGAGTGGTCGCACCTCGACGCCGGCGAAGCGCGCGTCGGGGAAGCGCGAGGCGATCTGCTCGGCCCGCTCCGGTGTTGCACAGTCGACGATGAAGTAGCCGGCCATGTGCTCCTTCGCCTCCACGAACGGCCCGTCCGTGACGAGCATGCCCCCGTCCCGGACGCGAACAGTGCGCGAGGTGATCGGGTCGGCCAGGGCCTGCGCCCCGACGAGCTCGCCCGACTCGCTGATCTCGGTGAGCAGGGTCTCGAACTCCTGCGTCAGGCCGGCTCGCTCGTCGTCGGTCATGTCCAGGAACTCGGCGGTGCGCAGGAAGGTCGGATGCCCCCACGATGCCGGGTTGCTGTAGATCATGAGCAGGTACTTCATGTGTGACTCCTCGGTCGGGCGCCCTGCGGCGCATCGTCTGTGCCGGAGACGTCGGAGCCGACGGGTCCCATTCGACACCCGGTTCCGAGAATTCCACATCGCCGGGCCGAAGCGCCGGACCACCAGACCACCAAACCCCCGTCGAGTGGCCGCTTCGTCACTCGTGCCATGTGACCCCCGGGACGACGGGGCCACTCGACGAGAAGCGGGCGGGACGACGGGGCCACTCGACGAGAAGCGGGCGGGACTACGGGGCCACTCGATGGGGGGACGGATGGGCGGCGGGTAGCGTCGCAGCGTGCCCGTCGCCCCTGGCTCGCTCCGCCTCGACGTCCGCGCGGCTGCCGCGGAGCGCTCGGTGACGACGCTGTTCGGCTCGTCTCTGCTCCGTATGCCGTTCACCCACCTCGGGCGCATCGCCTCCCCCGCTCCGCGATCCTTCGGCGGGATCTACGGCACGTGGAACTACTGGTGGCAGGCGCACTACCTCGACGTGATCGTCGACGCCGGCCTGCGTGCGTTGCGGCACAGTGACCAGGCCGGTGCCGCGCGCCGCGTCCGTACTGGTGACCGGCTGACCCGGACGGTCCGGCTGCGCAACGGTCTCCGGTGGACCAACGCCTTCTACGACGACATGGCGTGGATGGTGCTCGCTACCGGTCGGCTCGCGCAGCTGCACGCCACGCACGATGTCGCATCGGGTAGGGGGCAGGGACCTCGGCGGCTCGGGACCGCCGAGCGGGACCTCACGGCAGCGCTCCGCTCGGCGATCACGGACGACCTCGCAGGTGGCCTCTTCTGGAGCACTGACCGCGACTTCAAGAACGTGCCCGCCACGGGACCCGCCGCGCTGCACCTGGCGAGGCTGGGCGAGACCGCGCTGGCACAGGAGCTGGTGGACTGGATCTACGCCCGGCTGTGGAGTGCCGACAGCGGGCTGTTCCTCGACGGCATCCGGATCGCCGGGTCGACCGAGCAGGTCGTCCCGGACGTCTGGACCTACAACCAGGGGACCGTGCTCGGAGCCCTGGTCACTCTCGGCGACCCCGAGAGCCTCGGTCGTGCATCGGATCTCGTTGCGGCAGTGGACGATCGGCTCACGACTCAGGTGGACGGCATACGCCTCCTCCGGACGCATGGCGGCGGTGACGGGGGCCTCTTCACCGGGATCCTCGCGCGCTACCTCGCCCTGGCTGCCTCGACGTCGTCGCTCGATGCCAAGGCGCGGGACACCGCGGCACGGCTGGTCCGGGACACGGCCGACGCCTTCTGGCAGGGCCGGGAGGAGCGGGACAGCCCGTCGGGCAGGCACGGCACGCTGGCGGTGTTCTCGACCGACCCGGCGCGCCCCGCCCGGGACGTCGCGCAGGCCGGGGGGCCGGTCGAGCTGTCGACCCAGCTCCAGGCCTGGACGACCCTGGAGGCCGCCGCCTCGCTCGGGTAGCTGGCTTCCTCGCCGCACCCCCACCCGTGGGCCCCCACGTCGAGTGATCGCCCCGCCCCACCAGCCCCACTTGGGGATGTGACCAGAGTGACGGGGCGCCCACTCGACCAGAGCAGGGGAGCCGCCTCTTGACATGCGGATCCACTATACGTATACATATGCGTATGGACACACGAGCGGTTAGGATGAGCCCGTGCCGAACAAGACGATCTACGTTTCCGAGGCCGACCTGCCGCTGTTCGAGCGGGCGCAGGAGCTCGTCGGAGGCAACCTCTCCCAAGCGATCACCAAGGGCTTGCGCCGACTCGTCGAGCTCGAGGAGGGCAAGCTCGAGGGCTTCGAAGAGATCACCGTCCACGTGGGCACCGGCAAGGGACGCCGCCAGCGGTTCCTCGGGATCCTGCTCGTCGAGTGGGGCCGCACCCGCAAGGGCGGCGTCTACGAGCAGTTCCGGGTCTACCGGACGCGCACGGGCAAGATCGCGCTGCATCACCAGAAGTCCGAGGAGTTCATCCACCAAGGCGGTGCGGACGGCCAGGCCACGGGGTGGCGCAAGCACTTCAGCTCTGACCAGGTGTGGGGGACGACCCCCGCCACCGCGACCCTCGAAGTCTTCGACACGATCGCCCAGCTCAAGGGTGAGATCCCGACCGAGCTGTTCGACCTCGTCGCAGCCGCCGCCGAGCAGCCGCTCGTCGAGGACCTCGACATCTGACCTGATCCACCTGCTCGCGGCCCGCTGACGAAACCGCCGACCGGCCGGGCCCGCGCCTCCCTCACCAGGCAACGCCAGCCGTAGGCGTGAGCCTGCCCAGAAACGCTCTCCCAGAAGGGAACTCCCATGTCTGTTCAGCACCAAGCAGCCATCGAGGTCACCGGGCTGCAGAAGTCCTACGGTGACCACGTCGTTCTCGACGGCATCGACCTCACGGTCCCGCAGGGCACGATCCTGGCCCTGCTCGGCCCCAACGGCGCCGGCAAGACGACGACGGTCAACATCCTGTCGACCCTCATCGCCGCCGACAGCGGCACCGCCCGCGTCTGCGGGTCCGACGTCGCGACGGAGGGATCCGCGGTCCGTTCGGTCATCGGCGTCACGGGCCAGTTCTCTGCGGTCGACAGCCTGCTCACCGGGCAGGAGAACCTCCTGCTCATGGGCGACCTGCACCACCTGGCCCGCTCCGAGAGCGCGCGCCGCGCCGCCGACCTGCTCGAGCGGTTCGACCTCGCCGAGGTCGCTGGCAAGCCGGTCGCCACCTACTCGGGTGGCATGCGGCGCAAGCTCGACCTCGCCATGACCCTCGTCGGGGACCCCCGAGTCGTGTTCCTCGACGAGCCGACCACCGGCCTCGATCCGCGCAGTCGGCGTGGCCTGTGGGACCTCGTGCGCGGCCTTGTCGCCGACGGCGTGACCATCCTGCTCACGACGCAGTACCTCGACGAGGCGGACCAGCTCGCGGACCGGGTCGCCCTGCTCGACGGCGGCCGGATCGTCGCCGAGGGCACCCCGGCCGAGCTCAAGCGACAGGTGCCGGGTGGCGCGATCCGCTTCCAGGTGCCGGATCTTGCCGCGCTGGCCGCCGCCGCGGCGCTGTTCCCGGACGGCACCCGCCACGACGAGAGCCTCAGTTTCAGCGTCCCCGGCTCGGACGGCATACCCGGGCTCCGTTCGGTCCTCGACCGGCTCGAGCACTCCGGCATCGAGGCCGAGCACCTCGAGGTCACAGCTCCGGACCTCGACGACGTCTTCCTCTCCCTCACCACGGACTCACGAAAGGTCGCACGATGAGCACCATCACCTTGGCCTTCAAGGACCACCGCACGATGCTCCGCCGCCAGCTGCTGCACATGCTGCGCTACCCGAGCATGACGTTCCTGCTGATCGGCATGCCGATCCTCTTCCTGCTGCTGTTCGTCTACGTCTTCGGCGGCACGCTGGGGGCGGGCCTGCCGGGCAGCCAGCCCGGGCTGTCGGGCGCAGACGGCCGCTCGGCATACCTCGCGTACGTCACGCCGGCGATCGTCGTCATGGCGGCGGCAGCAGCAGCCCAGGGCACGGCGATCAGCGTCGCCATGGACATGACCGAGGGGATCGTCGCCCGCTTCCGCACGATGGCGATCTCGCCGAGCTCCGTGCTCGCCGGTCACGTGCTCGGCAGCATCATCCAGTCGATGATCGCCATGGGCGTCCTGCTGCTCGTGTCGCTCGGCCTCGGGTTCCGGCCCACGGCTCGGCCGGTGGACTGGCTGCTGCTGGTCGGCATGCTCGTCTTCACCGCTTTCGCGCTGACCTGGCTCTGCATCGCCCTTGGCCTGGTCAGCAAGAGCGTCGAGACCGCGAGCAACCTGCCGATGTTCCTCGTGTTCCTGCCGTTCCTCGGCAGCGGCTTCGTGCCCGTCGACTCGATGCCCGCCGGACTGGCGTGGTTCGCCGAGCACCAGCCGTTCACGCCGATCATCGAGACGGTGCGCGGGCTGCTCAACGGCGGCACCGCCCCGGTCGACGGCGGCACCGCACTGGTGGCGCTCGCATGGTGCGCCGGCATCTCGCTCGTCGGCTACCTCTGGTCGATGCGCCTCTACCGGTCCCGCGTCGTCACGACCGGCATCGCCTGAGCTGATCGCTCCCTTCACCCCGGAAGTCGAGTGCGTCGCAGGTTGCAGTCTGGTCACGGCGCTAGGTGTCATCTGCCCGCTGGGTGAGACTCGATGGGTGAACGACTGTCGCCGAGCCGTTCGACCGCTCGTGGCCGCCCTGGCCGCGTTGGCGGTGCTGTTGCCCGCGACCGCGTGCACCCAGAGCCGCCAGGCCCCGCCGCCAACGTCGTCGGCTGGGTCTGGTGACACCGACGGCATCCCGGGTGACGAGCCGGCGTCCTCAGCCCCGGGCACATCCGTCCCGACCGCGCCGGGCCCACGTGAGCCCACGACGAAGCCGACCAACGAACGCCCGCCCGACCCCGCGAGCATCGCAGCACTGATCGGTTCGCCGTACTCCGGCGGCGACCTGCGGCTGGGGCGGGAGGGTGGCAGCACGAGTGCCTACCGCCAGTACTTCGTGACGTACCACAGCAACGGCCTGACGATCTCCGGACGGATCAACATCCCGCGTGGCCAGGGGCCGTTCCCCGCCGTCGTCCTCGCGCACGGCTACGTGGACCCCGCGGAGTACACGAACGGCGAGACGATGCTGCGGGAGCGCGACTACCTGGCTCGGCACGGGTACGTGACGCTGCACATCGACTACCGGAACCACGCGCAGTCGAGCAAGGATCCCAGCAACGACGCCAACCTGCGCAACGGCTACACCGTCGACGCCATCAACGCCGGCCTCGCGCTCAAGAAGGCACAGGTCGTCGACCCCGAGCGCGTCGGCATCATCGGGCGCTCGATGGGTGGTGGGGTCGTCTTCAACGCGCTCGTCGCGCGTCCGGGCCTCTTCCGCGCTGCCGTCGCCTACTCGCCGGTGAGCTCGGACACCGTCGACAACTTCAACCGCTGGGTGCGTCGCGACACGTCGCGCGCCGGAGCGGCGAGCCAGGTGATCGCCCGTCTGGGCACGCCCGAGGCGCAGCCGTCGAACTGGCGGGAGACCAGCCCGAGGTCATACTTCGACCGCATCACCGAACCGCTGCTCATCCACCACGGCACCCTCGACGACGACTGTCCGATCGAGTGGTCGCGCGAGACCGTGGCCGCGCTCGAGGACGAAGGCAAGGACGTCGAGTTCTACGTCTACCCCGGCCAGCGGCATACCTTCACGTCGCAGTGGCCCCTGTCGATACGCCGCACGTTGGCGTTCCTCGACGAGCACATGACGTGACCCCGCGGTATGCCGTCCGCCCCCCACCGGCATCCGGCGTGGTTGCGCTTGGGCGGCGTCTCAGGCGAGCCCGAGCAGGCGGGCTCCGTTGTGCCACAGGACGGCCCGCATCCAGTCGTCACCGAGGCCGAGACGTGCGAGCGCTTCGAGCTGGTGGGCATAGGGGTACGGGATGCTCGGGAAGTCGGAGCCCAGCACGACCTTGTCGCGGAGCGCGTCCAGGCGCCGGACGTAGTCGCTTGGCAGCGGGGCGAACCGGTCTGTGAAGTCCGTGGCGCTCATGGTCGTGTCGAGATGGACACCGTCGTAGGTCTCGGCGAGGTCGGCGAACTCGTGGTACTCCGGCATACCCAGATGCGCGACGACCAGGACGAGGCCCGGGTGCCGGGACAGAACCGTCGCGACGGCCCGCGGCCCGGTGTGCGTGCCCCGCAGCGGCGCCGAGCCCGCGTGGATGACGACCGGGACCTGCGCCTCCTCGAGGGTCGCCCAGACCCCGGCGAGGGCCACCTCGTCCGGCGCGAACTCACCGACCTGGACGTGCAGCTTGAACAGGCGCGCGCCGGCGCGCAGGGCGTCGTCGACATAGGCCTCGACACCCGGCTCCGGGTAGAACGTCGCGCAGTGCACGGCATCCGGCACACGGGCGGCGAAGTCAGCCGCCCACGCGTTGAGCCACTGCGCCATCCCCGGCTTGTGTGCGTAGCTCAGTGCCGGAATCGCCTTGAGCCCCAGGTGTCGCACGGTCGCGAGGCGCTGCTCCTCGGAGTCGCGGTAGGCGATCGGCCACGAGGTGCCGTAGTTCTCGTCGGCGCCGTCGAAGAAGGACCACACCTTCTGCTGCATCGCGTCCGGCATGAAGTGCACATGGATGTCGGCGAGGCCCGGCAGCCCCAGCGCCTTGACGTAGCCGGGGACCTCCGCATCAGTCACCGGCCCTGCGGTCGTCCGACCTTCCTGCGTCTCCCACGTCCCGCTCACCCTAGGCAGGTTAAGCCACGACCGGCGTGGGCCTCCGGGCGCTCAGGGGGCGATGGTGAGGACGACCTTCCCGCGAGTCCGGCCGTCGACCAGGTGCTGCATCGCAGCCGCGACGTCGTCGATGGGGTAGGCGCGGTCGACGGCGGGCACGACCCGTCCGCTGTCGATGAGGTCACGGAGAATGTCGAGGTCCGGGGCGTTCTCGGAGGCGATGACGGTGCCGAGGGTCTGCCCCACGAAGGGCGACAGGAGGCTCGCCCGGAGCTGGCGGTCGATGCCGCCCAGCCACGGCCCGCCGCCTTCACCGCCGACGATGACGAGGCGACCGCGCGGCGTCAGCAGCCGTCGAAGCAGCGACAGCGGCCGGTTGCCACCGATGTCGAGGATCGCGTCGAACGGGCCACTGCCATCGAGGTCGTTGGTCGCGTAGTCGATCACGTCGTCGGCGCCCAGCCCGCGGACGAAGTCGACCTTGGTGCCGCTGCACACGGCGGTGACCTCGGCACCGTGCGCCTTGGCGATCTGGACGGCAAAGCTCCCCACTCCGCCCGAGGCGCCGAGGACGAGGACCCGCTGACCGGCGGTGACCTTCGCGCGGTCGCGAACCGCCTGCAGCGCGGTCGGCCCGGAGATGGTCGTCGCGGCCGCGGCCTCCATCGACACCGACCTGGGCCGAAGGGCCACGCGGCGCGACCGGGCGACGACGAGCTCGCCGAAGGCGCCCCCTGCCGTCCCGTAGACCTCGTCACCCACGCGCAGGCCGCTGACGTTCGCCCCGAGCTGCTCGACCGTGCCGGCGAAGGCCCGACCTGGGTTGAGCGTCCTCGGGCGGCGCAGGCCGAGGCCGAGCCGGGCGACCAACGGCAGCCCGGCCATGACGTGCCACGTCCCGCGGTCGAGGCTCGCGGCGTGGACCCGGACCAACACCCCGTCGTCACCCGGACGCGGAGGAGGGACGCGGTCGAGCCGCAGCACTGCCGCCGGATCGGTCCCGTACTCCCGCTGCACGACCGCCTGCATGCCGGCATCGGCTCCTGCCGGTGCGGTGCTGGACGGAGCTGACTCGATCGGCGCTGACATGACGTGTCCTCTCAACTTCGACTTACGGTGTAAGTCCTCCTGCGTCCACGGTAGGCTTACGCTGTAAGTGTCGTCAACCCCCGGAAGGGAGCCCATGCCGGCCCGGCAACGCACGTCCACCTCCAGCCGTATGCCGCTCACCCGGGAGCGCGTCCTGCGCGCCGCGGTCGAGCTCGCCGATCGCGATGGGATCGAGGGGCTCACGATGCGACGGCTGGGCCAGTCCCTCGGGGTCGAGGCGATGTCGCTCTACAACCACGTCGCCAACAAGGACGCGCTCGTCGACGGCATGGTCGACGCTGTCTTCGCCGAGATCGACCTGCCTGTCGTGGGCGGGCCGTGGAGATCCGAGCTGCAGCGGCGCTGCCGGTCGCAGCGGGCGGCGCTGCGGCGGCATACATGGGCGGCACCGCTCATGGAGTCGCGGACCTCGCCCGGCCCGGCGACCCTCCGACACCACAACGCTGTCGTGGGCTGCCTTCGTGTGCAAGGGTTTTCGGTGGCGATGGCGGCTCACGCCTTCTCCCTGATCGACGCGTACGTGTACGGCTTCGTGCTGCAGGAGACGACGTTGCCGTTCGAGACGGCCGACGAGGCCGTCGAGGTGGCAGCGGCGATGATGCCCGCCATCTCGCCCGACGACTACCCCTACCTCGTCGAGCTCGCGACCGAGCACGTGCTCCAGCCGGGGTACGACTACGGCGACGAGTTCGAGTACGGCCTCGGCCTGGTCCTCGACGGCCTCGAGCGTGCCGTTGCGACCGCGGCCTGCTGACGCACTGTCCCGAAGGACATACGAAGTCCATGCGGCCAAGGGCGGGCACGCTCAACAGCAGGCCGGCACGCGGACTTGCTATGTCGTCGAGATCATCTGGAGGGGACATGCAGCTCAGGCGGTTCGAAGATGTCAGGCTCTGGCACTGTCCGACGCCGCGGCTAGGCTTCGATCCGGACGAGTCGCTTCCGGATCTGGGGTGATGTGAATGATTCCCGACGCCAGCCCCACGGCACGTGCCCTGCTCGCGCTCGAGCTGATCCAGGGCTCCCCCGGCATCAGCGCGGAGCGGCTCTCCGACAAGCTCGGTGTCTCCGAGCGGGCAGCGCGGCGCTACGTGGCGATCCTGCGCGAGGCCGGCATACCCATCGAGTCCGTCCGAGGCCCGTACGGTGGGTACCACGTCGGTCGCGGGCTGCGACTCCCACCGCTGATGTTCAGCCCGGCCGAGGCGCTGGGGCTGGTCATGGCCGTGCTCGATGGCCACCACGAGGCGGGCGACCCGGCCGACCCCGTCGGCAGCGCACTCGGCAAGATCGTCCGCGTCCTTCCCGAAGCAGTCGCAGCCCAGGCCGAGGCCGTCCGCCGCACGACGGCACCCGCCCCCGACCGCGCAGCTGCCCGGCCCGACCCAGAGACGACCACCCAGCTGGTGCAGGCGTGCGCCAGCCGGCTCCAGGCGCGCCTCGGCTACCGCTCCGAGGCGGGCACCGAGTGGGAGATGCGCGTCGAGCCCTGGGCGGTCGTCGTCCGCCACGGGCGGTGGTACCTCCTGTGCCGGGTCGTGCCATCCGGCGCGACAAGGGCTTTCCGCATCGACCGAGTGCGCCACGTCGAGGTGCTCGACGACACGTTCGAGCGTCCTGCCGACCTCGATCCCGTCGCCTTCCTCGAGGACCACCTCGCGCTCGGCTGGGAGTACGACGTCGAGCTCGTCATCGACGCGCCGGTCGACGTCGTCGCCCGCTGCATCTCGCGGGCCATGGGACGGCTCGAGGCGGTCGAGTCGTCCGACGGCCGGACGACGACACGGTTGGTGGGCAGCACGAGCAACCCGCGCTGGTATGCCGAACAGCTCACCCGGCTGCCCGCGGCATACCGGGTCGTCCAGTGCCCCGAGCTGCGCGACGCCGTCCGTGAGCTCGGACAACGGGCGCTCGCGGCAGCGGCCGACGGGTAGCGCGGCCAAGGCCTACTTCCACCGAAACCTGGCTCGGCCCTCCGGCAGGGTGGACCATGGGAGGGCGACGCACGCGCCAGGACCTGTCGAGGGGGCGACATGAGACTCAAGCCGGCCGGTCTCAACACCGCCGTCGCGTGGCTGTTCATGATCGGTTCGGCCTGCTTCGTGCTCGGCTCGGTCCCGGCATACATCGACGCCGTCGGTGGCACTGCCGACTCCGTCACCTACTTCATCGGGTCGATCTTCTTCACCTCCGCGTCGTTCGGCCAGCTGCTCCAGGCGCAGTCGCCAGCGATGACGGACGTCGACGAGCGGCGACAGCGCGTCAGGGAACCGGTGCGCCTCTGGGCCTGGCTGCCCCACGACCGCAACTGGCTGGCCGCGGCCACCCAGTTCCCCGGAACGTTGTGCTTCAACGTCAGCACGTTCGCCGCGCTCCTGCACAATGCGACCGTCGTGCAGCAGGACCGCCGCGTCTGGCGACCCGACTTCGTCGGCTCGACGCTCTTTCTCATCGCGAGCGCGTTCGCCATCCTGGCGCTCGGCCGCTTCCTCAGCTACCGGCCGCGCTCACTGCCGTGGTGGATCGCATGGGTGAACATGGTCGGCTCGATCCTGTTCATGGCCTCCGCGATCGCCAGCTTCGTCCTGCCCAGCACCGGCCAGATGGTCGACGTGCCCTGGTCCCTGGCCGGCACGCTGCTCGGCGCCGTGTGCTTCTTCGTGGGGGCCGCGCTGATGCTGCCTGCGTGGGCGCACGACGTGGCGGCGCGACGCGACCTCCCCAGACCCGTGACCTCCACAGAGCCGTGACCTCCGATCCGTAGGCCCTCACCGAACGAAGGAGAACCATGCCCCACCAGCCCGACACGTCCGACCCGACAGCCGACGCAGCCCTGTTCGGGAACCGCTTCATCACGCAGGAGGTGCCGAGCCGCGAGTTCCCCACAGGCGGGATGTCGCCGACCGACGCAATGCGTCTCGTTGCGGAAGACCTTGCGCTTGAAGGCGATCCGGGCCGCAACCTCGCAACGTTCGTCACGACGTGGATGGAACCCGAGGCCCAGCGCCTCATCGCCGAGAACCTGCACCGCAACTTCATCGACCACGCGGAGTACCCCCGCACAGCCGAGATCGAGCAGCGGTGCATCCGGATGCTCGCCGACCTCTTCCACGCGCCGGGCCCGACGACAGGCACGAGCACCGTCGGATCCTCCGAGGCGATCATGCTCGGCGCACTGTCCCTGAAGTGGAAGTGGCGCGAACGTCGCACGGCCGAGGGCGGGTCGACCGAGTCGCCCAACCTCGTCTTCGGCGGGGACGTCCATGTCGTGTGGGAGAAGTTCTGCAAGTACTTCGATGTCGAGCCGCGAATCGTGCCGCTCCAGCCGGGCAAGTACACGATCGGGCCCGAGGACGTCGCCCCGCTCGTCGACGAGAACACGATCGGCGTCGCGGCAGTCCTCGGCACGACCTTCACCGGGCACCGGGACGACATCGTCGGGATCAACAAGCTGCTGCTCGACATCAAGTCCACGCGCGGGATCGACGTCCCACTGCACGTCGACGGCGCGAGCGGAGGGTTCGTCTGGCCGTTCCTCTATCCGGACTCCGAGTGGGACTTCCGGCTGGAGCAGGTGCGCTCGATCAACGTCTCGGGCCACAAGTTCGGCCTCGTCTACCCGGGAATCGGCTGGCTGGTCTTCCGCAGTGAGGAGGACCTCGCGAAGCCGCTCGTGTTCGAGGAGAACTACCTCGGCAAGACCGATGCGACATTCACGCTGAACTTCTCGACCGGGTCGGCGATGGTCCTCGCGCAGTACTACAACTTCGTCCGGTACGGCCGCGCCGGCTACGCCTACATCATGCGGAACATGCAGGAGAACGCCCGGACCCTCGGCGAGAAGCTCGAAGCGATGGGCCGCTTCGAGCTGATCGGTCGCGACCAGGAGCAGCTCCCGCTCGTGGCGTTCCGACTGTCCTCGGACCCGGGCTACGACGAGTTCGACATCGCGTGGCAGCTGTCCGCCGAGCGCGGCTGGATGGTGCCGGCATACACCCTGCCTCCGAACGCCCAGGACGTCACGATCATGCGGGCGCTGGTCAAGGAGACCCTGAGCCGCGAGCACGTCGACACGCTCGCGCGCGACATCGAGGCCGCCTGCGAGACCCTCGCGAAGAAGGGCGGAGCCCACGAGTCGGAGCGTCGCCAGATGATCACCGGACCGGGGCACTAGCAAGGTTCCCGGGGCCCGCCCTTTCTGAGGCAACACACCGAGCAGTCGCCAACGTCGACGGTAATAACCGGCCGAGCTTGCGACTGCTCGGTGTGTTGCGGGGTCTAGCGGGCAGGGTCGAGGCGCATGACGACGCGGGGGAAACCGCCGGAGACGGACGTCGTGTCGGCTGCCTTGGTGAACCCGGCCTGCTCGAACAGCGAGCGGGTGCCGACGTAGGCCATCGTCAGGTCGACCTTCTCCCCGTGGTTGTCGACCGGGTACCCCTCGACCACGGGCGCACCCTTGGAGACGGCATACTCGACCGCTCCCGCCAGGAGTGCGTGGGCGATTCCTCGTCCTCGGAAGCCGGGCCGCACGCGGATGCACCAGATCGACCAGACCGGCAGGTCGTCGACGTGCGGGATCTTCGTCGAGCGTTCGAACGGCAGCTCCGAGCGCGGTGCGACGGCCGCCCACCCGGCGACCACTCCATCGTCGTACGCCAGGACCCCCGGGGCGACTCGGCGACCAGCCAGGCGTCGGACGTACTCGCCCCGGGCGGGCCCGACCAGACCGGCGTTCGTCTTCGAGTCGAGCCGATGGCTGAGGCACCAGCAGACCGAGGAGGTCGGGTTCTTCGGCCCCAGCATCGTGGCCAGGTCGTCGAACCGCGTTCGGGTCGCCGGCTTGATCTCGATGGTCATCGGGCCACGCTCACGTTGCGACGACGGTCGCCAGGCGTGGGCTCACCCGGCACCGTCGGTGACGGCGATCTCCACGACGAGCTCTGTCGCGATGCGCTCGAGGTCGGCGCGGACTGCTGCGGGGTCGGCCGAGCGGGGCACGGCGACGACGATGTGGGCCTCGAACAGGCGACCGCCGGCCATCGGCGCGTCCCGGGTCGCGGTGTCGATCTTCTCGATGGACAGGTGGTGCCTGGCCAGCGTGCGCGAGACGTCGTGGACGATGCCTGGATGGTCGTTGCCGATGAGGTCGATCGCGAGCCGGTGGTCGTGGTCCGGCATACCCGCGTCGGTGTCGGTGCCGTGCTGCGCCGACACCTCCAGGAGCCCGTCCAGCTCGCGCAGCGATGCGGTCAGGGACTCGATCCGATCAGCGGGCGCCGCGACGACGACGATGCCGGCGAACTTGCCTGCGAGCTCGGCGAGCTGGCTGTGCTCCCAGTTGCCGCCGTGCGCCGACACGACGTCCGACAGCGCCTCGACGAGGCCGGCGCGGTCGTCGCCGATGACGGTGAGCACGAGTCTGGGCACGGATGCATCGTATCGAGCGTCCGCTCCGTCCGCCCGCGTGAACGCCAGCGGGCTCCGGTCCGGTGGCGCCGGGCACCTGGCGCAGGTCGGGTGGCGCCGGTCGGGTGGCACCAGTCACGGGCGGCCGTCAGGCGACGAAGATGCAGAACGGGTGGCCGGACGGGTCCGCGAGGACGTAGAGGGGCTCGCCCTCCTCGTCCGTGCGGTCGAGCAGGATCCGCGCGCCCAAGGACAGCGCGCGGTCACGGTGTCGGGTCAGCTCCGCGACGCTGCTGACGGTGAAGTCGACGTGTAGCTGCATCGGCACGTCGTGCTCGGGCCAGGTCGTCCGTTCCAGCCGGTCGACGAGCTGGAAGGCGAGCTTGCGCACGCCGTCGGAGTCGACGAGCACGAGCCAGTCCGCATCGTCCTCGCTGTGGTCTGCCGGGGGCTCGTCGCCCGGGCGGTACTGCAGCCCGAGGAGCTCGCGGTAGAACTCCGCCAGCCCTCGGACGTCGGTCGTGTCGAGAACCGTGTGCAGCAGCCGTGGATAGTCAGCCATCTCGGACTCCGTCGCTAGGTGAGTCGGCAGCAGGGACCGGCCGTTGTCAGACCCTCGGTCCATGCTGGCCTTGAAGGTCGATGAAAGGGGCGTTGTGATGACACCACGCCAGCATTTCGAGCACCTCGCGGACGACTACCTTGCGCTGCCCGACGTGACGGCGGGGACCGGCTTCGGAGGCACGGCGGGGCTACGCGTCGACGGCCGGATCTTCGTGATGCTCATGGACGCTGGGCTCGTGCTCAAGCTGCCGGCCGCGCGGTGTGCCGATCTGGTCGCGGCGGGTCGCGGCATACCGTTCACGGCGGGCAAGGGCCGACCGATGCGCGAGTGGGTGGTGCTCGGCACGGCCGATGGCGGTGCATCCGATGAAGCCTGGGAGGCCGACTGGGACGTGATGGTCGAGGAGGCGTACGAGTTCGTCGGACACCGCACCCAACCGCCGGGCTGAGCTTGCGGGGGCCCACGCGGCGTCTCAAACTAAGACTTGATTGATTCAAGATCATCGGCAAGACTCGGCCACATGCCCACCCCGTCGGAGGTCGAGGAGCTGCTGCGGCAGTCGTCATTGAGGGTCACCAGACCCCGCCTGGCCGTCCTGTCCGTCCTGCACGCGCACCCGCACGCCGACACCGACACGATCATCCGCCGCGTCCGCGAGGAGCTGGGTGACGTGTCGCACCAGGCCGTCTACGACGTCCTGCGCGCCCTGACCACCGCCGGCCTCGCTCGCCGCATCCAGCCCGCCGGGTCGGTCGCGCGCTACGAGACGCGGGTCGGCGACAACCATCACCACGTCGTATGCCGTTCGTGCGGGGTCATCGCCGACGTCGACTGTGCGGTCGACGAGACCCCATGCCTCACGGCATCCGACGACCACGGATTCGTGATCGAACAGGCCGAGGTGACGTACTGGGGCCTGTGCCCTTCGTGCGCGCCCGAGGTCGCCTCAGCAAGTGCCCACTGATGAAAGAAGGACGTTCCCGTGTCTGAGCTTCACACACCCAACGCCGAGGTCGGCGAGATGAACGAGCCGGAGGCCGCCACGTGCCCCTTCGGTGGGGACCGGGCCACCCGCCCGGCCGGGACGGGCAACCAGGAGTGGTGGCCCAACCGTCTCAACCTGAGGATCCTCGCGAAGAACCCGGTCGAGGGGAACCCCAACGGCGCCGACTTCGACTACGCGGCCGCTTTCAACAGCCTCGACCTTGCGGCCGTCAAGGCCGACATCGCCGCCGTGCTCACCGACTCGCAGGAGTTCTGGCCCGCTGACTTCGGCAACTACGGCCCCCTGATGATCCGGATGGCGTGGCACAGCGCCGGGACGTACCGCGTCCACGACGGCCGCGGCGGCGCCGGCGCCGGGCAGCAGCGCTTCGCGCCGATCAACAGCTGGCCCGACAACGGCAACCTCGACAAGGCGCGTCGCCTGCTGTGGCCGGTCAAGAAGAAGTACGGCCAGAGCATCTCCTGGGCCGATCTCATGGTCCTGACCGGAAACGTCGCCCTGGAGACCATGGGCTTCGCGACGTTCGGCTTCGGTGGCGGACGCGAGGACGTCTGGGAGCCCGACGACGACGTGTACTGGGGCGCGGAGACCGAGTGGCTCGGAGACGCGCGCTACACCGGGGACCGTCAGCTCGAGAACCCGCTCGCCGCGGTGCAGATGGGCCTCATCTACGTCAACCCCGAGGGCCCCAACGGCACGCCCGACCCGATCGCCGCCGCGCGCGACATCCGCGAGACCTTCGCCCGGATGGCGATGAACGACGAGGAGACGGTCGCGCTCATCGCCGGCGGCCACACCTTCGGTAAGACCCACGGCGCGGCCGACCCGCTGAAGTACGTCGGCAAGGAACCGGAAGGTGCCCCGCTCGAGGAGCAGGGCCTCGGCTGGAAGAACTCCTTCGGCACCGGCAAGGGGATCGACGCCATCACGTCCGGCATCGAGGTCACCTGGACCTACCACCCCACCCGCTGGGACAACGAGTTCTTCCACATCCTCTTCTCCTACGAGTGGGAGCTGACCTCGAGCCCTGCTGGGGCCAACCAGTGGCGCCCGAAGAACGGCGCCGGCAGCGACATGGTGCCGGAGTCCTTCGGCGACGGCCGGCGTGAGCCCCGGATGCTGACCACCGATCTGGCGCTGCGCCTCGACCCGGCCTACGAGAAGATCTCGCGGCGGTTCTACGACCACCCCGAGGAGTTTGCGGACGCGTTCGCGCGTGCGTGGTTCAAGCTGACGCACCGCGACATGGGCCCGGTCGCCCGATACCTCGGGCCCGAGGTGCCGCAGGAGGAGCTGCTCTGGCAGGACCCCCTGCCTGCGGCAGACGGTCAGCCACTCACCGACGCCGACATCGCCACGCTCAAGGCGAAGATCGCCGAGTCGGGCCTGACCGTGTCGCAGCTGGTCAAGACCGCCTGGGCCTCGGCCTCGACGTTCCGCAGCAGCGACAAGCGCGGCGGCGCCAACGGCGCGCGCGTCCGGCTCGAGCCCCAGAGCGGCTGGGACGTCAACGACCCCGCCGACCTCGCCACGGCTCTGCGCGCGCTCGAGGGCATCCGGGCCGACTTCAACGACGGCTCCGAGCGCACCGTCTCGCTCGCCGACCTCGTCGTCCTCGGCGGCGGCGTCGGCGTCGAGCAGGCGGCCGCGGCGGGCGGCGTCACGGTCTCGGTGCCCTTCCTGCCTGGGCGCGTCGACGCATCACAGGAGCAGACCGACATCGACTCGTTCGGCTACCTGGAGCCCCGTGCAGACGGCTTCCGCAACTACCTCGGCAAGGGCGGCAACCTGCCGGCGGAGTACCTCCTCATCGACAAGGCGAACCTGCTCGGCCTGTCTGCCCCGCAGATGACGGCCCTCGTCGGTGGCCTGCGCGTGCTCGGAGCGAACTCCGGCGGCTCGACCGTCGGCGTCCTGACGGACCGGCCGGGCACGCTGACGAACGACTTCTTCGTCAACCTCCTCGAGCTCGGCTCGACGTGGAAGCCGACCACAGAGGCCGCCGACGAGTTCACGGCGACGAACGCCGCCGGCGAGCAGACGTGGACCGGCAGCCGGGTCGACCTCGTGTTCGGCTCCAACTCCGAGCTCCGGGCGCTCGCCGAGGTCTACGCCAGCGACGACGCGAAGGAGAAGTTCGTCCGCGACTTCGTCGCCGCGTGGGCGCAGGTCATGAACGCGGACCGCTTCGACGTCAAGAAGTGAGCCCGGGCGAAGGCCCGGGTCGGCGTGCGGCGCCGACCCGGGCCTTCGCAGGCGAGCTCGTCCGTCACGCCGCCCCCACCCCGGTCGAGTGAGCGCCCCGTCTCGTCTCACCCGGCCCAGCCGAATGCCGGCTCCACCCCGGTCGAGTGAGCGCCCCGTCCCAGCCGTCTCAGGCGGGACGGGTGCCCGGAGGCGCGGGTGCACCGACGTCGGCCCAGACCTCGGTCATCTCGGCGATGAGCCCATCACGCAGCGTGATGAAGGTCGCCACCTCGTAGTGCTCCAGCTGATCGCCGACGTAGCCGGTGACATGCGAGCGTCCGGCGGCCCTGTCGCCCGAGCCGACGCAGTCCTCGAGGACGAGATGCTCGAAGCCGGGATACTCCGCATTGAGCCGCACCCAGCCGGGCCTGTCGAAGGTCTCTCCGGTGTGGACGAAGCGACAGGTGAACTCGTCGTGCAGCAAGGATGGCAGCTGGTCCCAGTCGTGCGCGTCGATGACACCTGCGAGCCTGACCATCATGGTGGGCGCGTCCATCCCCCGACGGTTCCACAGCCCACCGACAACGCTCTCAGGCACCGAGCCCGCCTGATCCAGCCCGGGCTGGATCGTGTAGGCCACACGGGATGTCTGCCAACCAGACCCACCCACGGCTGGATCGTGTAGGCAGGCTTTCTTGCTCGGCCGCGACACAGATCAGAAGTTGGTGGCCATGTTGGTGAACCGGCTGAAGTGACCCTGGAAGGCGACGACGATCGTGTCGGTCGGTCCGTTACGGTGCTTGGCCACGATGAGGTCGGCCTCCCCCTCTCGGGGAGAGTCCTTCTCGTATGCCGCTTCCCGGTGCAGCAGGATGACCATGTCCGCATCCTGCTCGATCGATCCACTTTCACGCAGGTCGCTCATCTGAGGCTTCTTGTCGGTGCGCTGCTCGGGGCCACGGTTCAGCTGCGAGATCGCGATGACCGGCACCTCGAGCTCCTTGGCGAGCAGCTTGAGCGCGCGCGAGAACTCCGAGACCTCCTGCTGACGTGACTCGACCCGCTTGCCCGACGTCATGAGCTGGAGGTAGTCGATGACCACCAGCTTGAGGTTGTTGCGCTGCTTGAGCCGACGGCACTTCGCACGGATCTCCATCAGCGACATGTTCGGCGAGTCGTCAATGAACAGAGGCGCATCCGAGATGCGGCCCATGGTCGACGCGAGGCGGGTCCAGTCCTCCTCGCGCATCGTGCCCTTGCGCATGTGCTGGAGCTGGATGCCGGCCTCGGCGGACAGCATGCGCATGGTGATCTCGGTGCGGCTCATCTCCAGGCTGAACACCACGGCGGCCATCTTGTGCTTGATGGCTGCCGACCGGCAGATGTCGAGTCCGATGGTGGAGTTGTGAGTGGGGATCATCGCGTCGCCCGCCAGGTACAGATGATCCGCTGCCTCGACTTCGATGCACCTCACCGCTACCGACGTCACGGGCTCGACGCGGCTGAACTTCCACCCCGCCGCACCAAGTCGCGTGACACCCTCCCCAGGCGTTCGCTCCACCGTAACGACGTGACCCACCTCGGCGGCATATCGCACCTGTGCAGTGGTGAGCACGCGGGCTGTTGACCCGTCGAGGACGACGGACCACTGGTGTTGTTCGTCGGCGACGATGACCGAGCCGTCGGAGAACTCCACCTCATAGCAGGGCCGGTCCGACATCACCTCGGTCGCGGCCACGACGCGCGTGGGCCGGCCATCGGCACCGAGCACGAAGTCGCCGACGGCGACCTCGCCCATGGTCGTCCAGCCATCGGGAGTCGGCAGAGGCGTATCGAGTGCAAGAGCCTTGCCCATGGCTGGGCGTGCGGCGATGACGATCATCTGACCCGGGTGGAGCCCATTTGTCAGCGCATCGAGATCGGTGAATCCCGTTGGCACACCGGTCATCTCGCCAGAGCGGCCCGAAGCGACCTCGATCTCGTCGACCGTGGCTTCGATGATGTCGCCGATGACGTGGTAGTCCTCGCCGCCACGTTTGTCGGCGACGGCGTAGACCTCGGCCTGGGCGGCATTGACGATGTCCTCTACGTCACCGCCGCCCTGGGCGTACCCGAGCTGCACGATGCGCGTGCCCGCCTCCACGAGGCGCCGCAGCACGGCGCGCTCGGCGACGATCTGCGCGTAGTACCCGGCATTCGCCGCCGTCGGCACCGATGCGATGAGCTGGTGAAGATATGCCTGCCCACCCACGCGCGGCAGCTCGCCGCGCTTGGTCAGCTCGTCGGCGACGGTGATCGCATCGGCCGGCTCGCCGCGCCCGTAGAGGTCGAGGATCGCGTCGTAGATGAGCTCGTGCGCGGGACGGTAGAAGTCGGTGCCCTTGAGCTGCTCGACGCAGTCGGCGATCGCGTCCTTCGACAGGAGCATGCCCCCCAGCACCGACTGCTCCGCTCCGACGTCCTGAGGAGGCAGCCGGTCGTCCGGCGGCCCTCCGTCACGCGACGTGGTCGCGAACGCGCTGGTGCTCAGCTCGTCGAGCGACACGTGCTCCCCTTCCCCTGACATTGCGAATAGCGCTGGTGCAACTCAGTAGAACGCCGACCACCGACATCGATGTCGCGGGGCCCTCCAGCCCGCCCGACGCTGCCTTCCCCGAAGGAGCACCGTGCAACCGTAGGGCGGGCCGGTCGAGCCCTACAACCAGATCGGCAAGACCCGGCGTGTCCCCTGTGGACAACCCGTGGACGCCGGTCGGCGACACGCCGTCGACAGGTGTGGAGAACGTGTGTGCACAACTGTGGTCAGCCGTCGACCCCGTCGCCGAGTCATGCACGGCGACCTGCGTAGACGCCCGTCCACGGGATGTGGAGAACATGTTCCAGACCCCTGTGCGTCTGTCCACAGGCACAATCGGGAGCGAATCGCCCACTGGCCGCGCCGCCAGGCGCCCGACGGCCCGAGCCTTCCGGCGCCCGCCGGTCGCCTCCCGTCGCTTCCAGTCCCGCCCGGACCGCTGCCGACGACCGCGCGGACCGGTGACCCCGGCCTCGCGAGCCCTCGAAGGGGCCCCACGCCGCCTCAGAGCCCCGCGGCAGACGCGTCGTAGTAGTCGCGGTTCCGCAGCTTCGCGGCGGCCGTCTCGTCCAGGACCACCGTCGCGTCCGCGTGCCACTGGATCACGGAGCCGGGACAGGACGCCGACAAGGGTCCCTCGACCGCCGCCGCGATCGCATCGGCCTTCCTGGGTCCAGTTGCTATGAGTACCAAGCTTTTTGCGTCAAGAACCGTGCCCAGTCCTTGCGTCACGCAGTGGGTCGGTACGTCGTCGGCAGTGTCGAAGAACCGCGCGTTGTCCGCACGGGTCCGGTCCGACAGCCGCTTCACCCTCGTCCGTGACGACAGCGAGGAGCCCGGCTCGTTGAAGCCGAGATGGCCGTTGGCCCCGATCCCGAGGATCTGCACGTCGACGCCGCCCGCCTTGCGGATGAGCCGCTCATAGCTCAGGGCGCCGGCCGCGAGCGCCGCTTCGTCGACCCCCGAACCGTCAGGGACATGCAACCTGTCGGGCGGAAGCCCCAGCCGGGCACAGACCTCGCGGAGCAGCACCTCACGGTACGACTGTGGGTGTCCGACCGGGAGCCCGACATACTCGTCGAGCGCGAATCCCCTTGCGCGAGAAAGGTCCAGGCGTCCCTCTGACACGGCATGGGCTAGCTCGGCGTAGAGCCCGAGCGGTGACGAACCGGTCGCCAGGCCCAGCGTCGGCTCGTCGCGCCCAGCCGCCTGCAGCCCCTCGAGCACGACCTCGGCCGCGCGTCGGGCCGCATCGGCCGGGGTGGGCTGGACGAGGACCTCCATCAGCCCACTCTCTCATCGCGGGCGAGGCCCGGGCTACCGCTCCACCCGTTGCGCGGCGCCTCGTCCGCCACACCGGCGGGTATGCCGTTACCGACGTTCCCGGCAGGGCCATCCGCTACCGCCTGGTGGCGGACAGGCGCGTCCACGGCGCCCGCAGCCGCCGCAGGCCCCAGAGCGCCCGCAGGGCCCGCACCCACGGGCCACCCCAGCCACGCGGCACCGAGGGCGGCGACCGGCATACCTCCGTCGAGCAGCTCGAAGCGGTCCGGGAGGTCCAGGGCCGCGACCATCTGCGACGCTCTCGCGCGTCGCGCGAGATCGGCCCGAATGCCTTCTTGGAGAGGCTCGCCCAGCGCCGACAGGCCGCCGCCGATGACAATGTGCTCCGCACCCGACGCGAGCGCCAGCAGCTGTATGGCGAGCCCCACACCCGTGCACAGGACGTCGACGGCGGCAGCAGCGACAACGTCCCCAGCGCCTGCCGCGACGAACGGGTTGCGCACCGAGCGCCGCGACTCCGGCCAGAGGCGGGACAGGGCCGAGCCGGACGCGACGGTCTCCAGGCACCCGACCTGCCCGCAGGTGCACGGGGCGTCTCCGCCGATCGGCAGGTGGCCGATCTCTCCGGCGGCTCCGTCGATGCCGCGGACGACCACGCCGTCGCGGACGACGGCGGAGGCGAGACCCGTGCCGAGGTTCAGGTACGCCAGAGCCTCGCCGGGTGCCGAGCTCCCGGAGTCAGCACGAAGACGCCACGCACCCAGCGACGCCGCCTTGACGTCGTTCTCCACCGCAACGGCAACACCCAGCGCGCTGCCGAGCTCGCCTGCGAGATCGAGGGACTCGACTCCGAGGTTCACCGCATGGCGGACCCGTCCCGTGGCCGGATCGACGAGCCCGGGCATGCACGCCCCCACCGCCACAGGCCGAGGCGATGCTCCACCGACACCCGCGATGTCTCTGCTGGCGCTGCGGGCCCCAGCCTCGTCGAGCAGCTCGCGCGCCTGTCGAACCGCGACCTCCACGACCTCCGCGGGCCCGCGGCCGGACGGCGCTGACCGGGACGCCACGACGGTGCCGTCGCTGTCAACAAGGGCGGCGGCCGTCTTCGTGCCACCGATGTCGATCCCGAGCCTGACTCCACCACTCATGGGGCAGCGACGCCGAGGTATCGGCCCAGCGCGCGAGCCACCACCACGGAGCCTCCGTACACGACGAGGTCGGCACCGCCGCGGGGCCAGCCACAGTCGACGACGATCGTCGGATGTCCTTGCGTGCGAAGCCGATCGGCCACCGCCCAGATCGGGTGCGTGCTCGCCAGGCCACGGCCGACGACGGCCACCTTGGCGGCGGGCGGCACGTCCTCCTCGGCCACCGTCAGCCCGGCAGCGTTCGGGCCCCAGGCCACCGGCCCGACGGCGAGGTTCGGCTGCGAGGCGACTTGGACGAGGTACGCGTCGCCCGGGGTGTCGAGCCACGGCTGGACGCTCGGCTCGATGTCGAAGCCGGCGACGAGCGTGTCGATCGACCAAGCCGACTCGCCGGAGTGTCGAACCTCGCTGGGTGGCAGCGCGGGGTGACTCTCCGACGAGTCGGGGTAACCCGAGTCACCTGTGGAGGGAGTGGGACTCGGGTCGCTGACGTCGCCGCGCGGCGGGCGCCAGCCATGTGAAGGGTACTTCTCCGCGAGGGCCTGGACGCGGCTTGCGGCCTGCCCAATTCGCGTAGTTTCGAGCCGACCCTGCTCGATCGCCTCCAGAACTGCGTCGACCACGTCGGCGAACTCGTCCTCAGTCGTCTCCGAGCCGATGCAGAGCAGGTCACAGCCGGCCACGAGGGCGCGGACCGCGGCCTCGGGGATGCCGGTCTCCGCGCTGGCACCGGCCATGTCGAGGGCGTCGGACACGATGACGCCGTCGAACGCGAGCCGTTCGCGCAGCACTCCCTGGAGCAGCGTGGGGGAGAAGGTCGCAGGCCGCTGCGCGTCGATCGCGGTGACGATGACGTGGGACGTCATAATGCTGGCCACCCCGGCCGCGATCGCGGCCCGGAACGGCTCGAGCTCCCGCGCGTCGATCACGTGGGCATCGGCGTCCACCCGGGGCAGGGCGAGGTGAGAGTCCGTCACCGTGTCACCGTGGCCCGGGAAGTGCTTGGCGCACGCGGCGACCCCGACGGACTGCATCCCCTCGATGTACGCCGCCGAGTGCCGCGCGACGAGGGTCGCCTCCGCCCCGAAGCTGCGGACTCCGATGACCGGGTTGTCGTCGGCGGAGTTGACGTCGACGACCGGGGCGAGATCGAGGTTGATCCCGTATGCCGTCAGCTCGCGGCCGATGGTCGCCGCCGACTCACGCGTCAGCGCGGTGTCGTCGAGCCTTCCGAGCAGGGCGTTGCCGGGCTGGGTCGAGCCGGTCGGGTAGTGCAGGCGCGTGACGTCGCCGCCCTCCTCGTCGACGGCCACGAGCAGGTTGGGAGCGACCTCCCGCAGCTCGGCGCACAGCTGGGCGAGCTGGCCGGGGTCGACCACGTTCGCGCCGTAGAGGCAGACGGCAGCCAGGCCGGCGGCATACTCCCGCTGAACCCACTCGGGGACGGTTATACCCACGAAACCGGGCATGAGCGTGCTGAGGACGAGGCGCCGCAGCGCCTCCGTGTGCGTGTTCATGTCAGCCCTTCACTGCCCCGCCGACGAGGCCGCTGCTCATCCGTCCCTGGACGACGATGAAGAAGATGATCACAGGGATCGCCACGACCGTCGAGGCCGCCATCACCTGGCCCCAGTCGGTCTCGCGGGTCGCGCTCGCCTGGATGAAGCCGCGCAGCCACAACGGGAGCGTCCGCGTCTGGTCCTCGGTCATGACGACCAGGGCCACGGTGAACTCGTTCCACGCCTGGAGGAACGCATAGACGGCCGACGCGATGAGCCCGGGCGCCAAGAGGGGGAAGGTGATTCGCAGGAAGGCCTGGGTGCGGGACAGGCCGTCGACCATCGCGGCCTCCTCGAGCTCGATGGGCACACCGGCCACGAACCCGCGCAGCATCCAGATCGTGAAGGGCACCACCGCGGCGGTGTAGAGCAGCGACAGCCCGATCACGTTGTTGAGCAGACCCACCGTGCTCATCATCTTGTACTGCGCGATGAAGAGCCCCTCTGCGGGCAGCATCTGGATGAGCAGCAGCGCGAGGATGAACGAGATGCGACCGCGGAAGCGGAACCGGCTCACGGCGAGCGCACCCAGGAAGGCCACCACGATTGCGGCCGCGACGGTGATCAGCGTCACCGTGAGCGAGATGCCCAGCGCCCCAATGAATCCCGAGTCGTCGAAGATGGCCTTGAAGTTGTCGAGCGACCCACCGAAGGGCAGGAAGGTCGGCGTGGTCTGCTGGAGCGTGAACTTGTCGAGGAACGCCGAGTTGACCATCCAGTACACCGGGAACACCCACACCAGGGCGAGCACGACGGCCAGGACGGACAGCAGAACCCGGCGCGTCGATCGTGGAGACCGTCCGGGTCGGGTCGATTCGGGCGAGGACGTCGAGGGGGTGGAATCCGTCGAGGGGGTCGACGCGATGGTCTGGGCGCTCATCGGGTCTCCTCCTTCATGAGAGAGCGAACGTAGTACCAGCTCACCGCGACGGTGATGGCCAGCATGAGGATGGAGACGGCACTCGACATCCCGAACTCCCCTGTGCCCGTGCCGAGCTGGTAGATGTATGTGCCGAGCAGGTGGGTGTCGTTGGCGACGCCGCCGGCGTCCTGGAGCAGCTTGATCTGGGTGAACACCCGCAGGTCCCAGACGAGCTGGAGCAGCAGCACGATCGAGATCACGGGCGCGATGAGCGGCATGATGATGTAGCGCAGCCGCTGCCAGCCACCGGCGCCGTCGATCTCGGCCGCCTCGAGCACGTCGGGCGAGACCTGGGTCAGCCCGGCATACACGGACAGCGCGACGAACGGCACGCTCATCCACACGACGATGACCGCCGCGATGACGAAGAAGGACAGCGGCGACGCGAGCCAGTTGTGGCCCTGAGCGTCGATGCCGACCTGTTCGAGGAACCAGTTGAGCACTCCCCGGCGCCAGTCCACGAGCCAGACCCAGACCGTCATCGTGGCGACGACGGGCATGGCCCAGGCGAACAGCAGGGCGATCTGGAGGACGAGCCGTGCGGCGGTCGTCACGGCACGCATGAGCAGGGCGAGGCCGAGGCCGACCGCCACCGTGACGACGGCGCAGACGATGCAGAAGGCGATCGAGCGGCCGACGATGACCCAGAGGGTCGAGTCCGTGAGCAGGGCCTTGTAGTTGTCGAACCCGACCCATTCCGGGGGCTGGCCGAACTGCTGGAGCATCCCGAAGTGCTGGAAGCTCGTCACGATCTGCCAGCCGACCGGGTAGCCGAGCGCGGCAACGAGCAGGATCACCGTCGGGACGATGAACAGCAGGGGCAGGCGGCTGCGCCTCGTGCGCGGCCGGGTCTGGGTGGTGGCGGAGACGAGTCCGCTCGTGGCTGAGGGGGGCGTCGGCGTGGGGGTGGTGGTCGTCGAGGTCATGGGCTTGCCTTTCGAGCCTGGTGCCCGGCGGCCGGTCCGTCGTGGAGGTGCGGGCCGGCCGCCGAGCGTGCTGTCACCTGGCTGTCGGGGCGATCACTGAAGGTTGAGCAGGGGAGTGATCTTGGCGTCGTACTCCGTCGCCAGAGCGGTCAGGTCCGACGCGTCACGGATCTTGGAGAAGAACTCCTCCATGATCGACTTCCCCTCGACGGCCGCCCAGCCGGGCGCGGCCGGCGTGAGCTTCGAGTTCGCGGCGGAATCGATGAGCGCCTTGGCGAACTGGTCGTCGCCGAGCGAGCTGACGTAGTCCGAGTTGGCCGGGCCGAGGCCGGCCTTGCCGAGCATCTGCTGGTACTCGGGCGAGAAGATGATCCGGAGCAGGTCACGCGAGAGGGCCTGGTTCTGGCTCGCCTTGGAGATCGCGATGTTGGAGCCGCCGGCGAAGACCGGAGCCGGCTTGCCGTCGTTGCCCGGCAGCACGAAGGTGCCGAACTTGGCGTCGTTCCACTCGCGGGTCTTCTTGCCGTCCTTCTCCTTGAGGTCACCGATCGACCAGTGCGCCCAGCCGGGCGCCATGATCGTCGCGGCCGACAGGGACGTCTTGCCCGTGACCTTCTGGTTCTCGTCGAGGATCTCGTCCGTGTCGTTGATGTAGATCCACGGCGTCTGGTCCTTGGCGTCGGCCGGCGCCTTCGTGGCCGAGCGGTAGATCTCCTGCAGCTGCTGAAGACCCTTGATGCTGTTCGGGTCGGCCAGCGTCGAGACCCACTTGCCGTTCTCCTTCTTCGCCAGGTCGCCACCGTTGGCAAAGATCCAGGAGATGCCGTTGCGCCAGTCCTGACCGCCGACGAAGAAGCCGGAGAAGTCCTTGATCTTGCGCGGGTTCTTCTCGGCGATCGTCTTCACGGCCGCGTTGAACTGGTCGAGGGTGGTCGGAGTGTTGACGCCGGCCTCCTTCCACACGTCCTTGCGGTAGAACGCGTAGCGCGAGCCGAAGTAGTACGGCAGCGCGAACTTCTTGCCGTCGACCGAGCCCACGTCGACGAAGGACTGGAGCAGCTTGGACCCGCCGAGCTCGTCGTACATGTCGGAGACGTCGCTGAACGCGCCGACATTGGTGAACGTCGGGGCCTGCGTGTTGCCCAGCTCGGTGACGTCAGGCGTGTTCTTCGCGTCGGGGAGCGCGGTCGTCAGCTTCGTGACCAGGTCGGGCCACGCCTGCTCCTGGATCTTCAGCGTCGCGCCGGTCTTCTTCTTGAACGTGTCCTGCAGGTAGGTGCGCAGCTCCTGAGGCGTGTCGGTCCCGACCAGCCACAGGGTGATCGTCTTGCCCGCGTTGGCGGCGGTGCCGCTCGCGGCCGGGGTCGTCGCCGAACCGGCCGAACCCGAGCCACAGGCGGTCAGCGCCAGTGCTGCCACCGTGGTCGTGGCCACGGCCAGACCGAGGGTCTTCTTCATTCCGATGTTTCCTTTCGAGGGTGGCCGCGCTTCTCGGGCCGTGGTTCGCTGTTGCGAGTGGAGGGGATAGGTGTATGCCGTCCGGCGGGTCAGGCGACCCCGAGCTGGTCCCAGAGGACGAGCACGGCGGCGCCGCGCAGGACGATGTCGTCGGACTGATGTGCGAGTCGCACCGTCAGGTGCGTGGTGGGGCGAGCAAGGAGCCGCTCGCGCAGGGTGCGTTCGACGGAGTCGAGAAGGACTCCGTCGAGCAGGCGCTCGGGGCCGCTGAGCACGACCTCGGACAGGTCGAGCGCCGCCACGACGGGGGCGAGGGCAATGCCGAGGCGTTCGCCTGCCTCGCGCAGGGGTGAGTCGTCGCCGGTCGCGGCGAGGGCGCGCTCGAGGTTGGGGGCCGAGACCCAGGTCTCGAGACAGCCAACCTTGCCGCAACGGCAGGTCGCGCCGCCGTCGGTGCCGACTGTGACGTGCCCGATCTCGCCAGAGGCGAAGTGGGCGCCGCGGACCCGCTGTCCCCCGACGATGAGCCCGCCACCGACACCGCGCCCGATCTTGACGAGGATGATGTCGTCGCCGCCCTCGCCGAGGGTGTGGTCTGCGTGCACCGCGGCATCGGCGTCGTTGACGACGAACACGGGCAGCGCGGTGACGTCCGTGATGAGGTCGCGCAGCGGCACGTTGCTCCAACCGAGGTTGGGCGCGGTGTCGACGACCCCGCCAGGGCCGACGATGCCGGGGGTGCCGACGCCGATCCCGAGCAGTGGCGCGGTCGCTGCGGCGACGACCTCCTGGACGAGATCGAGGACGATGTCGACGACGGCCTGCCCGGAGGCGTCGCCGATGGCGCGCTCGGCGCGCACGAGGATGTTGCCGTCGAGGTCGAGCACGGCGCCGCGGAGCGTCTCGTGCTCGGCAAGGTCCAGGCCGATGGTCTGCAGGCCGGTGCGGTTGACGTCGACAAGGGTGGCCGGCTTGCCCGGGCGCACCTCGTCGGAGGGGCCGAGCTCGACCGCGTGACCGCTCTCGATGAGCTCGCCGACCAGGTCCGACACCGTCACCTTGCTCATGCCGAGCCGGCGGGCGAGGTCCGCCCTGCTCATCGCGCCCACGGAGTAGAGCAGCTGCAGCACGAGCGAGAGGTTGTGGCGCCGCCCGTGTGCCGGCAGAACGGCAGTGCGGGGAGAAACGCGCCGGGCTCGCGGCAGTGCGGTGGTCACGGGAGTTAGTAAAGTTTACTAACTCCTAATCCGCAACCTCTGGATCACGGAGAGTTCGGTCACGGTTCAGACACGACCCGGTGAGGTGGGCGTGGCGGGAGTGACAGAGGGGCCACTCTACCGGGAAACGAGGCCTCATCCACTCTCGAGTGGCCGCCCCACCCCAACCGGCTGCCGCCTCATCCACTCTCGAGTGGCCGCCCCACCCCACCCGGCTGCCGCCTCATCCACTCTCGAATGGCCGCCCCACCCCACCCCACGTGGCTTCGCCGCCTCATCCACTCTCGAGTGGCCACCCCGCCCCACCCGGCCTCGCCGCCTCATCCACTTTCGAGTGGCCGCCCCATCCCACCGGCCCCGTTTCAGTCGACTCGTCTCGTCCGCAGCCTCCTCTCCTGTGCCGAAGTGACCACTCGACTCGGCTTGGGCCGGGACGTCGGTGGCACGGCATACGGTGGGGTCATGTGCCGCAACATCCGTCAGCTCCACAACTTCGAGCCGCCCGCCACATCGGACGAGGTGCGGTCCGCCGCGCTGCAGTACGTCCGCAAGGTCAGCGGTAGCACGAAGCCGAGCCACGCCAACCAGCACGCCTTCGACGAGGCAGTCGAGGCGGTCGCTGCCGCGACGCAGCACCTGCTCGACCACCTCACGACGAGCGCCCCGCCCAAGGACCGCGACGAAGAGCGGGCCAAGGCCCGCGCCCGCAATGTGGCCCGCTTCGGCACCCCGGCCTGAGCGCATCCGGCCACCCATGGGCTTCTGGGCGACGCAGGTCACGCCGCGCCTCGTGGACGCCGGCGGCGAGGACGAGAAGATGATGGCGCTGCGCGCCGACGTGTGCCGCGGGCTGCGCGGAGAGATCGTCGAGCTCGGCTTCGGCAGTGGGCTGAACATCGCGGTCTACCCGGTCGAGGTGACGAGCGTTGTTGCCATCGAGCCCTCCGACGTGGCCTGGCAGCTGTCGGCCGGCCGCCGGTCCCGCAGCCGCGTGCCGATCACCCGCGGCGACCTCGACGGGCAGTGGCTGACCCTGCCCGACGAGAGTGTCGACTCCGTCCTGTCGACCTTCACGCTGTGCACCATCCCGGACGTCCGGCGGGCGCTGGCCGAGGTGCGCCGCGTGCTCCGGCCGGGTGGTCGCCTCCACTTCTTCGAGCACGGCATCGCTCCCGATGCCACGGTGAACGCCTGGCAGCGCCGACTCGAGCCCCTCCAGAAGAAGGTCTTCGACGGGTGCCACCTGACCCGGCCGATCGACCGGATCGTCGAGGAGTCAGGACTCGTCGTGGAGCGTCTCGACTCGGCGTACGGCCCCTTCCCGAAAGCCATGCGACCGTGGACGTTCGGGTATGCCGGGGTGGCCCGCAAGCTCTGACGGTGCCCCTTCCAGGGCGGCGGGATGCCGTCGTGGACGCCTCCGCCTCCCGTCGGACCCAGCGGCTACGTTGGGCGGCATGTCCGACATGGGGGTGCACACCGAGCTCGTAGCGGCCGTGACCGCCGCGCTCGAGCAGGCGGCGAACCCGGAGCGCGCCGCCGGACAGCAGCGCTACATGAAGTCGGCCATGCCATACTTCGGCCTCACCTCGCCTGAGCTCAAGGCCACGCTCACCCCGATCCTGCGCGACCCGGCGTACCTCATGGCGGACCGCCCGCAGTGGGAGGGCACGGTGGGCGCCCTCTGGCACGGCGCGACGCACCGGGAGCAGTGGTATGCCGCCATCGCCCTCGCGCGCCTGCGCACCTACCGGGCGTGGGTCGACAGCGACGCAATGCCTTTGTGGGAGAGCCTGATCCGTGCCGGCGCCTGGTGGGATGTCGTCGACGACATCGCCACCCATCTCGTGCGCGACACGCTCCTCGCGGCACCCACCATCGAGGGCCTGAGGATGCGCGAGTGGTCAGGCTCGGACTCGCTCTGGGTCCGGCGCTCCTCGATCATCAGCCAGGTCGGCACGCGGGAACGGCTCGACCAGCAGCTGCTCACCGACGTCATCGAGCCGAACATCGACGACCCCGGCTTCTTCATCCGCAAGGCCATCGGCTGGGCACTGCGCGACCACGCGCAGGAGGACCCCGAGTGGGTCAGGGCGTTCGTGGCCGACCATCCGAGCCTGTCCGGCCTGAGCCGCCGCGAGGCCCTCAAGCACCTCGGGCCCGTGCCATGACGTCGCCCGACGAGCGGGGCACGCCAACGGACACGACTGCTCCCCAAAGCGGTTCGCACCGTCGGGAGATCCTGCGCCTCGCGGTCCCGGCATTCCTCGCGCTCATCGCCGAGCCGCTCTTCCTGCTCGCCGACTCGGCCATCATCGGCCACCTCGGCACTGCAGAGCTTGCCGGGCTCGGCGTGGCCAGTGCCGCCCTCATCACGGCCGCCGGCATCTTCGTCTTCCTCGCGTATGGCACGACGAGCATCGTGGCGCGCCACCTCGGGGCCGGCGACCAGCGAGCCGCGATCGGGGCCGGCATCGACGGCCTGTGGCTCTCCGTCGGCATCGGCGCCGTCACGGCAGTCCTCGTGGCTCTGTTCGCCCGCCCGATCTGCGCGCTCTTCGGGGCCTCGCCCGAGGCGCTCGACCAGGCGACGACCTACCTTCGCATCTCCGCCCTCGGCATCCCCGCGATGCTCGTGATCCTCGCGGTCACCGGCGTCCTGCGTGGGCTTCAGGACACCACGACACCCCTCGTCGCGTCCGTCGCCGGATTCAGCGTGAACATCGCCCTCAACGTGCTGTTCGTCTACGGGCTCCATTGGGGCATAGCCGGATCCGCTTGGGGCACGGTCATCGCCCAGACGGGTATGGCCCTTTCGCTCGTCGGCGTGCTGCTCGTCAAGGCGCGTCGCACGCAGGCCCGGCTCCGGCCACACCCGGCACGCGTGCTCGTCGCTGCTCGCACCGGCACCCCGCTGCTGGTCCGGACCCTCGCGCTGCGTGCCACTCTCGTGCTCACCACCTGGGTCGCCGCGTCGATGGGGGACGTCACGCTGGCCGCCCACCAGGTGGCGATGACGGTGTGGTCGTTCCTCGCCTTTGCCCTCGACGCCCTCGCGATCGCCGCCCAGGCCATCACCGGTCGGGCGCTCGGCGCCGGCGACCGCGTCGCGGTCCGCACCGCGATGGGGACGATGGTGCGGTGGGGTGTCTGGGGCGGCCTCGGGCTCGGGCTCGTCATCGTCGCCCTGCACTCCGTGATCCCGACGCTCTTCACGTCCGATCCGGCGGTGCGCGACGCCCTGGGGGCCGCTCTCGTGGTTGTCGGGCTGAGCGAGGCCGTGGCCGGATATGTCTTCGTCCTCGACGGCGTGCTCATCGGCGCCGGCGACGGCACCTGGCTCGCGTGGGGCATGGTCGTCACCCTGGCGGCGTACCTCCCGGTCATCCTCGGCGTCCGCGCCATGGGCCCGAGCGGTTCGCCGGCTCACGACGTGGTCGTGCTCTGGGTGGCGTTCACGGCGTTCATGGTGATTCGTGCCGTCGTCCTCGGATGGCGCGCGCGCAGCGAGACGTGGATGGTCGTGGGCGCCCGCTGAGCAACCAGTCGACTGTCGGCGCCCCGGCATACGCTGCGAGAAGTGCGCCGACGGGCGACGCACCCGCATGAGAGGAGCGACCGGTGAGCGGTCGAATCGTCCACTTCGAGGTGCCCTACGACGACCGGGAGCGCGCGGCCGCGTTCTACGGCAACGTTTTCGGCTGGGACGTGCAGCACATCCCCGACCTCGACTACACCATGGCCGGCACCGGCCCCAGCGGCGAGCAGGGACCCACCGAGCCGGGTTACATCAACGGCGGCATGATGCAGCGCAGCGAGCCGTTCGGCGGCCCGGTCATCACCGTCGACGTCGAGAGCATCGACGACGCGCTGGGCAAGATCGAGGCGGCCGGCGGCAAGACCGTCCTGCCGAAGAACGAGGTGCCCGGGATGGGGTTCACCGCGTACTTCAGCGACCCCGAGGGCAACCTCATGGGGCTGTGGCAGTCGGCGCCGCCGCAGGAGGCGTAGGTCAGGACCGCAGGGGCGTGAAGGGTTGGGGCTGCCGGTGCGACCCCGACCCTGCAGCTGCCGGCGCTTTCGCGGGCTATCCGCCGCTGCGCACCGCGCCGGCCACGAGCAGGGCGGCCGAGGCGAGCGACAGCGTCGTGCGCACATGGTTCATCGTGACCCAGCCGGGCTCGTAGTCCGACCACGCCGAGGCCGCTGCGGCCGAGGCTGCGTCGACCCGGTCGAGGGCGTTGTTGCGTGGGACGTGGTAGGCGGCCGTCACCGCGAACGCCGCGACTCCGGCTGCGGCTCCCGCGACGAGCAGCGCCCGGGTCGAGCCGTGGGTCGAGGCCAGGGCCCAGGCGCCGACGACGACCGAGCCGGCGCCCGACACGAGGAGCGGCACGCCCAAGCCCCGGGGCGCGGTGAGGTTCATGGCCTGCATCGCTCGGATCGCGTCGCCCGCGGGGATGCGATTGAGCGCCGGCATCACGAACGACGAGAAACCGAAGAGCACGCCGCCCATGACCCCTGACCCGAGGGCGGTCGCGAGGGTGATGGTGCGCATCAAGGTGTTGTCCATGCCATTCATCTCAGCCTGTCCCGGTGAGATGATCCATACGGCGCAGGTGCACATACCTTCGCGTTCGTCTCACGACGGCGTATCGTCGGGCGAGTGGACACCTTGAGCACCATCCTCGACAGCCACCGCGCCCGAGGCGCCTCGCTGCTGCGGTGCCACATGAGAGCGCCCTGGGCGCTGCGGATCGAGGACGGTGCGGCCGTCGGCATCGTCGTCATGGTCAGCGGGGCGGCCTGGCTGACACCCAGTACGGGCGAGCCGATCCGGCTCGAGGCCGGCGACGTCGCCGTGGCCAAGGGGCCCACCCCCTACCGCTTCGCCGATTCGCCCAGCACGGCTCCCACCATCGTCATCGAGCCGGGCAACGTATGCCGGTCGCTGACGGGCGAGCACCTGGCCCTGTCGATGGGGCTGGGGACGCGGACGTGGGGCAACGCGGGCACGGCCCCCGACGATCGTGCCGCGCCCGGGGCCGGTACGCCGAGCGACGGCGCGGCGCCCACCGTCGCGGCGCCCAGCGTCGCGGCGCCCAGCGACGGCGCGGCGCCGGGCATCGGCCCGGTGACGACGTTCCTCTCGGCCACGTGGGAGCTCGCCAGCCAGGTGACCGGTCGGCTGCTCGACTCCATGCCACCGGTGGGGGTCGTTCGCGCGGGCGAGCTGGACCCAGCCCTTGCCGACCTGCTCGCACGCGAGGTGGGACGTGACCTGCCAGGTCAGGACGTCGTGCTCGACCGGCTCGTGGACCTCGTGCTCGTCTCGGCCGTACGCCAGTGGTTCGCCCGGCCAGGTTCGCAGGCGCCCGCCTGGTGGACGGCGCGCTCCGACCCAGTCGTCGGCAGGGCCCTGGCACTCATCCACGACGAGCCGGCCCGCGACTGGTCGCTCGAGCGGCTGGCGCGCCAGGTTCACGTCTCGCGAGCCACCCTCTCGCGCCGGTTCACCGAGCTCGTCGGCGTCTCCCCGATGGCGTACGTCTCCCAGTGGCGTCTCGCGACGGCCGCGGACCTGCTGCGGTCAGGGTCCGGCAGTGTCGAGCACATCGCCGGGCAGGTCGGCTATGCAAGCCCGTTCGCGTTCAGCGCCGCCTTCCGGCGCGAGCACGGTCTCTCCCCTCGGGCGTACCGGGCAGCGTCCGCCCCGGGTGCCACCTCACCCGTCGACGGCAGTGCTGGCGTCCCAGCCGAGGCTCCCGAGACGGATCCCGGCGGCCCTCCACGAGCCGCTCTCGCACGGTCCTAGGCAACTGGTACGGCTTTCCCAGCCTTCTTTAAGGTCCGCCAGTCATAGTCGTTCTCGTGAGTTGCTCCTGTGCGACTCGGTGACCTCCTCCCCCTGTCGGGTCACCGCGTCAAGGGCACCCGCCCCCGCTGGTCGAGTTCGGCGACGTGACCAGCGGGGGCGGGTTTTTCTTTGCCCCCGACACCCCGCAACACACCGACCAACTGCCAACTCAGGCGGTTATTTCCGGCGAAGTTTGCGACTGCTCGGTGTGTTGCCGCTGTCCTGGGGGTCAGAAGGCGCCGTCGGCGACCTCGACGTCGCCGAGCAGAGCCTGGACCTCGGCGGTCGTCGGCATCGCCGTCGAGCACTCGAGCCGGCCGGCGACCAGAGCGCCCGCCACGTTCGCGAAGTGCAGGGTCCGATCGAGGTCCCACCCGGACAGCAGCCCGTGGACGAGCGCGCCACCGAAAGCGTCTCCCGCGCCGAGCCCGTTGACCACCTCGACCGGGAACGCGCCCACCTGCACCACCTCGTCGGCGGTCATCGCGAGAACGCCACGCGGGCCCAGCTTGACGACGGCCAGCTCGACCCCGGACGACAACAGCGAGCGGGCCGCCGACTCGGGCTCGGTCTCCCCCGTGGCGACCTCGCACTCCTCGAGGTTGCCGACCGCCACCGTCACGAGTGGGACTGAGCGTCTGACGACCCGTCGCGCCTCGTCCGCGCTTCCCCAGAAGCTCGCTCGGTAGTCGAGATCGAGCACAGTGAGCGGGCCCCTCGCGCGCTCCTCCCAGGCCGCGAAGTGGGCCGACCGGCTCGGCTCCTGGCTCAGACCGGTAACGGTGGACCAGTAGACCGACGCCTCGCGAATCGCCTGCAGCGGAAGGGTATCCGTCTCGATCAACAGATCGGGGGCGATGGGGTAGCGGTAGAACCAGATCGGGAAGTGGTCGGGAGCGAAGATCTCGCAGAAGGTCACGGGCGTCGGCGGCCCGCCGGCGATCGTCTGCAGATGTGCGTCGTCCACGCCGAGCTGCAGCAGCTCCCGGCGGACGAAGCGGCCGAAGGCGTCGGCACCGGTCGCGCTGATCAGCCCTGAGAGCCTGCCGTGTCTCGCCGCCGCGACCGCGACATTGGCCGCGCTGCCGCCGAGGAACTTCTCGAACGTGTGCACCTCGTCGAGCGGCAGTCCCTGCTGCAGCGGGTAGAGATCGACCCCGACCCTGCCGATCGCGAGCAGGTCGTATGCCGTCATGCCGGGCCCCTTCCCCCGCTCGACTTCGAGCGTGTGGCCTTCCATACCACCGCGCCGGGACCCGCCCGGTCAACGGGCTCCCACCGCCTCCCGGCGCCCGGGCGGAGGGCCACGCCGGGTCTCTTCCCCGCCATCCGGCATACGGGGCATCACGGACGCGAAGCCGCGACCGCGCCTGATCACGGATTGGACACGGCACTTGACCGCAGGTCGAACCACCCCCCATTCTCTCCCGTGAGAGCGCTCTCACGGCTCAGATTCACGCACGGAGAGCGCTCTCACACCCACTCAGGGGTAAAGACCGAAGGAGCTCTCCATGACACCCCGCCCCACCCGATCTGGCGCACGCATCGCGGGCCGCAAGCAGACTCGGACCGTTGCGCTCGCCACCCTCACCGTCGGACTGCTGGCGCTCTCTGCGTGCAGCTCCGCCGCGGGCGGTGACGGCCCCTCCACCCAGGCAGGTGGAACCGGCGGCAGCGGCCCGGTCACCCTGACCCTGGCCACGTTCAACCAGTTCGGCTATGAGGACCTCATCCCGGAGTTCGAGGCCACCCACCCGAACATCAAGATCACGCACAAGAAGGCGGCAACCTCCAACGAGGCCCGCGACAACTTCAACACTCGCCTCGCGGCGGGCAGCGGCATGGCCGACGTCGAGGCCGTCGAGGTCGACTGGCTTCCGGAGATCCTCCAGTACTCCGACAAGTTCGTCGACCTCAAGAACGCCGACGTCGACGGCCGCTGGCCCGACTGGAAGACCAAGGCCGCCACGGACGCCGAGGGCCACCTCGTCGGCTACGGCACCGACGCCGGTCCCGAGGCCATCTGCTACCGCGGCGACCTGCTGAAGCAGGCGGGCTTCCCGAGCGACCGTGAGTCGGTTGCCAAGTGGCTGGGCACGACGTGGGACAGCTACTTCGCCGCCGGCAAGCAGTTCGCCGCCAAGTCCAAGGTCCCGTGGTTCGACTCGATGGGCGCCACCTACCAGGGCATGATCAACCAGATCGAGCAGACCTACGAGGGCACCGACGGCTCGGTCATCGCCACCACCAACCCGAAGGTCAAGGCCACCTACGACGCCGTCGTCCAGGCCGGCATCACCGACAAGCTCTCGGCCAAGCTCCAGCAGTGGAGCAACGACTGGACCGCCAGCTTCCAGCACAACGGCTTCGCCACGATGCTCTGCCCCGGCTGGATGGTCGGTGTCATCGAGGGCAACGCCAAGGGCGTCAAGGGCTGGGATGTCGCCAACACGTTCCCCGGTGGCGGCGGCAACTGGGGCGGTTCCTACCTCGTGGTCCCGAAGCAGAGCCAGCACCCGGCTGAGGCCCGCATCCTCGCCGCGTGGCTGACCGCGCCCGAGCAGCAGATCAAGGCGTTCAAGAAGGTCGGCGCGTTCCCGAGCCAGGTCCAGGCACAGTCGAGCGCAGACCTCGCCGCAGTCAAGGTCGCCTCGTTCAACAACGCCCCGACCGGCCAGATCTTCTCCGACCGGTTCAAGGCCATCTCGGTCGCGCCCTTCAAGGGCACGAAGTACTTCGCGATCAACGACGAGATGCAGAAGGCCCTGACCCGCATCGAGGACGGCTCGTCGACGCCGGCCGCCTCGTGGGACAAGTGGGTCGCCGCTGTCGAAGCACTCGGCTGACCGACTGAACCCATACGTCCGGTGGGTGCGCCCCACCAGCGCACCCACCGGGCTGGAGCCGGGGAGATGTCACCTCCGAGCCTGCGAGGAATGGACACCTCATTCCGGAATGCCGTCCCGCATGAGAGAGAGCACACCGTGACCGTCACCGCGAAGCCGCCGCTCGACTCAGGCGGACCCTCGAAACCCCCTGCACCACAACCGAACCCGGTCCGCCGGACCGATCGCTCGAAGACCCGCCAGCGGCTCAGCCGGCTCGATGCGAAGGTCTCTCCCTACGCGTACGTCTCGCCGTTCTTCATCCTCTTCGCCATCGTCGGGCTCTTCCCGCTCCTCTACACGCTGTGGGTCTCGCTGCACCAGTGGCACCTCATCGGCGGCCAGGGAGACTTCGTCGGGCTGAAGAACTTCCAGGATGTGCTCAAGCAGCCGTTCTTCTGGAACGCGCTGCGCAACACGATCTCGATCTTCCTGCTCTCGAGCATCCCGCAGATCATCATCGCGCTGCTCATCGCGGCCGCCCTCGACGCCGGACTGAGAGCAAAGACCTTCTGGCGCATGGGTGTCCTGCTCCCCTACGTCATCGCGCCCGTTGCCGTGGTCCTCATCTTCAACGACCTGTTCGGCGACAAGTTCGGGCTCATCAACCAGGTGCTCGGCTGGGTCGGGGTCGAGCCCGTCCAGTGGCACAAGGACACGCTCGCCAGCCACGTCGCCATCGCCACGATGGTCAACTTCCGGTGGACGGGCTACAACGCGCTGATCCTGCTCGCCGCCATGCAGACCATCCCCCGGGACTTCTACGAGGCCGCCCTCATCGACGGCGCCGGCAAGGTCCGCACGTTCTTCTCGATCACGCTGCCGCAGCTGCGCGCGACGATCATCTTCGTCACGATCACCTCGACCATCGGCGGCCTGCAGATCTTCGACGAACCCCGGATGTTCGACCAGTACGGCCAGGGTGGCGCCGACCGTCAGTGGCAGACGCTGACGATCTACCTCTACAACATCGGCTGGACGCAGAAGAACTTCGGCCGCGCCGCTGCGATCGCCTGGCTGCTCTTCCTCATCATCGTCGTGTTCGCCGTCATCAACTTCGTCATCACGCGACGCATCGCCTCGAAGGAGTCCCGATGACCATCGCCGCACGCACCACCAAGGGCCCCGACCACGGTCCCGACCACGCCACACGCCCGTCCCCAGGCCAGGACAGCCGCCAGACCCGGGGCGGAGGCAGACCGTGGCGCGCGTCTCGCGCCGTGCGGAACGTCGCCCGGCAGCAACGAGCCGGCAAGACGGCATACATCGTCCTGACGATCATCCTCATCGGCAGCGTCTTCCCGCTCTGGTGGTCGTTCGTCATCGGCAGCAAGGACGCAGCCGCGATCAACAGCGGCTCCGTCTCGCTCATCCCCGGCGGCAACTTCTTCAAGAACGCGAGCACGGTCGTGGACACGCTCCCGTTCTGGAAGGCGCTGGGCAACAGCATCATCGTCTCGACGGTCGTTGCGCTCGGGGTGGTGCTGTTCTCCACGCTGGCCGGGTTCGCCTTCGCGAAGCTGCGGTTCACCGGTGCGAACGCCTTGCTGCTCTTCGTGATCGCCACCATGTGCGTGCCGATGCAGCTCGGGATCGTCCCGCTCTTCATCGTCATGAGCAAGCTCGGCTGGATCGGCAGCCTCGGCGCCGTCATCCTGCCTTCGCTCGTCAGCGCGTTCGGGGTCTTCTGGATGACGCAGTACCTCAAGGAGGCACTGCCCGACGAGCTCATCGAGGCCGCACGGGTCGACGGCGCCTCGGTCTTCCGCACCTTCTGGAGTGTCGCGCTGCCTGCGGCGCGGCCCGGCGCGGCCATGCTCGGCCTGTTCACCTTCATCATGGCGTGGACGAACTTCTTCTGGCCGTTCATCATCCTCGACCCCGGCAACCCGACGCTGCCCGTGGCCCTGCAGCAGCTCCAGGCCGCCTACTTCGTCGACTACTCGCTCGTCCTGGCCGGCGTCGTCCTCGCCGCGATCCCGCTCATCGTCGTCTTCGTCATCGCCGGCCGCCAGCTCGTGTCCGGCATCATGCAAGGAGCTGTCAAGGGATGACCGCCGACCAGACCGTCTCAACCGAGACCCAGATCCGGAGCACGAACTCCCTTGCGGGCCAGGGGCGCCTGGTGCCCGTGGACTTCGTCCTCGGTGCCGCGACGGCGGCCTACCAGATCGAGGGCGCCTTCCACGACGACGGGCGCACCGACTCGATCTGGGACACCTTCTCGCACACCCCAGGTGCCGTCGTCCAGGGCGACACCGGCGACGTCGCCTGCGACCACTACCACCGGTATGCCGCCGACGTGGCAGTCATGCGGTCGCTCGGCGTGCAGTCCTACCGCTTCTCCACGTCGTGGGCACGCATCTGCCCTGACGGAGGGCCCGTCAACGCCAGGGGGCTCGACTTCTACGAGCGTCTCGTCGACTCGCTGCTCGACGCCGGCATCTCGCCGTGGCTCACCCTGTACCACTGGGACCTGCCGCAGACCCTCGAGGACCGTGGCGGCTGGACCTCACGGGAGACCGTCGACCGGTTCGTCGCCTACTCCCTGGCCGTGCACGACCGGCTCGGCGACCGGGTGCGCACCTGGACGACCCTCAACGAGCCCTTCTGCTCGGCGTTCCTCGGCTACACAGCGGGCATGCACGCCCCGGGGCGCACCTCCCCGGCCGACGGGCTCGCCGCGGCACACCACCTCATGCTGGGACACGGTCGCGTCGTCCGCGAGCTGCGCAGCCGAGATGCCGACCTCGAGCTCGGGCTGACGCTGAACTTCACCGTGGCCGACCCGCTCGACCCGACCGACCCGCGCGACGTCGACGCAGCACGCCGGATCGACGGCCAGATGAACCGGATCTTCCTCGACCCGATCTTCCGCGGCGCGTACCCGCTGGACGTGCTCGAGGATGTCCGCGGCCTGGGACTCGAGGACCACATCATGGACGGCGACCTCGAGGTCATCTCGACGCCGATCGACGTGCTCGGCGTCAACTACTACAACGGCGAGGCGGTCGGGCACACGCCGCCCGCGAGCCGCCTCTCGGACAACGAGAACGGTGGCCGCGCCACGCGCTCGCCCTTCCCAGCAGCCGACGCCGCGTTCCGCCACCCGCGCGGCCTGCCCGTCACCGCCATGGACTGGGAGATCCAGCCCGAAGGGCTGACCCGCCTGCTCGTCCGGCTCCACGAGGAGTATGCCGGCCCGGCCGGGGTCGCCCTGCACGTGACCGAGAACGGCGCTGCCTTCGAGGACACCCCCGACGAGGACGGCTTCGTCGATGACCGCGACCGGACGGCATACGTCCGCGCTCACGTCGGCGCCATCCTCGACGCGGTCGACGCCGGGGTCCCCGTGCGGGGGTACTTCTACTGGTCGCTGCTCGACAACTTCGAGTGGGCCTGGGGATACGCGAAACGCTTCGGTATCGTCCGAGTTGACTACACGACGCAGGAGCGCACCCCGAAGGCGAGCGCGCTCGACTATGCCCGGATCATCGCCACACGCCGGTTGCCGGCGCCGTTCGATCGCGATGGGACGGGCCGGATGGCAGACGACCCGGCACGGCCGACGGACCCAGGAGACAGCAGGGAATGAAGGACGGGACGCGTGCGACCTCCCCAGCCGGGGTGAGCCAGTCCGGGCGACCCACGCTCGAGGAGGTCGCACGCGTCGCCGGTGTCTCCCGCGCAACGGTGTCCCGGGTCATCAACGGCTCGCCGCGCGTGAGCCCCGACGTCTTCGCCGTTGTCGAGAAGGCCATCGAGGAGCTCAACTACGTTCCCAACCGGGCGGCGCGCTCGCTGGTCGCCCGGGCGACGATGTCCATCGCGCTCGTCGTCCCCGAGAACGCCCACCGGTTCTTCGGCGACCCGTACTTCGCGGACGTGGTGCAAGGGATCAGTGACCGTCTCGACGACAGCGACTATGTCCTGAACCTGCAGCTCACCCACCCGAGCTCGCCGTCCGAGAAGACCCGGCGCTACCTGCTCGGCGGCAACGTCGACGGCGCACTCGTCGTGTCGCACCACTCGGGCGACCACTTCCTCGCCTCCCTGGGACAGTCTCTTCCGGTCGTCTTCGGCGGCCGGCCGCTCGGTGAGATCGCGCACCCCGGCGACTACTACATCGACGTCGACAACCGGTCCGGTGCCCGGCGCGGGGTCGAGCACCTCGTCGCGGCCGGGCGACGCGCCATCGCCACCATCACCGGGCCCGCCGACATGCCGGCCTCGGTCGACCGCGAGCTCGGATGGCGTGACGCGCTGGCAAGCGCCGGGCTGACCGACCACCGGCTCGCCCGGGGAGACTTCACCGAGGCCGGCGGGGTGCGTGCCACGCTCACCCTCGTCGACGAGTTCCCGGACGTCGACGCGATCTTCGTGGCCAGCGACCTGATGGCCAGCGGCGCGATGCTGGCGCTCGAGGAGCGCGGACTGCGGGTGCCGCAGGACGTCGCGCTCGTCGGGTTCGACAACAGCCAGTTCGCGACCCGCGGCCGAGTGGGCCTCACCACCGTGGCGCAGCCGTCGCTGGAGATGGGCGTCGTCATGGCGGACACGCTGCTGCGGCTGCTCAGCGGAGAGCAGGTCGAGCGGGTCACCATGCTCCCCACCCACCTCGTCCTGCGCGACTCCGCCTGAGACCAGCTGCTGCCGCCGCATCGCTCCCCCAGTCGAGTGGCCACCCAACCCCACCCGTCCCACACCGTCGAGTGGCCACCCAACCCCACCTGTCACACAGGACGTTGGGGCAGGTGGGGCGGGTGGGACGGCGCGCCCACTCGACGGAGGAATGCCGTGGGACGGGTGAGACCAATGGGACGGGGCGCCCACTCGACGGAGAATGCCGTGGGGCAGGTGGGGCGGGGCGCCCACTCGACGGAGGAATGCCGTGGGAAGGGTGGGGCAGGTGGGGCGGGGCGCCCACTCGACGTGAGGGGGAACGCGAAAGGGGCCGGGCCCCGCTGGTGCGGTGCCCGGCCCCTTGGCCGATCTTTACGGTCCGCTCAGACGGAGACGACCTCGAACTTGATGGTCGCGGCGACCTCGGCGTGCAGGCGAACGGTTGCCTCGTACGAGCCAACCGACTTGATGGCCTGCTTCACCTCGATCTTGCGCTTGTCGAGCTCGGGGCCACCGGCGGCCTTGACGGCCGCGGCGATGTCGCCGTTGCTGACGGCGCCGAACAGGCGACCCGACTGGCCGGCCTTGGCGGCGACCGTGACGGACGTCGCCTCGAGCTGGCCCTTGATGCCCTTGGCCTGGTCGAGGTCGTTGATCGCGCGAGCAGCGCGGCCCTTGGTCAGTGCGTCGACCTGCTTCTGGCCACCCTTGGTCCACGGCGTGGCAAGCCCGCGAGGCAGCAGGTAGTTGCGGGCGTAGCCGTCCTTGACCTCGACGACGTCACCGGCGGCACCGAGGCCGGAGACCTCGTGCGTGAGAATGAGCTTCATTGGGGTTCTCCTTCAGTCTCGAGCGGAGGCTCAGCGAGCCGAGCTCGAGTAGGGCAGCAGGGCCATCTCACGGGCGTTCTTGACGGCCGTGGCGATGAGACGCTGCTCCTGAACGGACACACCGGTCACGCGACGAGCGCGGATCTTGCCGCGGTCGGAGATGAACTTGCGCAGCAGCGCGGTGTCCTTGTAGTCGATGTTCTCGACCTTCGCCGCCTTCAGCGGGTTGGCCTTCTTCTTGGGCTTGCGCACAACGGGCTTTGCCATCGTGGTGCTCTCCTTCAGGATGAGAGCCCGGGGTTCGAGCCCCGGGATGGGTTCTTCATGTGGTTGGTATGCCGCTCAGCCGGGCTGGGCGGCGAATGCTGACCTGCTCGATCGGGTCGGATCAGAACGGGGGCTCGTCGTAGCTGGGAGCCTGCCCCCAGCCACCCTGACCGCCGGCCGCGGGCTGCCCCCCGGCCGCGGGCTGACCGCCACCGGCGGGCTGTCCCCAGCCGCCCTGGTTGCCGCCCTGGTTGCCACCCTGGTTGCCACCCTGGTGACCGCCCTGGCCGCCGGTCGCCCACGGGTCGTCCTGCCCGCCGCCGCTCCAGCCGCCCTGGTTGCCACCTTGGCCGCCACCGAAGCCGCCGCCGCCACCCCGCTGGGTCTTGTTGACCTTCGCGGTCGCGCTGCGCAGCGACGGGCCGATCTCGTCCACGTCCATCTCGACGACGGTGCGCTTCTCGCCTTCCTTCGTCTCGTAGGACCGGGACTTCAGGCGACCGGACACGATGACCCGCATGCCTCGCTGGAGTGACTCGGCGACGTTCTCCGCCGCATCACGCCACACCGAGCAGCGCATGAACAGCGTCTCGCCGTCCTTCCACTCGTTGGTCTGGCGGTCGAACTGCCGAGGCGTCGAAGCCACGGTGAAGTTCGCGACAGCGGCCCCCGACGGCGTGAACCGAAGCTCGGGGTCGGCGGTCAGGTTGCCGATGATCGTGATGACGGTGTCGCCTGCCATGAGTGGCTCCGTTCAGTCCTGCGTTGGGTGATCGTGCCGGGGTGACCGCGCCGACGGGCTCGCGCCCGCCGGAGTGATCGAGGTGATCGAGGTGGTCGTGTCGATCCGGGACGTGGTCAGGCGCCCGGACGGAGCAGCTTGGTGCGCATGATCGACTCGCTGAGGTTCAGCTGACGGTCGAGCTCCTGCGCGGTGGCCGGCTCAGCGGTGAAGTTGACGACGGCGTAGATGCCCTCGGACTTCTTCTTGATGTCGTAGGCCAGGCGGCGACGGCCCCAGACGTCGACGTTGTCGACCGTGCCACCGTCGTTCTTCACCACGGCGAGGAACTTGTCCATCGTGGTGCCGACGGTGCGCTCCTCGGTCTCCGGGTCCAGGATGACCATGAGTTCGTACTGACGCATGCTTCTAACCCACCTCCTCTGGTCTCAGCGGTCGCGGGTCTTTCCCGTGACAGGAGGGTTGCAAACGTCCCGCCGGGCCCCAGCCTCTCAGACCCCACCGACTCTCGGCCGGTTTCGTCCACAGGTAGGTGCACGGCGAACCCGCCAAGACTACCGGTCGCGGCCGGGTCCGATGAAATCGGCGCGGCACCCGGGACCGGCGCTCAGCTCCGCGTGACCCGCTGACGCATGGCCAGCATCGTGCTCAGCCACTCGGCATACTCCTGCTGGGCTGCCTCCCACAGCGTGGCCCCGTCGTTGAAACGCACGGGGTCGGCCGCGGCGTAGGCGTCCCCGATCTCCCGGGCCGCCACAAGCTCCACATCGATGACGTTCGCAAGAAGCTGGTGTGCGGCGAGCAGCGCCGGGTCCTTGACCGCGCGCCGCGCGACCGTGTCCCGCAGCCCTTCCAGCGGTGCGACCACCTCGGCCCGCACCCGAGCCGCGAGCGCCGGCAGGTCGGTCGTCGGGGACCCGACGATGTCGGCCAGGGCGGTGCGGACGCCGATCAGGCGTCGCCCGACGTCGGGCACGAACCCTGAGAGGTATGCCGTCACCTCGGCGTCCTCACCCACCGTCGAGCGTGCGGTGTCCCCGGTGTCGCCGAGGTGCTGGCGCACCATCGCTGCCATGGCCGCCTCGTCGAACCGAGGCGCCACGACATCTCGGGCGGCAACCACTGCCTGTGCGAGGCCGGCCGCGAGCACCGCCGCCAGCGCGAGGACAGCGACAGTGCGGCGCCGCCGCGTGGCCGGCGTGGACCGAACAGCAGCAGCGCGCCCGTTCTCACCCGACTCGTCGGGCTCGGCGAGGCGGCCCGGCCGCCGACCGACCAGTAGGGCTGAAACGAGGACTGCCAGGAGCAGGCCCAGACCGACTGCCGGGCGCAGGCTCACCATGACGAACTCGACGGTGATCGCGCCGCCATAGGACGAGTTGACGATGACGAAACCGAGGGCTGCGACGGTCGAGGCGACGAGGCCGGACACGAGCCCGAGGGCGATGCCCACGAAGCCCCAGCGGATCCGGGACACGACCATCGCGACGAGGCCGGCCACGGCGAACACCCAGACGTAGGCGTAGTACCGCTGTTCGAGAACCTGCTGGTTCGGCGCCGGTCCGGCAAGGGCGCGGTAGAGCCAGATCGACGCCGCTGCGAACCCGCCCGTCGTGAGGCCGATGAGGGCGGCGACCGCGACATCACGCGCAGACGTAGGGGCAGCCCAGTGGGGCGCCTCTGGATGAGTCGAACCGAACGCCGACGCCGTCACGAACGTGTGCTCGGCGTCGAGCCCGCCGTCCGGGACCTCTCGCGTCGACGAACCTGCAGGGGGCTGCTTCTCGAGGAGCCAGTCCGGTGGCGCGGCAGGCACCCGTCGCAGACGGGACCCGGCGAATGCGAGGGCTGCCACCGCGGCCGCCAGGACCAGGGCTCCCCAGCCGACGGCCAACGGCACGACGATCGTCACCGTCGCCGCAGCGCCGAGCATCCAGCCACCCAGGTCCAGCGCCTGGGTCAGGGTCGTTGCTGCCCACAGCACCAGGACGAAGACGAGGGTCGAGACGAGGACGCACAGAGCGGCATACGTGCGACGGCCGACGGACGGGGCGACGGCGGTCGCCAGCTCCCCGAGCGCGGCGACGACGACCGTCGCGCCCGCGGACGCGAGCGCCGACACGAGCACCACCCACGGATGGTCGAACCCCGTGACCGTGCTCGCGCCGACCTGCCCGAGCGACGCATACCCGCCGAGCGCATGGCCGACGAACACGCCACCGGCGAGCCGCAGGGCGTCGGGCCGCACCGACGGGCCCGCGCCTGCGCCCGGGGCAGTGACGCGGCACACCAGCGAGCGTCGCCACAACCCGAGCCCGAGGGTGGTCCCGAGCATCGCACCGACGAGTGCGGTGCTGATGATGACGGTGTGCTCCCGGACCGACGGCAGCGTCGTGACGACCGAGACGAGCAACGGCACCACGAGCGCGGCCAGGAACGCTGCCGTCAGACCGTCGAGGACGGACAGTCGAGTGGCACGGGCTGGGTCGGCGAGCGTGGCACGCCGCTCGGCTGGGTCTGGGTGGTACGCGAGCGGTCGTCGCCACCGGGGCAGCGGCCTGGGCCGGACCCGGTCCAGGAGCAGGGCCAGCGACTCGCGCCGCGCCGGGCTGCCGGCGCTGTCGAGGTCGGCCTCGAACTCGCGACCCCTGAGGATGGCCGCCGCTGCCAGCGCGGTCACGGCGAGGAGAACTGCCGCCCGCCACAGATAGGACGGCAGCAGCGAGAGGTCCCGCTCAATGGCAGCCAGCACCACGGGAGCGACGAGGAGCGGGACGAGCGCCAGCCAGAACGAGCGAGCGGCCCAGGCCAGCACGACGTCGCCGCGGCGTACATGCGCCAGCTCGTGGAGTACGAGAGGGTCGAACATGCGCGCGTCGCGCGGACGGATGGCCACGGCTGTCGGCAGCACGATGCGGTACCGGCCGGGGAGGCCGTAGCTGAAGGCATCCCGGGTCGACGGCGGCCCGACGACGACCCGGGGGAGGTGACGGAGCCCGAGCTCCGCGCCCAGCTCGCCCACACGTGGCGTCGCCATCGTCACCGCCGCACCATGGGTACGCAAGCGCCGTCGGCGCTCGATCACGGTCGGCACCACGAGCGCCACCGCGACCCCCAGCAGAGCCGCCAGCAGGGCACCCCCGATCGCGAAGGCGGCCAGCGTGGTCTGGGCGGACGCGACGCACGCGAGGAACGACTGCTCCTGGAGCAGGCTGCCCTCGACATCGGTAGCGCTCGGCGACCCCTGCCCCGCGGAGCAGTCCGCCACCTGCTGGACCCAGTCGACACCGAGTGACGTCTCGTGGTGGAACCACGTACCGACGAAGAGCCCGGCGCTGAGCAGCGCGCCGACCAGCACGAGGCCGCGCACCGCAGTCGGCGAGGGCAGGGCGAGCACGCGAGGGCGCGTCAGCGGGTCGTCCCTGGGGAGCGCCCTCGCGACCGCCGCATCCGTCGCATCCGCCCCGGCCGCCGCATCCGCCCCGGCCGCCGCATCCGCCCCGGCCGCCGCATCCGCCGCATCGGTCGAGGTCGTCGAGACAGGGCTCTCGGGCCGGTCGACCGGACCGCTCGGGTTGGTGGACATCGCAACCTCCCTCACACGGAGGGCCCGCTGGCGGGTGAGAGCTGGAGAGTCAGCGGGCGACGACGAGGCCGCCCACGACCGCATCGGCCAGCAGCGCCGCCAGCTCGTCGACGAGGCCGAGGCTGCGCCCCCGCTCGAGGGCGACGTCGTGGATCTGGCGCGCCTGCTCGGTCGTGAGCGCGAGCGGCGCCTCGCCGGCCGAGGCAGCCGCCGTTGCCGCCGCGCCGGCCCCAGCGTCGGCAGCACCTTCTGCGGACGGCTCCGGCAGTCGCAGGAGCCGTCGGACGAGCGGGGCGAGCACCGAGCGGCTGTCGGTGTGCACGGCGTCGGACACGAGGCCGACGATGAGCTGGATCACCGGCGTCGCCACAGCGAGGACGTAGGGCGTGAGCAGCGCGATGTCGATCCCGAAGCCGACCGGCTCGTCCCGGCCATGCGGCCGCAGCGTCGCCGCCGGGTCGTCGAAGTAGTCCTCGGCGGTCTCGTCGAAGACGGGGAGCTCGTCGGGCGCGGCCTGGGCCAGCACCGACTGGGCCAGCACACTGATGAGCGCCCGATCCTCGGGCCGGGCCCGATCCGGTGCAGTGCTCATGTGCCTCACCCCCCAGCTGCGGTCACGGCGAGGACCGCTCACCCAAGTATCCGCCCGGACCGCCCCCAGCTGCTGCCCTTGATCCGGGAAGGTCACCGGATCAAGGCGCAGCGGCGGCCGGCTCACGTGAAGCGGACGATGACCGCGTCGTCGGCGCCGGTCATCGGCCCGGCGAGGTCGTCAGGATCCGGCCCGGACCGGCCCCACCGCTCGCGCGCGCGCAGCCAGATCACCGCAACGAGCCAGAGCACGGCGACGACGCGAAGCATCGAGAAGAAGGCGTACCACGCAGCCGGCAGGCCCCGGTCGGGCACCGTCGTCGCGGCGATCGTCAGCCAGACCGCCACGAAGTTGAGTGACTCGGCCCCGGCCCAGATGAGATGGTCGCGCCACTGCATGGCGCACCACGCGATGAGCGGGACGAGCCACAGCGAGCTCTGCACCGTGAACGACTTGCCGGTGACGAGCACGAGTCCCACCATGACGAGCGAGACCTCGGCGATGGTCGGGCGGCGCGCCGACGACAGTGCGAGGACCGCCCCGGCGACGAGAGCGGCGATCCACCCCACGACGGCCAGGGCTGTGACGACGCCGTCGGGCAGCGGGTGGCCGGCCAGCTGAGGCAGCAGCCACGGGGAGCCGTACCCGGCCCCGGCCGATGCCCAGCCCTGGTACGCGGACCCAGCGGCCGCCGGGTTGAGCAGCCAGATCCCTGCGAGCACGGCACCGAAGACGAGCAGCGCGTAGCCGGCCGTCCGGGCGTACTCGCGAAGCCGTCCCGAGCGCAGGCTGAGCAGGCCGATGGCGACGAGGATGAGGACCGGGTAGGACCGTGCGCCGATCGCGAGCCCGAGGAAGACCCCGGCGAGCGTGGGGTTGCGTCTGGCCCAGGCCCACATGCCGGCGCTCGCAAGCACGACACCCAGCAGATCGGCCGAGATGAACCCAGCGAGCGCTACGACGGGTGACAGCGCCACGTGCGCCGCGGAGATCGGCTCGCGCGCCGAGGACGCGACGAGCCAGATGATGAGGAGGATGCCCAGCGTCAGCAGCACCGCCCACAGGGCGAAGAACCATGCCGCCCGGGCGCGCAGCGACCCGTCCGGCACGAGGCTTGCGACCGCGGTCAGTGCCAGGCCCGTCAATGGGGGCTGCCCCGTCACGGGTGCCCCTTGACCACCCTGGAGGTATGCCGCCAGGCCGGCCTTGATGTTCGCGTCGCGGTACGCGGCCGGCAGGTCCGCGTAGCAGGCGTTCCAGAACTGGCCGTCGCCCGTGAAACCCGTGCGCAGGCAGGGCGCTCGCAGCAGGATGCCGAGCCCGACCGTGATGGCCGTGAGCACCGACAGCATGGCGGCCGTCACCACCCACGGAAGCTCGCGCGCCGCGGCATACCGTCCGCGCGGGCCGCCGATGACCTCAGAGGCTGCGGTCACGACGGGGTCGCTCATCCTCGGGTCATCCTCCAGTCGACGCGGTCAGCTCTACGGCCGGACTCACCCTAACCTGCCGAACCTCAGCCGCTCGGCGCGCCGTGACCGGGTTTGGTCGTCGTGGAGTCGGACGGGAGCGGCGGCAACGGGATCGACACCGTTGGCGAATCCGTGGTCGTCGGCGGCTGGGGCTTGCCGGTGCCGTTGGTCTTGGTCTCCGTCGGCTGCTGCGTCGTGGTCGTCGGCGACTGCGTGGTCGTCGGCGGCGCGGTCGTGGTCGGCGGCAGCGTCGTGGTGGTCGTCGGCAGCTTGACCTTGTCGTCGCCGATGCCGGCCCGCTCCGGGAAGGGGATGATGTCGGTGCCGTCCAGCGTCGGGCGCATGAAGTCGAGCCAGATGTTGGCCGGGATGGTCGACCCGTCCGGCATCGATGACTCCGCCTCGGTCAGCGGCAGGCTGCTCTTGCCGTCGTCGGTGGGTTTGTACATCCCGACCGAGACGGCCAGCTGCGGGACGAAGCCGGTGAACCACTTCGAGCGGTTGTTCTCCGACGTACCGGTCTTGCCCGCGACCGGGCGGTCGCCCAGCCCTCCATCAGCCAGCGAGTGGCCGATCTTCGTCGCGGTGCCGCCCTTCTTGACGGTGTAGGTCATCGCATCGGTGGCGTCGGCAGTGACGTCCTTGTCGAAGGCGCGCTTCGTCTCGGGCTTGGCCTCGTAGCTGAAGCCGCCGGTCGTCGAGGTTACGCTCTTGACGATGTATGGGGTGCTGCGGATGCCCTGCGCCGCGATCGTCGAGTAGGCCGATGCCATGTCGATGACGTGCGGAGCCGCCGTGCCGAGGATGTTGGTCAGGTCGTTGTTGTTGATCGACGGCGTGGTCACGGGGATCCCGGCGTCGATGGCCGCCTGGCGGGTCTGCTTGGGCCCGATCTGCTCGTTGAGGTTGACGAACGCGGTGTTGATCGAGCGGCCGATCATCCGGCGCATGTCGACCATGCCGTACGACACGTTGTTGAAGTTGTTGATCGTGGTGTCGGCGAACGTCTGGGGGGTGTCACCGTCGAACTGCGTCTTGGTCGAGATCCCCATGCGGAGTGCGGCCAGGACACCGAAAGGTTTGAAGTTCGAGCCACCCTGAAGGATCGCCTGCGTGGCGGAGTTGAACTGGCTCTTGGCATAGTCGGCGCCGCCGTACATCGCTACGACCGCACCGTCGCCGGGGCGGATCGCGACCAGGCCGCCCTGCACCTTCTTGGGCAGGTTCTCCTTCATCGCGGCGATCGCCGCGTCCTGCGCCTTCTTGTCGATCGTGGTGGTGATGCGCAGACCGCCGGCGTCGATGTCGCGGTCCGTGAGGCCGTTGGCAAGCAGCTCCTTCTTGACCTGCGCCGTGACGTAGCCGTTCGGGCCGGCCGAGAACTTGTTGCTCTTGTACGGCAGGATCTTCGGCAGCGCGGTGTACTTGGCGCGCTCGGCCTGGGTGAGCCAGCCCTCGTCGACCATGCCGTTGAGGACGTAGTTGAAGCGCTTCTCGAGGTTGGCCTGGGCGCGGTCGCCGTTGGCGGGGTCATAGAGCGACGGGGCGTTGATGACCGAGGCGAGCACTGCGCCTTCGGGAACGGTGAGCTTGCCCACGTCCTTGCCGAAGTAGGCCTTCGAGGCGCTCTGGATGCCATAGGCGCCGCGGCCGTAGTAGATGGTGTTGAGGTACTTCTCGAGGATCTCCGACTTGGTCAGCTGGCCGTCGATCTTCATCGCGATGAGGATCTCCTTGGCCTTGCGGGAGATCGTGCGGTCCTGGGTGAGGAAGTAGTTCTTGACGTACTGCTGGGTGATCGTCGAGCCACCCACCTGGGCCTCGCCGGTGACGCTCGTCTTGATCGCGCGCAGGATGCCGCCGACCGAGATGCCGTTGTTCTGGTAGAAGGTCCGGTCCTCGGCGGCGATGTGCGCGTCCTGCACGAACTTCGGGACCTGCGACAGCTTCACCGACTCGCGGTTTCCGTCCTGCACCGCGATTCGGTCGAGCTCGGTCTTGCCGTCGGCGTAGTAGATGATCGAGACCTGCCGGTTGGCGATGTCGTTGGGCTGCGGGATACCGATCTTGTTGTAGGCGATGATCACGCCGAGGACGCCGAGCACGAAGAGCGCGAGGCCGGTGATCGTGCCCCACTTGAGGGTGCCGATCACCCACTTGCGCCACCCGGTGCGACCTTCCTCGTCGTACCCGTCGTAGAAGTCGGTGCCGCCATCAGGGCCGCCACTGCCGTTGCCGCCCCCACGCCGACGGCCCTTCTCCGCCGCGATCTGGGCAGCACGGACCTCGTGCCTGCTCTGAGTCACTACCCTCTCCATTCACCGATTTGGCCCGAGAATCGTCCCGGGCCGCATATCAGTATGGCCTGCACCATGCCAAGACGACGAAACGAAGTCCGGGACGCACAAGTTCCGCACAGAACGATCACAAGGACGTTCAGGGAGCCGTGCAACCTGCGGGCGGGGACAACCGGTACCTGTCAGTGTGACGACGACAACGGACCCAGGCCCGGTGGCTGCACCGGCCCTGACGAGCCCTTGGACGGGAGGCGCAGTGGAGCGCGACGGCTTCGACGCCTTCGTGACCGCGCGTGCGAGCGCCCTGCTCCGGACGGCATACCTGCTCACCCGCGACCGAGCCCTCGCTGAGGACCTCGTGCAGACCTCGCTGGCCAAGGCGTGGTTCGCCTGGGGCCGGATCGAGGGCCAGCCGGACGCCTACGTCCGCAAGATCATCGTGAACACGTACTCGAGCTGGTGGCGGCGCCGGTGGAACGGCGAGGAGGCCACCGCCGACCTGCCCGAGGCCCCGGCCGGCGGCGACCACGGCCCGGCAGCCGGCCGCGAGTCGAGACGGGTCGAGGAGCGCACGGACCTGTGGCGCGCCCTCGGGCGGCTGCCCAAGCGACAGCGAGCCGTGGTCGTCCTTCGGTTCTACGAAGACCTGTCCGAGGCCGAGACCGCCGAGATCATGCAGTGTTCGGTCGGCACCGTGAAGAGCCAGGCGAGCCGAGCGCTCGCCAAGCTCCGGGTCGACCCGTCCCTGACCGACACCGTTGCGACGAGCGAGGAGAACGCGCGATGAACCTCACCGACCTGCGCGAGGAGCTGGCCCTGCTCGCCGACGACCTCCAGCCCGCTCCGGCCGAGCTGTCCACCGGTGTGGCCCGCAAGGTCGCCCGGACCAAGCGCCGACGGGCCGTCGGTGCAGCCGCCGCGGCGTGCGCCGCCTTGGTGGTCACCGGCGTTGCCGTGGCCGGCTCGCTCGGTCGCCCTGCGGCGCCGGTCGTCCCGGCCGCGCCGGTGAGCAGCGGCCCGATGCTCGGAGCGGACGGTATGCCGTTCCGCGCGGTCCCGCAGTCGAGGGGGGACGTCGTGCGCGACGGCCTGCGCTACCGGGCGACCGTCGCGGACAACCACCTGGCCGTCGCGTCGATCGGCGAGCGCGGCCAGAGCTCGGTCACGCTGACGTGGACCCCGACGACCACGCGGATGGCCCTGACTGCCGACTGCTGGCTGCCTGGTGTCGACGACCGCACCGCGCAGCGGGCCTGGGCCTACTTCGTCCTCGACGGGCGCCGGCTCTTCGGCTCCAGCTGCGCATCGGCCACTCCGAGCGGCGACCTGCCGTCGAGCACCGCGACGCCGGAGCCGGGCAAGGGCTGGCCGGAGCTGACAGTCGGCCGTCCGGTCACGGTGAGCGTCGTGGTGGTGGACCAGAAGACCAACCAGCCCGTCACCGCGCCGTCGCTGCGGGTGGCGGGTGCGGCATACGACCTCGGTGAGCAGGTGGAGGTCGTCGACCCGACCACGGGCGCCGTGGTCGCCGAGCTCCCACGAGTCCGTGAGTACGGCGGCTACCTCTACCGGCTCGACGGCCAGGTGTCGGTCGCGTCGTTCAGACCGCGACAGTGGATCGTCGAGGCCACACCGGCCAACGCACCGTTCCTCGTCACCTACGGCTCCGCGGGTGTGGGCGGCGGCGACGTCGGCACCGACCGGCTCAAGGGGCTGAGCTCGGACAGTGGTGCCAACTCCTCCGGGGGTCAGGCCACGACGCCGCAGCCGGCCTGGCCGGCGCACACGGTCGAGCTGGTTCACGAGGGTCCGCTCCCTCGAAGCGGCGTGATGCTGCTGGCGATCTACACGCTCGTCCCCTGACCCCCGCTCCCCGGCAACACACCGAGCAGTTGCAAGATCCGGCGGCTATTACCGTCGGATCTTGCGGCTGCTCGGTGTGTTGCGCATTGGGGGCTCCTACGGTGGGGCGTGGCGAAGTGATCACCGTGATGTATCGCGTCGATATATCTCGCGGTGTATGGTGATGCCGTGCCACGGACATCGCGACCCCCGAGCCGCCGTGCGGCGTTGCTCGAGTTCGCGATTCTCGGGGTGCTCCACGACGGCCCGCTCCACGGGTACGAGCTGCGCAAGCGGCTCACCACGGCCCTCGGTATCTTCCGCGCCCTGTCCTATGGCTCGCTCTACCCGGCCCTGCGCTCGCTCGTCGAGGCCGGGCACATCCACGAGACCGAGGAGCAGCCGACCCGCGGCAGCAAGCGGCCGCGGATCACGTACGAGCTGACCGCGGACGGCAAGGAGCACTTCCAGGACCTTGTCGCCGCCTCCGGCCCGGACGCCTGGGACGACGACGACTTCGACGTGCGCTTCGCGTTCTTCTCGCGCACGGAGGCCCAGGTCCGGCTGCGCATCCTCGAAGGGCGCCGGTCGCGACTGGAGGAGCGCCTGGCCAACATCCGCGACGCCTCGACCCGCAACCGCGAGCGCATGGACAGCTACACCCTCGCGCTGCAGCAGCACGGCGAGGAGCGCGCGGAGCGCGAGGTCCGGTGGCTCGAGGAGCTCATCGTCGCGGAGCGGCGGGCGGCCCTGGACCCCGGGCCCACGGCATACGACGACCTCACCACGCCATCGAGCATCACCAAGCACGACAACACCACAGAAAACAAGGAGTGATCCATGGGATCCGTACGCGTCGCCATCGTCGGCGTCGGCAACTGCGCGAGCTCGCTCGTGCAGGGTGTCGAGTACTACAAGGACGCTGATGCGGCCGGCACCGTGCCGGGCCTCATGCACGTCAAGTTCGGCCCGTACCACGTCAGCGACGTCGAGTTCGTCGCCGCGTTCGACGTGGACGACAAGAAGGTCGGCAAGGACCTCGCCGAGGCGATCAACGCCTCGGAGAACAACACCATCAAGATCTGCGACGTGCCCACCAGCGGCGTCACGGTCCAGCGCGGCCACACCCTCGACGGCCTCGGCAAGTACTACCGCCTGACCATCGACGAGTCAGCGGCAGAGCCGGTCGACATGGTCAAGGCGCTCAAGGACGCCAAGGCCGACGTGCTCGTCTCCTACCTGCCGGTGGGTTCCGAGGAGGCCGACAAGTACTACGCGCAGTGCGCCATCGACGCGGGCGTCGCCTTCGTCAACGCGCTTCCGGTGTTCATCGCGTCCGACCCGGAGTGGGCCGCGAAGTTCGAGGCGGCCGGCGTGCCGATCATCGGTGACGACATCAAGAGCCAGGTCGGCGCGACGATCACGCACCGGGTCATGGCCAAGCTGTTCGAGGACCGCGGCGTCGTGCTCGACCGCACGTACCAGCTCAACGTCGGCGGCAACATGGACTTCAAGAACATGCTCGAGCGCGAGCGTCTCGAGTCCAAGAAGGTCTCCAAGACGCAGGCCGTCACCTCGAACCTCACCGGCCCCCTCGCCGGCAAGAAGGACGACCGCAACGTCCACATCGGCCCGTCCGACTACGTCGCGTGGCTCGACGACCGCAAGTGGGCCTACGTCCGCCTCGAGGGTCGCGCCTTCGGTGACGTGCCGCTGAACCTCGAGTACAAGCTCGAGGTCTGGGACTCCCCCAACTCGGCCGGCATCATCATCGACGCGATCCGCGCGGCGAAGATCGCCAAGGACCGCGGCATCGGCGGCGCCCTGCTGTCGGCGTCGTCGTACCTCATGAAGTCCCCGCCGGAGCAGCGCGAGGACACGGTCGGCCGCGCCAAGCTCGAGGCCTTCATCCGCGGCGACGAGCCCCGCTGAGGCTGACCCCGGTTCGATGTATCCGCGCGCTCTATAGCGCGCGATCACATCGACTGAGAGTGACCGGGTGATCTGAGCACGTATGCCGCAGGGCCCGCTTCCACACGGAGGCGGGCCCTGCGGCGCGTCCAACCGTGTGGGCACCTGAGTCCCTCGCACCCGCTTCCGGTCCGCGGTTGGATCACTCTGTCCTCACCCGACGGGCGAGTCGCCCGCGACCCCAGGAGCCTGCCTTGCCGCGACGTTGTCTGACTGCCGGATGCGCCGTCCTGTTGATCGCGATCGGCGGGTGCTCGTCGCCGGCCGGGGGCATCTCGTTGTCGGGCCGGTCCCCACACGTCCCGCCGACGCTTGCCTGCACGGTGGACAGCCGCCCGCTCACGGGCACGGTCACGCGCTTCGCTGCGGCTCCGGGAAGCACCTGGTGGGTGACCTATACCGTCATTTCCAACCCGTGCGACCAGCCGGCAAAGCTGACGGGCCTGCGGCTGGGCGGGCAGCAGCCCGGGTCGGGCGCAGTCTGGAGCGGCGACTCGAAGGTGCAGGTCCTCAAGGAGGGCGAGATCCCCAACGCGATCCTGCCCGGAGGCACCTCGTCCGGGCCGTCCGTCGCCGGCTACACGATCCCGCCGTCCCAGAGGGTCGAGGTCGTCGCGCTGGTCACCGCTGGCGGCGGGACCGACATGTCCCACCGGGTGCCGGCGCTGAGGCTCGGCCTCACGGACGGCGGGGGCGCGGACGAGCTGCTGCTCGCACCCGATCTCAGGCTGTGCGCCTGCAACCCGCTCGGCTGACCAGGCCCGCGGGCCCGGCAGCGGGTCTGGCGGCAGACGGCTACTTGAAGGCAGACCCGGTCGTGGGCTGCTTGTCGCTCGGTGTCACGACCCACATGACCGACCGGTCGGTCCGCCACGCGCGATCTGTGTTCGGGTAGAGGGTGACGAGGCTGACGTCGTCGAGATGTTCCTCGGCCACCGCTGCGTCGGCCCGCGCGAGGCACAGCTCCGCCTGGTCCGAGGCCTCATCCGCACCCGGGAAGGAAATCACGGGGCAGGGTCGTGACGAGGGCGAGCTGGGCCTCGTGGAGCTCCCGGCAAGGCCACGGCGTGGAGCAGTGCACCGCCGCGTGCCGTTTGGACGCTTTGGGGTGGTTTCCCTTCGGCCACAGTCCGTTCGAGGTGGTCCGACGCGTCCCGAGGCCGTCCCGCGACGCACGATCGACCAGGCTTCGCGTCACAACATTTGGACAGCCATAACCAGATGCATGGTCTTGCGGCCAGAATGGCCCACAGACGAGGGCGTGACGTGCGCCCGACCGTGAGAGGACGACCCAATGGCAACACCGCGACTGGGCGAGATCGCCCCCGACTTCGAGGCCGAGACCACGGAGGGCTCGATCTCGTTCCACGACTGGAAGGCCGACAGCTGGGCCGTGCTCTTCAGCCACCCGGCCGACTTCACGCCCGTCTGCACGACCGAGCTCGGACGGGTTGCGGCCCTCGACGGCGAGTGGACCCGCCGAAACGTCAAGGTGCTCGCGGTCTCGGTCGACCCGATCGACCGGCACGAGGAGTGGAAGGGCGACATCGAGGAGGTGGGCGGCGCTGCCGTGACCTACCCGATCATCGCCGACGACTCGCGCCAGGTGTCCGAGCTCTACGACATGATCCACCCGGGTGAGGGTGACACCTCCAGCGTGCGCTCGGTCTTCGTCATCGACCCGGCCAACAAGGTCCGCCTGTCGCTGACCTACCCCAAGAGCGTCGGCCGCAACTTCGACGAGATCCTCCGGGCGGTCGACGCCCTCCAGCTGACCGACAGCGGCCCGTACTCGACCCCCGCCGACTGGCGCGAAGGCCAGAAGGTCATCGTCGCGCCGACCATCTCGACCGCCGACGCGCGGGAGCGCTTCGGCCACGACGCTGTCGACGAGGTCAAGCCGTACCTCCGCTTCACCACCGCCTCCGCCTGAGGAGTCCCCCAGCCGTATGCCGGAGGGTGCGTTCCGCTGGAACGCACCCTCCCGCATACCTCGGCTCTCAAGGCACCCGCGGACTTACGGCTTGATCGCGTCGTCAGGCTCCAGCGTGGGCAGGTCGCCCGGCTGGATCACTTTGGACGACGCAATCCTCTTCAGGTCTCTCCAGGCCTGCTTCGCCGTCTGAGACTTCGCCACCATTCGGCGCGCGATGATTCCGGTGACGAGCGGGGTCGAGAAAGAGGTCCCGCTCCACGTCGCCATCCAGTTGGTGACCTGAAGATCAGGCTTGCCCACCCGGGGCGGCTCCTCGTAGTGGTAGGCGCCGTTCGGGAAGGCATTGACCATGTCCGAGCCGCGAGCATAGACGTCGACCCAGTCACCGAAGTTGCTGTAGCCCGCCCTCTTACCGTTGGCATCCAGGGCACCGACCGCGATCGGGTAGTCGGTGAAGTCTTTGAGACTGGCAGGCTCGAACGGGCCCTCGCTCTGGTCGTTGCCAGCGGCACAGACCAGTAGCGTCTCGGACTCGGCGAACAGCTTCATCAGAGCCTTGAAGCTGAACAGGGACTCGGCCGAGCCGGTTGTGCCCGAGAGAGTGGAGGTGCCTGCCGAAAGGCTGATGATGTCGGGGCTCGGCTTCTCGTTGAAGGCGTTGTAGACGTCGACCGCGAGGTCGCTCTCGATGCGGCCGCCACAGGCCATCAGGTAGGCCCGCACGTCGATCTGCGCCGTTCGGGCCATCGACGCGATGACCCCGGCCACGAAGAGCCCGTGTCCGCGGTAGTGGCCGACGTCCGGGTCCTCGGCCTCGCCGACCACGTTCCCGTCGTCCATCCAGTCCCATCGAGCCAGGGAGATGAGATGGCCCTGCGGGTTCGCCGGGATGCCGGTGTCGACGACGACGACGCGTACCACGCGGGGGTCTCTTATTACGTCCTCGAGCGCCGGCACGGGTGTGTCCGACTCTGCCTTCATCGGCTCGGTAGCGGGGCATGAGCTCGCGGAGGCGATGTGGACGACCCGATCGAACGCGGCGATCGGCTCCTTGTCATCACCCGGGGTGTCGCGGAGGCGGTCCAGGGCCTCGATCGTCGTGAGGCTGTCAGGCAGGGTGATCTGCGTCAGGACACCAGGAATAACGTCACTGGCGAAGAACGGGTCCTGGCAGGTCTTGCTCAGCTCCCTGACGACCTCGCTCGCGTGCTCCTTCTTGGTGAGCAGTCTCTGCCTCGCGTACAGGAACTCCGTGTCTGAGATGGCTCCGTCGTCGGGGTAGCGGGCAACGGTGATACCCCGCGCCCTGTTCTTCGGATGGTTGTTCAGCCGCGACATCATCAGCTCGAGCTGGATCGTGTACCGCGCGCGCTGGTCGGGGTTGGGCACGTTCTGGTCAAACCATGGAGGCGTCGTCATCGCCGATCTCCTGATCTATGCAGAATGAATGTGGGCTCTCTACGGACGCCGATCCGGGGCCGGCTGATACCGGCCTGCTCCCGACCCAACTGCTGACTGCGGGCCACCTGGTGTGCCGGATCCGGGGCATCGGTCTCCTCAGCAGCACGGAGGCTGCACGCCTGGGTCTGCGTCGCCAGGCTCGAGCACCCACCTTCCGTTCCGAGCCTTCGAGGCAGCGATTCGGGCCAGGGACTCCCACGCCTGCCGGGCGTTCTCACCGCTCCAGGACATGCGCGCCGCCACCAACCCCGCAACCAGTGGCGTGGAGAAGGACGTGCCACTCCACCGCGCCATGCCCATGTCGAAGTGGACGGTCTGGCCTGTGAGTCCGTCCGTCACGTGATACGTGTAGTCGCCGTCCGGGAAGGCGTTGACCATCCGGGATCCTCGCGAGTAGACGTCCACCCAGTGACCCCGATTGCTGTACTTCGCGAGCTTGCCCTTCGCGGTCAAGGCGCCGACTGCCACGGGCCAGCACAGGCTCGCCGGCTCGAACGGCCCACGTGTGCCGTCGTTGCCTGCCGCGCAAACGAGCAGCGTCGCCGAACAGGACAGGTACTCCTCCCGGAAGACCTCGAACGTGAGCAACGGCTGCTCCGCGGCGAGGAAGCTGTTGTCGTCGACGGAGGCGGCGAAGTATCCCGGGACCCTCGTTCCGGCGGACATACTGATGATGTCGGGTCGCGTGCGGAACACCGCCACGAGCTGTGGCGCGAGGGTACTCTCGAACGTCCCGCCATCGGTGTAGATGAACGGGTACACATGAACGCGCGCCTTGGGTGCCATGGTTCTCAAGACGCCGGCAACGAAGAGGCCGTGGCCGCGATAGTCACCCACGTGACTGTCTTCCAGGCCGCCTGTCACCTTCCTGAGCCAGGGCCAGCGATGAAGCGAAATCATGTGCCCGTCCGAGGTCTTGGGGATCCCGGTGTCAATGACAGCGACGACCACGCCCTTTCCCAGACTCCTGTGGCAGGTCACATCCGGGACGGGTGGGAAGGTGGCGATACGGGGTTCGGTCGCCGGACAGGAGCTTGCCGAGTCGGCCCCACTGTGCCCGTCGGCCGTCAGGTGAATCACGCGGTCAAACGAAGCGACACCAGCTCCCAGCGCGCGGTCGATCAGGTCGAGGGCGCGCACTGTCTGGGACCGCGGGTCGTCAGGGTCCTCCGGGGCAAGCCGGCTCTCTCGGATGTCCAGCAGGGTGAGCCCCTTGATTGGCTTCGTGGGACCGCCGCTCGAGTCGCGCTTGTCGGCTGGGTCCGGCGGGAGCCCAAGAACTTCCCTGACCCTTGGGGCATCTCGGTCTCGAGTCAGCAGGTGGCCGATCCGGTAGAGGAACTCGGTGCGCGAGAGATCTTCCGGATCCGGGTAGACCCCCACCACCGAGCCCTCGCGACCCTCGATGCTTTCCTTCATGCGCCGGACCTGCTCGGCGTATCGCGCCCTTCGTGAGCTGTCGTCTGGAGGCAGGTTCCACCATTTCGAAGGCGGGCCCTCGGAACCAGCAGACCTGTCATCATGTTTCTGGGTCATGTGCTTGCCTCCAGGAGGTGAGGGGGTGTGGCGATGAAGCGAGCCGCTGAGCGCCGAGGTCGTGACACCCCAGCGCCCGGACCTGGCCGGATCGGCACCGCAGTCCCCCGACCCGCGCCGAACGACCTGGCCGAGTCCCTGCTCCCACTGGCAATATCGCAGCCCTTGCGAGCGCTTGTGATAGCAACGCGGATTTTGGCTACATCACAGGAGGCTGCCGCTCTCTCAATTGCCCACCAGGCAGCATCGGTGGTTTGTCGCGACCGTGGAGATAGCGACGAGGCCGTCCGCCACGGCTTTGCCTCCGTGCGGTTCGCCCGCCGGGTTGGGAAAGGCCGCCTTTCCGATTCGCTCGCGACCTTCGGGGTGACGCTGTCCTACTCGGGCCGCGGAACCGAGGGTCTTCGGCGACTCGAGCAGGCTCTCGAGTTGGCGCCGGCGTCGCTACTCCCACGGGTGTACATGCGTCACGCGCACGCCCTCACCATGCAGGGACGCCAAGCCGAAGCCCTGGAATCAATTGGCAAGGCGATCGCAGGCCTGCACTTTCAGGGTGACGCTCTCTGGGAGGCCAGGGCACTCAACAACAGGGCGCACATAGAGCTCGCACTTGGAGAGAGCGAGGCGGCTGAACGCGATGCGCGGCGTGCCGAGAACCTCTTTTCCCGCCTCGACCAGGATTTCGAGGTTGCGCAGTCGGTCCACAACCAGGCACTCGCCGCGCACCAACGTGGAGACCTGCCCACCGCGCTCACGTTGCTCGACCAAGCGACCGACGGTTATGTCCGGCTCGAGAACGTCCGACACGACGTCCTGATCGACCACGTCAACACTCTGCTCACTGCCGGACTGACCAGGGAGGCGCGGTCCCTCGGGCTCCGGGCACTGGCTCGTCACAGCCTGCCTCCGATCGGACGGGCTGAGCTGTACCTCGTTCTGGCGCAGGTGTCATTGGCCCAGGGCGACCTCCTTGACGCAGATTCGAGGGCTCGGGAGGCGGAGCGGCTCTTCCGGTCGCAGGATCGCACCAGCTGGTCCCATCGAGCGAGGCTGCTCTGGCTGCGGGCCCAGTTCTTGTCCCAGCATCCCGAGCTGGGGCCGTGGATGGTGCCCAGATCGGAGATGACGGGCGTGCGGTCGCACGGATCGAGCGCCGGCACACTACGACTGCTCAACGATGCCTCGCGCCTCGTCACCTCGCTCCGCGAGTCCGGAAGCCCCGAGCTCGCGATGGCGCTGCTGCTCCACGGCCGCCTCGCGAGAGACGCTGGGCTGTATGCCGAGGCCGAGGCGAGCCTCGTAACCGCGGCGGCCACACGGCGCCAAGGTCCGCCGCTGTCGAGGGCCGCAGGCTGGCTCGCGGCTGCGCAGCTCGCCGAGCACCGACGTGACCGGCGCGCCCTGTACCACGCCTGCCGTCACGGCCTCGACGCGGTGGACGAGCACCGGAACGTCCTCGGTGACCTCGAGCTTCGCGCCCTTGCCAGCGGGCACGGCATCGAGTTCACCCAGCTCGCCGTCGCGGAGGCGGTCAGAGCCGGTAGGCCGCGCGATCTCCTGTGGTGGGCCGAGCGTTGGCGAGGCACCGCGCTCCGCGGCGCCGCGGCCCGACCAACGGATCCTGAGCTGCAACGCAGCCTGGCGGCCTTGCGCGACATCACGCGCCGCCTGGCCATCGTCGACGAGAGCGACCCGGCGCGCATGGGCCTCACTCGTGAGCAGGCGCGCCTCGAGGAGGCGATCCGGAAGGCATACCGCCATCTACGCGCCGACGGCGGGACCCTCGAACAGGGGACTACCGGAATCGACCTCGACGATGTCTTCACCGAGCTCGGCGACGATAGCGCGCTGGTCACCATCATTCGCGTCGGGACCCAGCTGCATCTGCTCGTCGTGGCGCGACGCCGGGTGCGACACTCCGTCGTCGGGGAGTTCAGTGCGGCCGCCACCGAGTCCGAGTTCGCGCGGCTCGCGCTCAGGCGTGCGGCCTACGGCAGGGTGGTTGACCTGGACAGCACGGGCGCGCTGTTACAGAAGGCGCTGCTGACTGCCGGGTTCTCCCTGCCAACCGGCACCCGGTATGCCGTTGTGGTGCCGCCGGCTGACCTTCTCACCGCCCCGTGGGGGCTGCTGCCGGCATTCCGGGACGCCGTCCTCACCGTCAGCCCCTCGGTGAGCCAGTGGATCCGCGCTCGACGGCGGCCGGAGGGCGCCGACGGCCATGTCGCACTGGTGACCGGACCGAACCTCACGACGCGCGAGGCGGAGGTCACGAACCTGCGCCGGATCCACCGGCGTGCCAAGGTGCTTCGTGCGGACCAGGCGACCGCGAGCGCCGCGCTCGACGTGCTCGACGGAGCCCTGCTCGGCCACATCGCCGCGCACGGCACGTTCCGCGCGGACGCGCCGCTGTTCTCCTCTCTGCAGCTTGCGGACGGCCCGCTCACCGTCCATGACCTGCAGCAGCTCGAACGGCCCCCGGCGTCCCTCGTCTTGTCTGCCTGCGACTCCGGTGGAGCCGCCCCGATCGGTCCGTTCGAGGCCGTCGGTCTGGTGTCGAGCCTGCTCGCGATGGGCACCTGCTCCGTGCTCGCCAGTGTCGTCCCGGTCAACGACCAGGCCTGTCTTCCCGTCATGGCCGACGTCCACACAGTCGTGGGACGCGGCGGCGGGACCGTCGCAGAGGGCTGGCTCGCCGCACGCCAGGCCGCCGCCGGAGACGACCTGGCCGCTGCCACGGCGGCCTCGTTCACCGCCTGGGGAGCCTAGCCCCGGGACCCAAGGGCCCCGACCCGCACGGCGGCGCGGGACGGCATCAGAAGTCGGAAACTGGCCGCGCTCGGCGAGCGAAGAGATAGGCGTAGCGGCATACTCGCTCGGGTTACTCGCTCGGTGAGCTGGTGCGTCGGGCCCCGGCTGCGAGCGATGCCCAGGATCAGTCGACGTCGAACCAGGTCGTCGTCATGACCCGCTCGCCGGAGCGCTCCAGCACGAGCCGGGCCAGGCCCAGCGGCACGCGCTCGAACGTGAACCGGCCGCCCTCGAGATCCACGGTCGTCGACGACGACTTCGTCTCCAGCGTCATCTGATGATCAGCCAGGTCGGGATGCTCCCGGTCGTCCACGACGCCGATGGCTCGCGCGAAGTCGCCGCGGCTCGTCGCCTCGACCTCGATCGACACCGACCCGTGCTCGAAGACGTGCAGCCGGCTCGACCCTTGGTCACCGCGCGAAGCACGCACGCTGGCTCCAGACAGCTCGTCCGTGGCCATGGTCATGAGGATCGCGTCGGCGTGGTGCAGGGCGAACGCCGCCTTGCCCAGCTCGATGACGTCCTCGGGCACGGGGTCCACGACGTCCGCGATCGCCCGGAGGCGGTCGAGCATGGCCTCGTCGTCGGGGTGCAGCTCGTCACCAGCCATCACGACTCACCTCCCTCGTCAAACGGATAGTCGGACTCGCGGAGCAGTCTCCGGAGCTTCTCGAGGCAGCGCATCCGCGTCGGCCCGATCGAGCCGACCGACATCGACAGTGCCTCCGAGACCGCACGGTAGTTCGGCCGGTCGCACGACATGAGGATCCGAAGAAGCCTCTGACAGGACTCCGACAGTCGTCGGAACTGCGTCCACAGCGCGCGGTCACGTTCGCTGTCGAGCAGCGCCGTATCAAGCGCCTCCGCCTCTTCGTCCACCACGCGCTCGGCGACGTCCTCGTCGCGCACGAGGTGCTCGCGGCCCTGGCGACGCAGCATCGTGAGTGCCTCGTTGCGGGCCGTCGTGGCAAGCCAGCCAGGTAGGGCCTCGGGCTTCTCGATCGTGTGCAGCCGGTCGGTGAGGCGCAGCCAGGTGTTCTGTACGACGTCGGCCGCGTCTTCGTGGTTGAGCCGGTGGGCTCGCGCGATCCCCCAGAGCAGTGAGGAGAAGTCGGCGACCAAGGCGTTCCACGCCTTCTGGTCTCCGCACGAGGCGGCGGCGAGCAGCGCCCTGAGGTCACTTGGCTCGCCCATACCCCGCCCCTTCTCCGGGTGCTCATTTTAGGGCTCACAGGGGATAGACGCCTTTCCAACAGCGTAGATACATCGCGGGCGAGCATGGTTTGGCGCCCACTCGCCCACTCGAGTGGCCAGCTCGACACGCCGGCCCCGCCGCCGGGATGTATCAGAGTGACCACTGGACGCTCGAGCGGTCGTTTTGATACCGGGTCAGGCGAATCGGGGGGTGTGATCCAGGCCACACCCCCCGACGCGGCCTAGGCCGGTCCCGCTGGTCAGCTCGAGGACGTCGACTTCTGCGACTCGGCGTTGGTCTTGCACTTCTTGCCCATCGCGTCGAGCTTGTCACCGGCCGCGGAGACGACCTGGCGCTGGCCGTTCCAGTCGCTCTGGAAGCGATCCGCGTCGGAGCCGCCCCAGTTGCTCTTGATGGTGGAGACCGCGCTGTTCACCGCCTCGACGATCCCGTCGAGCTCGCCCTTGTAGCCGATCAGCTTGTCGCCGGACGCCGACACCGCGTCGGCGTTCATGCCCTTCTTGTAGACGGCCATCTCTTGGTTCCCCTTCGAAAGTCGTGGTCAGTACTGCGACGAGGTCTCGCGCTGCTGCTGGACCTCGCGGTCGATCGTGGTCTTCATCTCGGTGAGCAGCTTCTGGGCCTTCTGGAGCTCGGGACGGTGCGTGCCGCTCCACTCCTGCTCGAACTGCTTGGAGTCGTCCCCCTGCCAGTTCTGCTTGAGCGACTCGACCTCCTGGTCGACCTTCGTGATCAGCTTCTGGATCGCCTCGGCCTGCTGCTGCAGGACGTTGCCCTGGGCGTTGACCTCGTCGTCGTTCATGCCGAGCCAAGTCATGACCTTCTCCTTTGCCTGCGTTCCCCCGACTGATTCGGGATGTTCTCTCCGGACCAGCCGAGCAGGCCCGCTTTCGCACACTCCGTGACGTTTGGCCGGGCTATGCGATGTTGATCCCCGTGTCGCCCGGTTCGTCGACATCGGCAAACCTAGGCGAGCATCCGGGCAGTGTCGATGGGGAGCACTCCCCACCGACCCTGTGTGGATTCCCCTCTGCCGTATGCCGTCCCGCTGAGCTTCCGCGTGCCTCTGGCAGCGGGTGCCCGCCCAGGACGACTCAGGGCTGAGCGACCTGGAGGAGCTCGAACCGGCCCTTCTCGACGATGAAGCCACGGCCCGGCGGGAGGTCGGCCCGGTTGAGCGACGGGAGGTTCGCCTTGAAGACGGACAGCCCCTCGTTGCCGTCGGGATGCAGCGCCAGGCCCGAGCGGGAGGTCTTCAGCAGCGCCTGGAGGCCGAAGTTGGAGCTGAAGAACCCTGCCTCACCCTCTGCGACGACGAGCTGGTCGTGGTCGACACACGCCTTGACCAGGGCGGTCAGGGCGTTCTCGGCGCCGGCCGGTGCGAGGTCGTCGATCCGCTCGACGAACACGGCGACCGGCTTGGTGATGCGTCCCTGCTCGACCTGGGTGGCAAGGCTGCTCGCGAGCGCCGTCACAGCCGTGCCGCCGACGGCCGTCTCGGCCCAGACCCCGAGGTCGAGCAGCTCGGACGACCGGCGTGGCGTCATGAGGTAGAGCGCCGAGCTCGAGCTGAACCGGAACAGCCCTGCCGCGGTCGCGGCGATCGCGGTGGTGCGACCGGATCCCGACGGGCCGGTGATGACGAACGTCCCCTTCGGGTCGAAGCCGTGCGGCTCGAGCGACGACGACGCCACCCCGATGACCGGCCGACCGCCGAACTCCGGCGGCAGGTCGCCGAGCGGGATGTCGTCGGCGAGGCTCTCGATCGGTGGCGCGTGGCTGACGCCGGCCTTGTGGGTGGCGTCCGCGAAGGCGGCGACCGCGGCGGCCTGGACGGTGACGTCGGCGGAGCCGCCGAGCACCGCGACCTGGATCTCCGAGCCGGCCATGAGTCCACGGCCGGGCGGCGAGGCCATCGTCAGCACGTCACCGGGCACGCCGAAGACGGAGTAGTCGTCGGTGGCGCTCATCCGCAGGATGATCCGGCCCTGGACGGCGGCCGCGAGGTTGGTGGGCAGGCCGGTGCGCTGGTCGGAGGCGATGATGAGGTGGACGCCGACCGGACGCCCGTCGGCGGCCACGCCGGCGAGCAGGTCCAGCCACTGGAACCGCCCACCCACCTCGTACGCCTGGCGGAAGGCCGTCATGCCGTCGATGAGCACGATGATCCGCGGCTCGTCGGCGCGGCCGGCGATGCGGCGGTAGTCGGTGATCGTCGCCGCGCTCACGGCTGAGTAGCGTGCCGCACGCTCGTCGATGGTCGCTCGCAGGGTCCGCAGCAGCCGGGTGACCCGCTCGTGGTCGGCCCCAGGCACGATCGACCCGACATGCGGCAGGGTCTCGAGCATCGCCAGGCCGCGGTTGCCGAAGTCGAGCCCGTAGACGTGACATGGTCCGCCACGCACGGTGTACCCAGCCGCGACCGCGATCGTCCGCAGGAACACCGACTTACCGGACCCCGACGTCCCGTAGACCGCGATGTTGCCCTCCTTGTCGGGCCGGAACGCGACCTCCGGCTGAGCCTGGTTGTCGGGGTCGTCGGCGACGCCGAAGACGAGCTCGTCGTCGCGTCGCTGCGTCGGCAGGCTCGCGAGGTCGTAGACCGCGCGCATGTCGGGCAGCCACGGCTTGCGCGGCCTGGGCAGCTGGGCGTGCCGGGCCGCGCGGCCCAGCGTGGCCACGAGGCGCTGGATGTCCGTCGGTCCGAGGTCGGCGCCGTCGTCGGCGGACTCGTCGGCGGACTCGTCGGCGACCCGCGGCTCCCACACGACGCCCGCACCGAAGGTGAGCGTCTCGACCTTCATGTCCGGAGGGGGCGGCACGTCGGAGGTCCACCCTCCGGCATACCCGGTCTGGAACGGCACGAGCCTCCCGGGCCCCGTCTTCGAGACGGCGCGGCCCGGCAGGGCGGGGTCGAAGAAGGCTGCCTCCTTGCTGCCGAGGACGTCGTCGGAGTCGTTCTCGTCGGCCATGCGCAAGGCCATCCGCAGGTTGGTGTTGGCGCGGAGGTTGTCCTTGATGACGCCCGCCGGGCGCTGCGTCGCGAGGATGAGATGGAGCCCGAGGGACCGGCCCCGCTGAGCGACGTTGACGACGCCGTCGACGAACTCCGGCACCTCGTTCACCAGTGCGGCGAACTCGTCGACGACGATGATCAGCGACGGCGGCGCCTCCACCTCGCCTCGGCGTTCGAGCTCGACGAGGTCCTTGGCCTTGAACCGGGCGAGCAGGTGCTCGCGGTAGTGCAGCTCAGCCGCGAGGGAGGCCAGCGCCCGCCGGACGAGGTGAGGCGACAGGTCGGTCACGAGGCCGACCGTGTGTGGCAGCTTGACGCAGTCGCGGAACGCCGAGCCGCCCTTGTAGTCCACCAGCAGGAACGTGACCCGCTGCGGCGAGTGCGCGGCGGCCATCCCCAGGATCCAGGCCTGGAGCAGCTCGGACTTGCCGGCTCCGGTGGTCCCGCCCACGAGGGCGTGGGGCCCGTCCGCCCGCAGGTCGATCGAGAAGGTGCCCTGGCTGGACTGGCCCACGACGGCCCGCAGGTTGCCGGGTTTGCGCGGCAGCACGGCGGGTGCGAACGGCCCGGTGAGGATGGAGCGCGACTCGCTCCACTTCTCCACGACGGCGTCCTCCGAGCTCGCGAGCTCGGTGCCGGCCAGGGTCAGCATCGAGACCGACCGGGGGAGATCGCTCGCGTCGTCGACGGGGACTCCGGCATCGACCACCGGAGCCAGCTGCCGGGCACCCGCGGTCGCCTCGTCGTGGCTGATGCTGTCGACGACGACCGGCTGCACCTCCTCGCCCGCTTGGACATAGCCGGCGAGCGCGCTCTGCCCGTCGCCGAGGACGAGGAACGTGCGGCACGCCGCGGGCAGCAGGGTCTGCGTCTCGGCGACCCACACGACGACGATGCCGTGCTGGTGCCCGCGCTCGGCGATCGCGACGAGCCGGCTCCGGTCGATCGGGGCATCGCTCTCGACGAGGACGAGGACCGTGGGCCGGGGTGCGGAGCCTCCGCCGGCTCCGGCACCAGCGCCTCCCGATGGGCCCGAGGCACCCGCCGCCGGCCCCTGCGGCGTCCCCGCGCCGGAGATGATGTCGTCGAGCGCGTCCGCGAGTGCCGAACAGGCGGGAGCGCTGCTCGCGAGGTGCCCGACGCCGATCGGGCTGTGCGGCGACGTCGTGTGCGGAAGCCACTTGAGGAAGTCCCAGTCGCGGGCCGAGCCGACCGACGCGAACGAGCAGACGGCCAGCTCGGCCGGCGAGTGCAGGGCGACGGTCTGGACGACGACCGAGCGCGCGGCGCCGAGCGCCGACGCGCGCTGCCCGGCGATGCCGATGGCGCCGTCGGTCAGCGGCGACGCGACCACGGGCACGTCGTGGACCACCTCGAGACCGCGCAGCTGCTCGGAGACATCCAGCCACGCCTCGGCGCGAGAGCGCCCGACGACCGGCATCTTCGTCGTCGACCGCGACGGCCGGGACCCGATGCCGAGCCGGATCTCGCCGTAGCCGTGGTCGTCGCGACGCCGGGTCCACAGCAGCGCACTGCGGTCGCGGACCGCGGCCAGCGCGTCGAGACCGCTCGGGTGCTCGGCCCGCCGGACCTGGGCCTCGACGTCGAGGGCGGCGACGATCCGGTCGGACAGGATGCCGAGGTCCTCCCGGAAGTCGACCATGGCGCGGTCGTAGTCCTTGCGCTGCTGACGTCGGCCCTCGTAGTACGTCCCGGCCATCATGAGCGGCATCATCAGCATGAAGATGATCGAGAACGGGCTCTTGGTGATCGCGAAGACCACGACACCCATGAGGAGCGGCACGACCATGGCCACGAGAGGCATCGGGTTGGGCTTGCCCCGCTCCGGCAGGTCGGGGACCTGGAACTCCTCCCCCACGTAGCGGGGTGCGACCCGTGGCGACCGCGAGAACGCCACGGTGCCCGAGTCGCCGGAGAGCACGCCGCTGCCCGGACGCGCGACGGCGCCATCGCCGTGGACGACGACCTCGAGCTCGGTGTCGCCGAGACGGACGACGTCGCCGCTCTTGAGGTGAGCGCGCGTCACCTGCTGGCCGCCCGCGGTGATGCCGTTGGCAGACCCGAGGTCGACGACCTCGACGACCTCCTGGACGACGAGCTTCGCGTGCTTGCGCGACACGGACTCGTCGGTCAGCTGGATCTCGCAGCCGCGTCCGCGGCCGACGTATGCCGTCCCGCGGGCGAGGGGGACCTGCGTGCCCGCGTCGGGCCCGGACCGGACGTAGGCCACCGCCGCGGGGCGGCCACGGTCGACGAAGCCCTCCCCGGCGCGGGTCACGGTGACGCGCATGCCGGACTGCAGGCCCGACTCGGCCAGGGTCGCCCGCGGGTCGAGCCCACGCATCTCCTGGTCGACGAGCGCGAGCGTCATCGGCTGGTCGACGCCGAGTGCGGCCGACCGGTGCGGGTCGGCCGCGGCGATGTGGCCCGCGAGGTCCCCGACCGTCGTGGCGGAGTCGGTGGTCGCGACGAGGTCGGTCTCCCGGTCACCCGATCGCAGCACGAACTTCAGCTTCACGAGTCACCCTTCTTCGTTCGCGCAGCCTGGCTGCGCGAGGTGCGTCTGACGGCCGGCCCCAGCCCGGCCCCGGAGGGCAGCTGGTCGCGGAAGGTGCGCAGGGAGATGTCTCCGCGAAGGCGTCGCCAGAATCCGTGCCGGTCGCGCAGCCGCATCCTGGCCGTCTCGACGTCCGCCCAGAACGCGGCCACCTCGTCGTCCGTGGGCTGCTCGACATCGAACACGTGCGCGTTCGCCGCCGCGGCCAGGGTGACGAGCGGCGACCCGGCCGGTGACGCGGTAGCGCCCGGGCGACCCGTGCGGCCCTCCCCTTGTTCTGCAACGGAGGTCGGCGTCTCGATAGCGCGGGCCTGCTCCAGCCGGGTTCCCTTGGGCGGCAGCGGCATACGGAAGTCGCGCGCGGTATCGACGACCTCTCGCCAGCCGCCGGTCACACGGGCTGCGGCGCTGCCGCGCGTCCGTCGGCGGCGCCTGCGTAGCGTCTTCACGAGACGGATCGCGGAGTACACGACGAGCAGGACCAGCAGCGGGAAGGCCACGAAGAAGACGAGGTAGCGCAACCAGTCCGGCCACGTGCTCGGGTCTAGCGGGTTCTTGTCGTCCTTCGGCGGGTTGCGCAGCTGCGTCGCGTTCTGCGCCTGGTCCGGACCCTGGAGCACGCTCGGCGGGTTGTTCGCCGCCGGGGGCGGCACCTGCGCACCGGTCTTCTTCTCCTCGGACTTCTGGATCAGCTGCTGCGGCTTCTTGTTCCGGTCCGGCAGGAACGAGCGGTAGTAGAGCGGCTGCCACGTGCCGTCCGTGCGTCGCACCTCGACCCACGCATGGACGTCCTTGCCCTTGACGACGCCCTCGGCGTCGGGCTCGGCACCGAGGACGACGCGGGCGGGCACGCCGAGGCGGTTGGCGACGAGAGCCAGCGCGGCGGCATACTGCTCGTCGTTGCCGGCCAGCTGGGTCGCCTTCATGAACTGCGTCATCCGCCTCAGGCTGTGGCCGGGCAGGAAGATGTTCTGGTAGTCGCCGGGTGCGCCGCCGTCGGTGTACGCGCCGTCCTGCATCGCCCTGGCGACGGCGACGACCTTCTGCCAGGCACCGTCGGCGCGCTCGGTCCAGGGAGTGACCTTGTCGTCGATGAACGTGAGGTTCTGGCTGTCGACGAGCGAGCCGTCGGCGACGTCGACGCTCTGGGGCAGGGTCTCGGTGGACGGGTCGACGTAGGCGGTCACCGTGTAGGAGTCGCCGGCGTGGAGCTTCACGGGCAGCACGCCGGTGTTGGTGTCGACGTTGAACCGCAGGTCGTCGGCCAGCTCCTCGCCACGCGAGCCGCCGAAGTCCAGGCCCGTCACCGTCCCGAACGTCGGCAGCCACACGTCGTCGTAGCCGCCGGCGGGGACCGTGACGGTCGCCGTGACCTGCTGCCCGGACCCCTGGGTGGCGATGTGGCTGCCGACCTTGCGGAAGCTCGTCCCGGAGGCATCCTGACCGTCACCGAGGTTGGCGAGATTGCCTGCGCCCCAGACGTAGTCGTCATAGGAGTCGAGTGCGGCGATGCGCAGCGGCACGCCCTTCGGCAGTCCACGGACGGTCAGGAGGGTCTTGTCGAAGAGCTCGGCGCCGTTGGGCTCGGTGTACTGCCGGAAGCCCGCGAGCGGTGAGGCGTACTGCGTCACGTCGAAGGGCGGCGTCAGCGCCGAGCGGAAGACCGTGCGGCCCGAGTCGTCCGCACCGGGCAGGTGCGGGCCGAGCAGGAGGCCGCCGACCGTGGCGACCGCGAGCAGTGCCGCTGTCGTCACGGCGCGAGTCGCCCGGCCGGCGCCGTTCTGCAGTGCGGGGCGGCTGCGGTTGCTGCGCAATGCGGTCCAGCCGATCGCGACGAGCGCGAAGACGGCTCCCTGCAGGACCACAGCCGCGGGCGTGAGCGTGCCCAGGACGATCGAGGCGACGAGCAGGAGCACCGGGGCGACGAGGGCGACGACCGGACCGGCCCAGCGTCTGGCGACGCCGTAGGTGACCGCGGCGCCCACGAGCCCGAAGAGGAACGGGAGCGCGAGATACGCGCCCTCCGAGTCGACCGGCGGGAGCGCGGTGAGCAGCTCCTTCCACCCGCCGACCGCGAGGTGGAGCAGGCTCTGGACTGTGCCACCCGTGGGCAGCACCCCGCCGATGAGGTCCTGGCGGGTCGCGACAGGGCCCGCGAGCAGGAGGTAGGCCGCCGCGACCGCCACCAGGGTAACCACCCCGGGCAGGCGGAAGGACGCCGTGACGTGGCTGACGACGAGGCCGAGCGCCAGCCCGGCCAGACCCACCCACAGCCAGCCGAGCCCGAAGAAGGTCGTGCGGAACCCGATCAGGGCCAGGCCCACGAGCGCGGCGGTGAACGCCCCGTCCACGAGCTGCGCCCGCGTGGGGACGAGCCTGGCCAGCTGGGCTCCGGCCCGCTCGCGCGCGCCTGGAGGGGTCGCCAGGGCGGACGCTGGCGGCACCGGTATGCCGCTGGGTCGAGGTATGCCGCTGGGCGGGGTGGCGGGGCTCATCGGGCCGCTCCCGATGCGAGCAGCAGGCGCAGGTCCTCCAGGGCACTGAGGGTGAGGATGGTCAGGCCGCCCCCACGACGGACGCCGTGCTGAGCCCGCGGGTCGACGATGACGACGACGCGGGACACCTCTGGCGGGAACTGACCGGCTGCTCGCTGCAGCTCGACGAGGGGCCGTCGCGGGCCGGTGACCAGGAAGCAGGTGCTCGTGTCGGGTGCCAGCTCGGCCGCATCGAGCGACACCGCGAACAGGTCGATCGGCCCGGGCTCGACCCGGGACATCGCGTCGAGGCCGAGCTGCGCCAGGGCTCGGGAGACCCGCTGGCGCCCGCACACGAGGGTGCACTCCTGCTCGTCGAGCATGGCGCGCAGCATGATCGAGCTGCCGACGGAGATCGCAGTCTCGACGTCGGCGTCGCTGTCGACCCCCTGAGGGTTCGCCGTGCCGGACAGGTCTGCAGGCCTCGGGTCGTACGACGCCGGGTCGGGGTCGACGACGATCGTCACGTGCGAGCGGCGGGTGTCGAGGAACTGGCGGACGAGGAGCTTGCCGGCCTTGGCGGAGCTGCGCCAGTGGATGTAGCGCCGGTCGTCGCCGGGCTGGTAGTCACGCAGGGCGTGGAAGGCGAGGTCGCTCATCGAGACGTCCTCGGTCGTCGACCCCTCGAGGTCGCGGAGCAGACCGGCGCCGAGCGGCTCGAGCGCCACGGTGCGGGGGTGGACGAACAGCTCGGTGCGCTCGGTCCACCTCAGGGTGCGGCGCATCAGCCCCAGCGGGTCGCCCTGGACGGTGGTCGCCGGTCCCACCTGGATCACCGCACGGCGCGAGGTCGGCACGACGAACAGCTCCTCGTGGGCGTGGCCGGGCGTCATCGCGGGCATGACGAAACGAGCGGCGGACTGGCCGACGGGGAGCTCGACGAGGATCGGCAGCATCGGCCGGCGGGACTCGTTGGTGACGATGATGCGGCCGGTCGCCGGCTCGCCGACGACGACCCGGCGCGGGTCGACCTCGGCGACGATGCGGACCTTCGTGCGTCCCAGGGCGAGCACGAAGCAGATGCCGAAGAGCAGCAGCGCCGCCGACGCCACCATGAGCAGCTCGGTCCATCCCCAGCGGGCACCGGCCGCCCAGCAGGCCAGCCCGAGCGCGAGGATCGTCCAGCCCAGCGGGGAGACCCACCCGAGCACGCCGGCGACGGGTCGCCACACACCCTGGGTCTGCTCGGCGACGCGGCTGATCGTCCGCGTCACCGGCTGCGTGACCTGCCGGATGCTGCGGCTCGTCGTGCCGGTCACCCGCGGGGCGAGCGCCTGGTCGGCCATCAGGCCGAGGCGCGTTCGGCCGGCGGCGCGATGTCGGCGAGGATCTGGTCGATGACCTGCTCGACGGTCGTTCCGGCGAACTGCGCCTCCGCGTTGAGCAGCAGGCGGTGGCTCAGCACCGGCTCGGCGAGCAGCTTCACGTCGTCGGGGATCACGTAGGTGCGTCCCTGGCTCGCCGCCCACGTCTTTGCGCACCGCACGTAGGCCAGGCAGCCGCGGACGGAGAGGCCGAGCTTGAGCGAGGGGTGTCGGCGCGACTCTTCCGCGATCCGGCTGACGTAGCCGAGGATCGCCGGGTCGACGTGGATCTCGTCGGCGAGCCCTGACATGTCGACGACGACGTTGCTCGCGATGAGCGGCTGAAGCTGCTTCGCGCGGTCGCGCACCTTGGCGTCCGCGAGCACCGCGATGGTCGCCTCGTGGTCGGGGTAGCCGACGCTGGCCTTCATGAGGAACCGGTCGAGCTGAGCCTCGGGGAGGCGGTAGGTGCCGGCCTGCTCGATCGGGTTCTGGGTCGCGATGACCATGAACGGCTGGCCGACCGAGTGGGGCTTTCCGTCGATGGTGACCCGCCCCTCCTCCATGACCTCGAGCAGCGCCGACTGGGTCTTGGGCGAGGCGCGGTTGATCTCGTCGGCCAGCACGATCGTGGCGAAGATCGGGCCGGGATGGAACTCGAACGTCTGCTTGCTCGGCTCGTAGATCGTCACTCCGGTCACGTCCGAGGGCAGCAGGTCGGGGGTGAACTGGATCCGGCTGTGGCTGCCTTGGACCGTCGCGGACAGGGCCCGCGCCAGCTGCGTCTTGCCGGTGCCGGGATAGTCCTCGAGGAGCAGGTGCCCCTCCGACAGGAGGCAGGTCAGCGCCAGGCGGGTGACGTGTTGCTTGCCGAGCACGGCGCGCTCGATGTTGCCGACGAGCTGGTCGAACGTGTGCGCGAACCAGGTCACCTGGTCCTGAGTGACGCTCATGGGTTTCCTTCTCCTGTCATGTCTTTCACGCGAAGGGTGCCATCTTCTAGCCCCAGGGGTTCTTGGTGTAGGAGTCGCTCCGTCCGTCACTCCCGGTGCAAGTGACGGTGACCGACTGGTTGGGATAGCCCAGGAACTTTCCGGAGTCGTTGGTCCCGTTGCGCGGCTCGATCGTTCCGTTGTTGCCGTTGTCCGGCAGCGACCACCCGCTCACCGCGCAGGAGATCGGGGTCGCGAAGTCCTGCAGCGTGTAGCCGATGTGGTAGCAGTTCGTCCCGCACTGCTGGCCCTGGTACGGGTCGTAGCAGTTGCTCGGCCCGCACTGGCTGCCGTGGTAGACGCTGACCACCTTCGGCTGCGGCTTGGGGTTGGTCGTGCCAGACACGAACGCGGTCCACGGGCCCGGTCCGGAGTCCTGGGCGATAGCTCGGACCCGGATCGTCCGGGTCGTCGAGTAACCAAGGCCGCTGAACGTCGTCGAGTGGGTGCCGGCACCGACAGTGGTGTTGCGGTCGCCGTCGATCTCGTAGCCGGTGACCGGCCGCCCCTCGTTGGGCGCGGTGCCCCACGTGAAGGTGATGCTGTTGTCGTCGTGAGTCTGGCTCAGGCCGGGCACGGCATTAGTCGGGCCGTAGGGCTGGAACGACACGTTGTTCGACCAAGGTGAGCAGAGCCCGGCGACATTGCACGCCTGGATCTGCATCGTCTGCTGGCTGATGCCGAGGTTCGAAGCTGTGCCGCCGGAGCACCCGCCCGAGCAGCTCCACGTGCCGGACCGCCCGCCGCTGGTGCGCCAGTTGACCGAGCCGTAGCCGCGCGAGCGCGAGTCGCCGAGCGAGAACGCTGCGTTGGCAGCGTAGTTCGCGCTCGGGGTCACCACCGAGGTGAGCCGTGGCGTCTCCGGTATGCCGTTCGCCGAGTAGCTGCTGATGTTGGCTCGGTCCGAGGTGGCGGGTCCGCCGTTGGTCGCGGTGACGGTGTACTCGACCTGCTGCCCTTGGTAGGGGATCGTGTCGCTCAAGACCCGCGACTCGCCGCCCGAGCGGGTGCCGATCAGTGTCCACGCGCCGCCGTCCATGCGCCGGTAGACGTCGTACTTCGTGATCGGCGGGCCGTTCGGGTCGGTGGCCGGCCAGGTGATCTGGACCTGCGCGTTGGGCTCGCCGGGCGTCGGGGTTCGCGGCGCGAGCGCCGGCGCCGGCACGTTGGCGGGCTTGCCGAAGGACTGGGCCTTGACGTCCGGGCCGAAGGGTCCCCACCCGGCCTCGTTCTTGGCCTGGACGCGGACGTTGTACGCGTCGTTGTTGATGAGGCCGGTGATGGTCTTGGTCAGTCCGGGCGCGGCGACCTCCGCCGAGCCGGTCGCACCGGCGTTGCCGCCGATGTCGACCCACTGGATGCGGTACCGGCTCACCGGTGACCCGTCGTTCGGCGGCTCGCTCCAGCTGACGGTGAGCCGCTGGTCACCGGGCACGACGGTGGTGACCGCGGTGGCCTTCGGCTTGGTGTCCGGACGAACCGTGTTGCTGGGCGGGCTCGGCTCGGACCAGTCGACCGCGTTGCGCGAGCGCACGGTGAACGAGTAGTCCTTGCCGTTGGTCAGGCCGGTGATGGTGCACGGGGACGAGGGGCAGATCTGGCGCACCTCGCCGCCGTTGGCGGTGACCTCGTACTGCTGGATCGGGAGCCCGCCGTCATAGGCAGGAGGACGCCAGTTGACGCGCGCCGTGCTGCCGAGGATCCGGTCGGCGACCGCCACCGGCGCGCCGGTCGGGTCCGGCTTGCTCCGCACGGTCACCGTCACCTGCCCGATCGCGGCCGGCCGCCCCGGGGCATCCAGGACCCGGACCGTGATCGTGGCGTCGCCGCGGGCCTTGTCAGAGGCCGCGACGGAGAGCTGGCAGCCGTTGGCGGAAGCCGTCACGCCCGTGCCGGAGGTCACGTCGCTCTCCTGGAGCGAGCACTGCGGTGCGGTGAGTGGACTGTCGAGGTACTGCCCGAGGTTGACGGCCCGCTTGGTGCCGGCGATAAGCCCCTCGACGAGGACCGGTCGCATCGTTGCGATCGGCGGGGCCGACGTCACTCGCACGCGGATCGGGAACGACTCGGAGCTGCCCTTGGCCTGGACCCGGACTGCCCCGGTCGTGCCGGCCTGGGCTCCGGCCTCGGCCTTGAGGCTGACCTGGCGGCCGCCGGCCCCGGACTGCGCCAAGGCGACCCGGTCGGCCGCGGGGTCCCACGTCGCGGTGTACTGCGCCGTGCTGCCGTCCATGCCCGTGGGCAGCCAGGCGTGGCAGAGGCGCGGGATGTCGAAGGTGCGAGCTGGGCCGTCGGCGGCGAGGAGGACCTCGTGGTCGGGGCAGCGCAGCACCGGCACGTCGGGACCGATCTGGACGGGCACCGTGACATAGGCCCGCTGCGCGGACTTGTCATTGATGCCCGTCGAGTTCGTCACCTCGAGCATGAGCGCAGCCGGGCCGACGTAGCCGTTGGTCGAGGTCAGGCTGAGCTCGGTGGCCGAGGTGAGGTCGAACTGGAGGTCGTCGCTCGGCGAGGTCGAGATCGTGTCCGGTGAGGTGACCGACACGCGGCCGCCTCGGGGGTCGGCGATGTAGTCGCCGAGGCTCACTGTGACCGTCGAGTCGGCCCCCAGCTTGATGACCTTGCCGTCGACGGCATACGGGAGGCCGTTGTTCCCCGCGGGCACGTAGATCAGGGCCATCGCGGCCGCACCGTCGGCATCCTCGATGACGTAAGGGACGACGCGGGCCTGGGGGCGCAGCTGGATGCGCAGCTTGCGACCCTCGCGCGTCACCCCGTCGCCCACGAACCTCGCGATCCTGAGACTGGCCTCGTCGCCGTCGATGTCGCGGTCGTTCGCGAGTGCGTCCACGAGCACCGAGGTCTCGCCGCTCTTGGCGACGGCTGTGTCGTCCACGGCGATGGGCGGGTTGTTGAAGTCCTTCTGCCCGCGCACGGTGAGGGTCGACTTGGACGGGTCGAACAGGCCGTCGGTGATGCCGTACGTGAGCACCTTGGCCGGGCCCTCCTCGGGCGCAACCACCTTGAACGTGTCGTCCGCTTGGCGCTGGAACTGCTTCAGCGTGTCCGCGTCGTTGAGCGACGCGAAGTCGACGAAGTCCACGGAGTCGCCGGCGGCGATGAGGTCGTTGGCGAGGACGTCGGCATGCACCGTGCGACCCGGTGCCGCGACGACGTCGTCCTCGACCGCGACGGGTGGCTGTGGATCACCGGGCTGCACGACGCCGACGCGGACGAACCCCTCGCTCGTCAGACCGAAGCGGTCGCGCAGCTGGTAGCGGATCACCTCGGTGCCCGAGCTGCGAGGGTAGGCCTCGTAGCGGATCGTCGCGGCACCGAAGCCGAGGACCCGGCCGTACCTGAGGTCGACCGCCTGGCCGTTCTCGCCGACGATCCCGCCGACGAAGCCGAGGTCGCCGTCGGGGTCGACACCGCTGGTGGGGACGGTGATCGTGAGCGTGTCACCTGCGGTGACGCTCGCGGTGAAGCTGCGGGCCGACGGCGGCTGGTTCGGGTTCTTCACCGGGTCGGGCAACGGCGTGACCGTGACCGTGATCCGTCCGGTGACCGCTCGGGCACGCTGGCCCTCGGGGTAGGTCGTGTACTCGAGGATCGCCGTCCTTGGACCGGTCATCGCGCCCTGCTCGGGCACGTAGCGCACGACGGTGCCGGACGCGAAGGCCTGGCCTCCTCCGGAGAGGACGCGGACGTTGGGGTCGAGCCTCAGCGGGATGCCCTCGGACATGGAGTCGTTGTCGAGCGCCGGGATGGTCACGGCGTCTCCGACCCGCACGATGGCGACGTCGTCGACGACCGTCGGCAGCACGTTCTCCTTGGGCTCGGGCTTCTGGACGACCGAGAGCTCGCCCACCGCGGTCTTCGTGCCGTCCGAGATCGTGTAGCGGACCGTGCCCTGCCTGGTCTCCTGCCCGGTGACCGGCGCCGTGGCGACGACGCGGACCCAGCGCCCCTGGACCACCGACGCGCGCAGCCACGCCTGTGGCGACTCGACGCGCTGGACCACCAGGACATCGCTGCGCGGGCTGTAGTCGTTGGACAGGACGTCGGCGACGACCGGGGTCTGCCCGCGGACCACGGCAGCGTCGGGCGTCGCGACCGGCGGCAGGTCGGTCGACGGGTTGGGAAGGATGTCCACTCGCACCCGGCCGACGCTGACCCCGGAACCGACCTGGGCGGCATACGTCACCGTCGAGGTGCCGGGCGTCTGGCCGGTCACCGTCAGCACGTTCGTGTCGAGGTTGGTGTCGAGGACGAGCTGGCCGGGGCCCTTGACCGCCTGCGCCAGGCGCATCCGCGCGCCGGGGTCGGTCGGGTCGGCGCCCGCGATGTCGTTGCCGAGGGGCTGGAGCTGGACCGGCTTGCCGACCACGGCCCGGACCACGTCGGGCTGGGTCTTGGGCGGCACCGGTTTGCTCTCGTCCTCACTGAGCACATCGAGGGTCACGGACGAGTTCTGGCTGCCACCCCGGCCGTCGTCGACGACGTACTCGACCACCTGGTCGCCCGCCTCGGCCTGGGCCTTGACCGTCAGCGCGCCCGAGCCGTCGACGCCGGTCGTGGCCGGGTCCACCGCCGACACCTGGATCGGGTCGCTCTCGGCGTCACGCCAGTCGGCCACGACCCCGACCCGCACCGAGCCGGACGCGACGACGGGGTACCTCGCATCCGCGAGCTTGGCCTGGCCGGTGCGCAGCCTGGGCGCGGTGTTGACGTCGGGCCCGACGATCCGCACGGTGACCTTGGCCGTCGCGCGTCCGGTCTTGGCGGTCGTGCCGTTGTTGACGGTGTACTCGAACGTGAACGAGCTGGCGCTCGGCTCCTCGGGGACCGTGACCTGCACGTTCTGGCCATCGGCTGAGGCGCTCGTGGCGATCCCCGGGACGGACGAGCTGCCGACGTCGCCTGGCGCGATGGCCAGGATCGAGCCCTGGGAGTCGGAGTCGTTGTCGAGCACGTGCAACGTCGACGTGCGGCCGGGACGGACCTGGACGGTGTCCGGCATCGCCTTCGGCGGGGTGCGCGTCACCTGGTCGTCGACGAGGTTCTCGTCCTTCTTCTTGTTTCGGTCGTCGGTCTGCGGGGGCGGGATGACGGAGTTCCAGTTGTCGATCTTGACGCGGTTGCGATCGACGTCCCAGACGTCGCCGGAGTCGAGGTCGTTGAGGACGATGAGGCCGCGGTTGACGCGGAGCTTGACACCGTCCGTGCGGACGCCCTTGGTCATCGCACCGAGGTCGACGGTCGCGGCATCATCCGGCGACCCGCAGTTGCGGCCGTAGTAGACGTTGGCGGGTCCCGCCCACGCCGCGTGCACGCAGGACGCGAGCCGGACCGGTTGGGACAGGAAGAGCTGTTGTCCCGCGCCGACCTGGGCGATCGCTACGCCGCCCACGCGTGGCGTGTCGCCCGTGAGCGACACCTGGGTCAGCCGCGTCTCGTCTTGGATCAGGACGGTCGGGGCGTCGGGGCCCGGCTGCTGGAGCGCCGCGTATGCCGGGTTGCCGGGCTGGGTGCCACCGACGGCGAGCTGCTCGGGCTCGGTCAGAGCGTCGGACCAGAGCCGCCCGGTGCCGGAGTCCCAGACCACCCAGTGCGAGCCGACCGCGGTGACCTGGGCCGACTTCGAGTCCAGACCGGTAATGGTGGTCAGCACCGGCTTGGCGAAGCCCGTGCCCTCCGGGTTGATGGTGGCCAGGACCCCCGTGGCCGCCGAGACGGCATAGACCGTGCCGTCGACGCCGACCGCGACCGCCGCGTTGGCGCCGACCTTCGCGAGGGGCTTCGCCTGGGTCTGCAGGCCGTCGAGAGCCGTGATGCCGGCCCGGTTGTCGACTCGCTGGGCCCGCACCTCGCCCTTTGCCGGGTCGACCGTGGCGACCGTCCCGCCGCGCAGGTCGACGAGCGGTGCGGTGAAGACGCGGTTGCCCGTCGCAGTGCTCGGGCTGGGGACGACAGCCGACTGCTCGGGCGCGAGCGTCGCCTCGGCCGGGTTGATCGGGACGACCTGGTTGCTTGCACGCGAGTAGCCGAGCACGGCGGCGCCGTCCTGGAGGACGTCGAGACCCGCTCCGCTGGTGGCGTCGGACAGGACGCCTGCGTCCAGCTGACCGGCCGCTTTGTTGATCCGACCGAACCGCGCCTGCTCGGAGTTGGTGACCCAGATGCCGCCGTCGTTGAGGTCGGCCTTGCGGGCGACCTCGCCGTCGCTGCGAGTGGCCAACCAGACGAGCAGCCCTGCGACGAGCGCCACGACGACCGTTGAGGCAACTCGTGCTTGATTGCGCCTCCGCTTCGCTCCGGCGGTCATACCTGCACCTCTTCGAGCATGGCGAGGTCGTCCTCGGTGACGAGCTTGGTCGACAGGGCATGCTCGACGAGTCGCGCCTTGCGGTTGGTCGCGAGCTTGCCGACGCCGCCGTGCAGCCCGCGCGTCCCGGCGTCGGCGAGCTTCTGGCAGACGTTGTCGAGCTTGCGGTTGAACCGGGTGATCGTCCAGCCGAGGCGCTCCGCGGCGACCGCGGACGAGGGGATCTGGCTCGTCCCTGCCTCCCGCCGCCGCAGGAACGGCTCGCACAGCGCGACAATGAGCAGCTTCTGGTCCGGCGTGAGGTCGACCCGGCCGACCGTCGCCTCGCCGACCTCGCCGCCGTCGAGCCCCGGACCGTCGGCGCCCAGGTCCGAACCGCCCGGGTTACCTGAGGCGCCTGATCCCCCGTCGGCCGTCACCGACTTGAAGACCGGGCTGGCGACGAGGATCTCGAAGTCGTAGGTCGTCGGGCCGGCCGTGAACCACACGATGAGCCGCCGTATCGCGAGCGGGATGCGGGCGCCGGGGTTGAGCCAGGCCTGGAAGAGGCCCTGCTCGTCGGCGACGGTCGCGGTCAGGGTGGAGCCGGTGTTGCTCAGCCACCAGAAGCCGTTCTCGAACGAGACCACGAGGAACGTGCGGTGCAGGTAGGGGTTGTCGTCCACCTCGACGTCACCCGTGCGCCCGATCGTCAGCCCGGTGTCGGGCGAGACGGAGTACTCCTCGCCGCAGAACACGACGGTCACCTTGCTGTGGATCACGATCAGGTCCCCTAACCCGGTCTTGTTCCGGTCTCGTTCAGGTCTTGTTCAGGCCATGGCGCAGGTGCCCAGACACACCCGCGGACAACGAGACCAGACCTCGTTACCTTACGGTCGATTCAGGTGGCTTCGAGTTGTTTGTCTACCGGGCTGTCTCGCATTCTGGGACGGAGCCCGGCGAGGCCTGCCCGGCCCGCACGACGACCACCGTCGCGCAGACCTGGGTGCCCGCAGGGGCCCGCACCGTGAAGGTCGGGACACCGGCTGCCGCGAGACGGGCCCGGTCGGGGTTCGACGCGTCGGACACCGTCGGCCCGTAGGAGACGCGGAAGGTGTCCTTCGTCGACGGTTGGGGGTAGGTCCAGCGGAAGGTGACGGCTTCCTTGCCCGACATCGTCGACACGACGGGCTTGTCGAACACTCCGTCGCCGATGGCGCTGTCGTCTCCGGGCATCGTCACCGTGTGGCTCGGGCTCGACCCGGCCGCCGTCGCGGGGTCGCCGCCTTGGGGCCGCAGCAGCAGGTAAGCCACGATCCCGAGAAGCACGGCGATACCGCCGGCCAGTCCCCAGAGCACCGTCGGCCGCGGACCAGTGGTGCGCTCGGGGGCGGCGGGTGAGGCGGTTGCCACCGCCGTCGCCCGGCGAACGGTCGCCAGCTCGGCAGCATCCGCAGCGTCCCCGCTCCGCTGTGTGAGCGGCGCGGTTCTGCTCGTCGTCGGGTCGGTCGTGGCGGCGGGCCGCAGCGGCGCACCCTGCCCCGCCGAGGGGGCCGTCGCACTGGTCATCGGGTCAGGCGAGTGGCGCGGGCCGGATGCGTCGGAGCGCCGGCGGGTCTCGTCCTCGGGCCGGCTCGGCGCTGGAGCGGACGCCAGGGCAGCCGCCTCGGGAGACATCGTGGCCGGCGGCTGGGCCACAACGGTCTGCGGCGCCTTGATCCGGGTGCGGTCCTCGTCGACCGCAGGCCCGGTGGGCGAGCCCTGGGTCTGGCTCACGAGCGTGGTGTGACCCTGCTCGTCGAGCACGACGATCGGGGTGCGGGCGAGGCGCTGCTGCTGCTCGACCGCCTGGAGCGACCGGGCGAGCTCCAGCGCGGTCGCCGGACGCCGCACGGGGTCCTTGGCCATCGCCTGGGCGAGCAGCCGCTCGAGTCCAGCCGGGACGTCGGGTCGGCCGGTCTGCGGCGGTGGCGTGCTCCGGATGCGCGGCATGAGGGCGTATGCCGAGTTGTCTCCTCCAGGGACCTCGAACGGCGAGCGCCCAACCAGCAGCTGCCACAGGGTCGCGGCGAGCGAGTAGACGTCGGACCTCACGTCTCCGTTGCTCTGGCCGTAGAGCACCTCGGGCGGGGCCCATGGCACCGAGACGCCGACGTCGTCGGTCGCCTCGGTTTCGACATCACCATCCCGGGCACCGCGTCCGGCGATGCCGAAGTCGGTGAGCCCCGGCGCACCGTACGCGCTGACGAGGACGTTGGCGGGCTTGATGTCGCGGTGCGTGATGTGCGCGCGGTGCGCGGTCTCGACGGCGCTGGCGAGCTGGATGCCGGTGCGCAGCACCTCCTCGACGGTGAAGCGCTCGGTGCGGGCCCGCGTGGCGAGGTTCGGCGGCGGGTAGTACTTCATGACCAGGTACGGCCGCCCGTCCTCCGACGTGCCTGAGCGGAAGACCTGGACGATGTAGGGGTGGTCGCCGAGCTGGGCCATGGTGTCGGCCTCTTCGACGAACTGGCCGCGCAGAGCATCGGTGAGGCCGTCGGACTTGAGCACCTTGACGGCGACCGGCATCCGCGGCGACTGCTGCTCGTAGAGGAAGACGTCGGCATACCCTCCCGAGCCGAGTGGCTGGACGAAGACGAGCCCGGGGATCTTGGGCGGTGCTCCTCTCCTCACGGTGCCGCCTCGAACGTGAAGAAGACCTCGTCGGCCATCGACACGACCGACCCGGGCTCGAGCACCTGCTGGTCGTTCGCGCGCAGCCGCACGGGGCTGTCCCCCGGAAGGGTCACCGTGGTGCCATTGGTCGTCGCCAGGTCCCGGATGAGCACATGCCAGCCCTCGAGGATCACCTCGACGTGGTTGCGCGAGACGTCCCGCTCCGGACTCGGCACCTTGACGACGTGCGGCCGGTCTGTTGCCGTCAGACCCTCGCCGAGCTTCGGTGCGCGGCCGAGCAGGACGCTTCGGTCGAGGGTCACGACGTCACCGGTGGAGAGCCGGAGCACGCCCAGCGGCGGGCGGGGCATCGTGAACGCCTCCTGCGGCGGGATGCCGCCACCGCAGACGCGGCATCGCTCACCGTGTGGCGGTGTCGGATGCCCAGCGCTGCACAGGACCGCGAGCACCGCCGGGCCGGAGAAGGGCTCGCCCATGACCGCCTGCCGGGCCGCGAGCAGGGCGCTGCGGTCGACCGTGAGCTCGGCGTCGTCCCCGTCCGTGTTCCCCTGGTCGACGCTGACCGCAACGCCGTCGACCCCGGAGTCCCGCGCCTCGGGCCCGGGCTGGTGCGGCTGCGGCGGCACCGTCGACACCTGCGCCGGTGGCGTGACCGTGGGTGCTGGCGTCATCGAGGGAGGCAGCAGGCTCGGCGTGGGCGGCGGGGTATGCCGTCCGGCGAAGCTCGGGACATCGACGTCCGGCTCAGGTGGCGCCGGCACGCTGTTCGGCAGCTCCGTCGCAGTGGGCGGACCCGATGCCGGTGTGGCGGGCGGTGACATCTGCGCCGCGAGCGTGGGCGCCTCCGGCGTGGGTGCGGCCGCCGCGGAGGTGGCCCACGGCACCGACGAGATCAGGCCGCTGGCCGCAGGGGATGGCTGAGGGGGTGCCTGCGAGCCCGGCGCGGGGCCGGGGCTCAGGCCCGAAGGGAGCGGTGGGTTGGCCTCCTCGGGTGCTGCGCCGGTCTGCGCGATAGCGACGCTCGGCACCGCTGGGCTGGCGGCCTCCGCGACGTCGGGCACGGTGGGCCGCCCCCTGTCGCCGGGCGCGCCCACGGCAGTGTGGTTCGGGTCTTCGGTGTCGTCGGTGTCGCTGGCGTCGCTGGCGTCGCTGGTGTCGTCGTCGTGCGGGCCTTGCTCCCGGCTCAGCTCCGCGAGCACCCGGCGGTGCTCGTCGACCGCGACGGTGTGGCCGAACAGGTAGTCGTAGCTCGGCGCCGCGGGTGCCGAGTCTTCGGGGGTCCGGTCCATCACCGGGACGGGAGCCGACTCCGGCTCCACAGCGGGGCGGGCCGTCCAGGTCGACTCGACGTCGCCGGGTTCATCGACCCGGGCCGACGGCACCGAGTGGATCTCGGCTGCCGGCACGGGCGTCTCAGCCCGCGCCGCCCCGGATCCGACGGGCGCCGGATCGCCCTTTCGTCGGGCGGGGTCCGCCGGACCGGGATCCGGGCGGGCGGCGCGCACCGGAACCGCGGGTGCGGCGCTCGCCCAGGACCGGAGTCGAGTGCCGGCAGCTGCGCGACCGTCGTCGGGTGGGACGGGCGCGGGGTCCGGCGTCTCGGACGGGTGTGCCCAGCTGCGACCCCAGGCCGAACCGCCCGCGCGTGCCTCGGAAGGCGTCGGTGAGCCGAACGTCGGGAGCCCTGGTGGCCCGGACTCGCGAGGCTGGCCTTCGACATCACCATCGACGTCGCCATCGACGTCGCCATCGACGTCATCAGCTGCGAGATCGGCATCGGAGCCACGCACCAGCGCGGCCCCCTTCTCGGCTGAGCTCACCGCGGGAACCGAGTCAGCCTGCACGACAATGGGACTCGCGTCCGCGTCGGGAACGAGCTGGGCAGCATACGGCGACGACTCCGGTGCGAGACTGACGCCGCCCAGGGCGGCCGCGAGCGTCTGAGGCGGCACCGGGTCGTTGGCTTCCGTCTCGTCGAGGACACGAAGCACGACGCGCTCGGGTTGCTCCGGGAGCTCGAGGTCGGTCCAGACCTTGCCGCTCATGGCGCGCACCTCGTGCACCGACCCGTCTGCGAGCGTGACTACTGCGGCGACCGGGCCGAAGGCGACGACGCGCGTCGCGGGCTCCCAGTGGACCCCGACGAAGTGGTGCGCCGTGCGCATCCCGCCCGAGGTGAGCGTCTCGATGACGTCGTCGAGGTCGCCGCCGTCAGCGGCATCACTGGCGGTCAGCGTGCGCTCATCGTCCTCGTCGAGGCCGATGAGCAGGTGCATGCCGGGCCCCCCGATGTGCGTCCAGCCGTCGGGGGCCCGCTCGACAACAACGGACGGGCGGCTCACGTCTATGACCTGCTCTCCCCTGACGAGCCGTTCACGATCTCGCGTGGCGCCGTGTCCTCGTCGACGTCAGTGTCGGAGTCCTGGCCCTGCGCGGCGACGACAACGACAGTGACATTGTCACGCCCTCCGGCCGCGACAGCCCGCTGCACGAGCTCCGCGGCGGCGGCCTCGGCGTCACCGTGCCCGGCCAGCACCGCCTCGATCTGCTCACGGGTCAGCTCGTTGGACAGACCGTCGGAGCAGATCACGAAGACCTCGCCCGGGTAGGGCGGGAACACCCAGGTGTCGACCACGCCCATCGGGTCGCGGCCCAGCGAGCGGGTGACCACGTTGCGGCCCGGGTGCCGCTGCGCCTGCTCAGGAGACAGCGCGCCGCGCTCGACGAGCTCCCACACCTCGGAGTGGTCGGCCGTCACCTGGGTCAGCTCGCCGTCGAGGCACCGGTAGACGCGTGAGTCGCCGATGTTGAAGACGGCCCAGTGCCGCTGTCCGCCGACGGAGACCGCGGCCAGCCCCGCTACCGTCGTGCCCATCCCGGTCTGCTCGGGGTGCTTCGCGGCGGACTCGAGGATCCGTCGGTTCGCCTCGCCGACCTGCGCCACGATGTCGTGCACCTGCAGGACCGGCCGCGACGAGAGCTCGGCGACGGTGTCGGCCGCGATCCGGCTCGCCACCTCCCCGGCAGCGTGGCCACCCATCCCGTCCGCGACGACGAACACCAAAGCCTCGGCCCGCGCGGCGTCCTCGTTGTGCGCCCGCACCGCGCCCACGTCGGTCGCGACGCCGACGCTGAGCACGGGGATCGCGGTGCTCATGCGGACGTCCCTGCGTCGCTGGACGGACCTGCGTCCGTGGCCGCTCCCTCGGCGCTCCACGGTGTCACCCGAACCGTGGTCAGCACCTGCCGGATGAGCTCGTAGTCGGCCTCCGCGCCCGGCCCACCGACCGCACCGGTCAGCTGCACGAGGTATGCCGCACCGGGCAGCTGCGCGTCCGTCGGGGCGACAGCACCCCCGGCGCTCGCACTGGGACCGCCTCCGGCGCGGCCCGCTGCGTGTCGCACGATGTGGAAGAGGTTCGCCTGCAGGACCGTCTCGACGTCAGGGTCCGGCCAGGTGGCGTCGCACCCGACGAACTCGGCGCCCGCGAGGTCAGCGGCATACGGCTCGGACACCGTGCCACCGCGCGACGTCGCCATGCTCGCGATCTGGTCGAGGGACTCCTCGACGCGGAAGCCGGCGCCGCACTGCTCGATGCTGACCACGACGTTCGGTGCGAACGCCCCTTCTCGCGGCAGCTTCGCCGCGATCGCCGTGCCCGGTGCGTGCGCGGGCTCCCAGTCTTCGGGCACCTCCAGGGCGACGGACGGCAGCCCCGGGAAGTCTGCGCTCGGGTAGGCGACGGTGGTCATCGGTGGTCCTTTCGGTCGTTCCCGTCGAAGGCGGGGACGGTGCGCCAGTCAACCATTACGGATGAACGGTGTCAGATGTGGTCTAGCCGGGCGCCGATCACCAGCCGAACAGCTTGCCGACCGTGTGGGTGGTGGCCCTGAAGCCACCCTCGAGCGCGTGGCCCGCTCCTTCGACACCCTGGCCGAGGCCGTGGCCGACGTCGTTGACGAACTCCTTGGGCTGGACGTCGACGCTGAACTTCACTCCGCCCCCGACACCGAGGGCCGCGCCGACGTCCACCTTGACCTTGACACTCTCGGCGCTGAGGTTGGCGTCGATGTTGGCGTGGCCGCCGATCCCGGCGTAGACCTCGCCACCGGCGGTGCCGCCGATCCCGGCGACGTTGGCCCCGAGGTCGGCACCAGCCTTGACCCCGGCGAAGGCCGACGCTCCGGCGTGGCTCTTGACGCCGTCCAGGCCGATACCAAGGGACGCGTCGGCCTTGGCCTCCGCCCCGGCCATCGCGTTCACTCCGGCCTGGCCGCCGAAGACCCCGTTGTCATAGGCCACCCCCGCCTCGCCCTTGGCCCCCGCGAACGCCTCGGCGCTGCCCTTGGCCGTCAGCCCGTCCTTGCCCAGGCTCACGCCGGCATCGGCCTTGGCCTCGGCCCCCACGAACCCGCTCGCGTTGTACCTGCCGTGGTCGCCGAGGTTGCCGTCGACGGAGCCGCGCAGCAGGTACGCCCCCGCGCCGGCCCCCACGCCTGCGTACAGCGCGCCGTCCTTGATGCCGTACTCGGTGTGATGCTTCGTCTCGGTGCCGAGCGTGCCACCCATCTGGGAGTAGGCGGCGTGCTCCTTGTCGGTGGGATTGCCGTTCGCGTCGTAGTACGTCGTCGTGTACGAGCTGTCGACGTGCTCGTCCTTCTCGGTCCAGTTGACCCCCTCCAGGCCGCCACCGAGCAGCGTGGAGCCGATGCCCGGCTTCTTGGGGGGCGAGCCGTCGTCGGTCCCAGCCGGCTGGTTCGGGTCAGCGGGGCCCGGCCTGGTCCCGGGCGGGTCACCGAACTTGTGCTCGCCCTCAGCCTTGATGTTGAAGCCCTCGCCGATGACCTTGCCGTCGCGGTTGCGCACCTGCCAGGTCTCCCGGTCGACCGTGCGATGGTCTCGAGCGGCTTCCCGCTCGTGGTCGAAACGGTCCTGGTCGAGGTCGACCAGGCGGTGGGTGTACTTGTCCTTGGTGAATCCGGCGGCGGCGCTGTGCTCGTGCTCGCCGTGGTCGGTGTCCTTCCACCCGTGGGTGTACGTCGTGAAGGGGTGGACGTCGTGCTTCTTCCCCTTCATCTTGGTGACGTCGTTGAGCCCCCCACCCTGGCCGGGCGAAGCCGACTCTCCCGGCCCGCCAGGTCCGGCAGTTCCGCCGGCGCCGCCGCTCGCCGCCTGCTGCGCACGCACGTTGTCATCGATCCGCCGCGCCATCGCGTCGAGGACCCCGTTGCACGCCTGGATTCCGGGCACGCAGGTGGTCGTGAACTGGCGGGCGAGCGCCTGCAGGTTGTCCCCGCCCCAGTTGCGCTGGATCGCGCCCATCGCGGAGCTGGAGGTCGACTCGATGCGGGTGAGCTCGGCCTGCAGACCCCGGATGTTGCTCGCGATCCGGGCGAGCTGCTCCGGGTCGGCGCCCTTTCGGTAGGTCGTCATGTCTCCCCCGTCAGATCTCGTCGTCGACAAGTGGCGCGGTGCCCTCCGCGGGCGTCACCCGCAAGGCGTCGATGACCTCGTGGATCGCGGTGTAGTCGGCGCGGTGGTGGGCCGCGCCGATCGTGCCCGTGACCGTGAGGCGCACGAGACCACCGTCAACGTCGCGCCGCAGGAACCCGAAGAGGGTGCTCGTCAGGAGCGTTCCGGCAGTGGCGTCGACGTAGCTGAGGTCGCGCCCGAAGAACGTGACGCCGTCGATGTTGCGGACGTACGGTTCACCGAGCGCACCGTCACGGCGCTGCGCAGCCGTCCGTTCCAGACCCTCGAGGTCGGTTCGCACGGTGTGGTCGGCGAAGGTCTCGTCGACGGAGACGATGACGTTGGCCTTGAACTCGTCCGCGGGCAGGGGCCGCAGCGCGGCGAGCACGACGCCGGGTGTCGCCGCGGCCGCGGGTGCCGGCTCCCAGTCCGCCGGGATGGTCAGCTCGAGCCGCGGCCGGCCCGGGAACTGCGGGCTCGGAAAGTGCAGTGTCGTCATCTGACCCCCTGAGTAGGACGCGCGCCCACGCGTGTGGCGAGCGTACGGCCGGGCGGCGACCGCGGCGATGGGGAGAACTCCCCGCCGTCCACCCAGAGTGGAGGTGCCCTGTGGTGCCAAGCGGACAGCTGGTTGTCCTCCTGGCACCACCGACGTCAGCGGCCGTCGCGGTCGGCCCACCAGGCGAGGAGCTTCTCGCGCGCCGCGTCCTTGCCGATCGGGCCGTCGTCGAGACGCACCCCGAGGAGGAACGTGTACGCCTCACCGAGCACAGGCCCGGGCTTGATGTCGAGGATCTCGGCGATCTCGTTGCCGTTGAGCTCCGGGCGGACGGCCGCGAGCTCCTCCTCCTGGGCAAGTCGGTCGATCCGGCGCTCGAGGTCGTCGTAGGCACGGGAGAGGCGCTGGGCCTTGCGGATGTTGCGGGTCGTGGAGTCGGACCTGGTGAGCCGGTGGAGCCGCTCCAGCAGCGGGCCGGCGTCGGTCACGTAGCGGCGCACCGCGGAGTCGGTCCACTGGCCGTCGCCGTAGCCGTGGAAGCGCAGGTGCAGCTCGACGAGGCGGGCGACCTGCTTGGTGGTGTCCTTGTCGAACCGCAGCGCCTTGAGCCGCTTGCTCGTGAGCTTGGCACCGACGAGCTCGTGGTGATGGAAGGAGACTCCGCCGCCGTCCTCGAAGCGGCGCGTGGCCGGCTTGCCGATGTCGTGCAGGAGGGCGGCGAGGCGGAGCACCAGATCGGGGCCCGGCACCGACTCGGGCGGGCCGTCAGGAGGGCCCTCGAGGGCGATCGCCTGCTCCAGGACGATGAGGGTGTGCTCGTAGACGTCCTTGTGGCGGTGGTGCTCGTCGAGCTCGAGGCGCAGCGCCGGCAGCTCGGGCAGGAAGACCGAGGCGAGGCCGGTGTCGACGAGCAGCGTGAGGCCGATCCGCGGCCGGGGCGACAGCACGAGCTTGGTCAGCTCGTCACGGACCCGCTCCGCCGAGATGATCGAGAGCGTCTCTGCCCGCGTCGTCATCGCGGCGCGCACCTCGGGTGCGACCTCGAAGCCGAGCTGGGCGGCGAACCGGGCCGCCCGCATCATCCGCAGCGGGTCGTCGGCGAACGACTCCTCGGGCGCTGCCGGGGTCATCAGCCGCCGGGTGACCAGGTCGGGGAGGCCACCGTGCACGTCGACGAACTCGAGGCTCGGCAGCCGGATCGCCATCGCGTTGACCGCGAAGTCGCGCCGCACGAGGTCGCCCTCGAGACTGTCGCCGAACATCACCTCCGGCTTGCGGGAGGTCCGGTCGTAGGTGTCGGCGCGGTAGGTCGTGATCTCCAGCACGTGCGAGCCCTTGCGCAGGCCGATCGTGCCGAACTCGCGGCCGATGTCCCAGTGGGTGTCCGCCCAGCCCTCGACGATCCCGAGGATGGCCTCGGGCCGCGCGTCCGTGGTGAAGTCGAGGTCGGGCGAGACCCGCCCGAGGAACGCGTCGCGCACCGGACCTCCGACGAGGGCGATCTCGTGCCCTGCCGCGGCGAACCGCTCGCCGAGCTCCGTGAGCAGCGGGAGCACGGGCGCCAGCCGCGCGACGGCCGCGCGCAGCAGGGGCAGGCCGGCGTCGCCGGGGTCGTGGGCGAGCATGTCGGGTCGGTCAGGCACGCGCCAAGCCTAGTGAGCGGCATACCCCGGGGCGTTCGGTCGTACACAGGCGGCCTGACGGGGCGGCGTGATGTCAGACGACGCGAGGACATCGCCCGGCGCCGGTTATGGTGGCGATGTGAGCGCCCAGCCTGCCCCGAGCCATGTGCCGGGGAGGCGCCTGCCCGCGGTCGAGGAGCGCTCGGCCGGAGGCATCGTCGTCGACGTCCGCGACGGCCGGGCGCTCATCGCCATCATCGCCCGTCGCAACCGCGCGGGACGCATCGAGTGGTGCCTGCCCAAGGGGCACGTCGAGCCGGGTGAGACCCTTGTCGAGACGGCCGCGCGTGAGGTGGCCGAGGAGACCGGCATCGTCGGACGGGTCCTCGTCGAGCTCGGCACGATCGACTACTGGTTCGCCACCTCGACCAAGCGGGTCCACAAGTTCGTGCACCACTATCTGCTCGAGGCCCTCGGCGGTGAGCTGTCCATCGAGAACGACCCCGACCACGAGGCCATCGACGTCGCATGGATGCGACTCGACGAGGTCCATCGGAGGCTGACCTTCCCCAACGAGCGCCGCATCGCCCAGGCGGCGTGGAACCGGCTGGCAGGGACCGCGTGATCCGGCAGGGGTCGCGACGTCCAGGCACGGGAGGGCGTCGCGGGGCCCGCCTCGTGCGCTGCGTGTCCGCTGCCGCGGGAGCCGTCGCTGCGCTCGGCGTCGCCATCACCGTGGGTATGCCGTCCGGTGCCTTCGCGACGAGCCGCGAGCACTCCGCATCGGCCGGGTCGGCAGGGTCCGCCGGCCTGGCTCGGTCGGTCGCAGCTCCTCGGACGCCTGCGGCGGTGACCCCCGCGAAGGATGTGGCGCGCATCGTCCTCGACACGATGTCGCCCACCGTCGTCAAGGCGGGCACGGACCTGACGATCACCGGGACCGTCACGGCGCCGCTCACCGGTCCGCTGTCCGGGCCGCGGCTGCGAGTGGTCCGCGGTGACGTCACGGTGAACCAGAAGGACGCGCTCGACGCCTGGGCCTCGGGCCGCACCCCGACCTCGGGTCACACGGTGGCGACCCAGAGCCTGACGACGGTGCCGGCGGGACAGAGCACGCCCTTCACCGTCACCATCCCGTGGCGTGACCTCTACACCGACCTCCCGTTCGCGGCTCTGCCGATCTCGGTCGAGGTGGTGCAGCAGGGCGCGACCCAGCCCGTCGGGATGACCCGCACCTTCGTCGCGTGGAACAACCGCAAGGAGTACATCCCGCTCCAGATCGCGACGGTGCTCCCGCTCACGCTCGACCCGGCCACCGACCTGTTCTCCAGCAGCGACGCGACCCGGGTCCAGGCCTGGAACCAGGCCATCGGCCCCGACTCCCGGGTCCAGCGGATCGTCACGGGCACCGACGGGAGTCCCGTCACGCTGGCGGTCGACCCGTCGGTGTTCGGGCCGGTCGCAACGCCCACAGACTCCTCCGGCTCGACGGGCTCGACCCCTGGGGCCACCTCGGGGACCACGGGCACCCCGCCCGCTGGCACCACGTCGCCGGACAAGCCGGGCGCGACCTCGACGTCGCCGGCGTCGCCAGCGACACCGGCGACACCCTCGACAACACCCCCGACCGGCGAGACGACCCCGCCCTCGGCAGCAGCGGTCGAGATCCAGAGCCTCGGTGACGGCCTCGCGGCCCAGCTGCACGGCCGGAGCATCTGGGCACTCCCCTATGCCGATGCCGACATCGCGGCCGCCGTCTCGGCCGATCCGGCCAACACCCTGGTGCGCGACCTCGTCAGCCGATCGAGCGCGGTCGGCCAGCGGATCGGACAGAAGGCCCGCGGCGACATCGTCTGGCCCGTCGACGGGCTGATGCCCGACCGGCGCGAGCAGGGAGTCAAACGGCTCCTCGCTGGCACGACGGTGAAGAAGCCCGCGGGCATCATCGTGAGCCAGCCGGCGGTGAGCAAGGCCTCGCCGTACACCCCCACGGCGCGCCGGGTGACGGCCTCGGGCACCCGGCTGCTCGCGTACGACCCCAGGTTGTCAGCCCTGCTGCCCAAGCGATCGGACCCGACCCCGGTCCTGCCGATCCAGCGCTACCTCGCCGAGACCCTCGTCCTGCTGGGCGAGCGAGCCGGCACCGCGCGCTCGGTGCTCGTGACCGCACCGCGCACCTACGACCCCGACGCCGATGCCCTCGCCACCTTCCTAGCGGCCACCACCGACGTGCCGTGGCTCGATGTCGTCGACCCGGCCTCGTTGCTCACGGACGACGGCAACGACAAGGCGCTCGAGCAGCAGAAGCCGGCCGCTCCGGTGCCCTCGGCCGCTCCGCCCCCGGTGCTCAACGCACAGCGCCTCGACCGCATGGCGACTCAGCGTGACACACTGCTCAGCGTCGCGGACGTCCTCGAGAACGGCGACGAGTTCGAGCGGACGTACCGCGAGGTCCTCGACGAGCTGGCGAGTGTCCGCTGGCGCTACGAACCGGAGTCGTGGGCCAAGCTCGCCGCCTCGGTCGACGCCGAGATCAAGGCGGCCACGAGCGCCATCCGCGTCGTGCCGCGGCGGGTCAACTTCCTCGCCGAGAGCGGCACCTTCCCGATCACCGTGGCCAACGGCCTCGACTATGCCGTCGACGACATCCGGCTCCGGCTCGTGTCGACGGACCCGCGGATCCAGATCGTCGAGCAGCCTGGCCCGATCTCGATCGGGCCCTCGTCGCGCACCAACGTGCCGGTCGAGGTGGCCGCGGTCGCGGCCGGCAAGGCCGTCATCAAGGCCTACCTCACGACCGCCGACGGCACCCCGATCGGCTCACCCGCGGACATCGCGGTCTCGGCCAACCCGATCGACGGCGCGATCTACTGGATCGGCGGCGCTCTCGTCGTCCTGGTGCTCGTCTTCGGCATCGCCAGGACCGTTCTCAAGGGCACGTCACGCATCGACGAGATCGGTGACATCGAGGCGGTGACTGCTGCGCACGAGGCCGCAGAGAATCGGGATGACGACTGACTCAGCCTAGGATGTGGACGACAAACCACATTCGACGCGGGCTCGCACGGACGAGGGAGGTTGACGCACGTGCAGGGAGTCGGACCCGGATCCGTCCTCGGCGGCCGCTATGTCGTGACGTTGCGCACCTCCGAGGGCGCCCATCACGAGCGTTGGCGCGCCAACGACCATACCCTCGAGCGCGAGGTCGCCGTCGTCTGCTTCCCGGCCTCTGCATCGGTCGCCGCTGGGGCCCTCGACGCCGCCCGGCGAGCCGCCGGGATCGAGGACCCGCGCCTGGTCCGGGTGCTCGATGTCGGCACGGACCAGGGCGTCGGATTCATCGTCGAAGAGCCGCTCACCGGCGCCATGCCGCTGTCGCACCTGCTCCAGTCCGGTGGCATCGAAGCTGACGAGGTGCGCCGGCTCACCGGCGAGGCGGCGACCGCACTCGACAAGGCCAGCCACCGCGGGCTGCACCATCTGGCGCTGACACCGAGCAGTGTCCTGCGGCTGCCCGACGGCGAGGTGAAGGTGCGGGGCCTGGCGACCGAGGCAGCTCTGACCGGGGCGGACCGTATCTCCGAGGAGCGCGCACTGCGCGCCGACGCCGTCGGCCTGGTGAAGATCGCGTATGCCGGCCTCACCGGTCGCTGGCCCCTGGTGTCCGTTGACACGGGGCTGATTCCGGCGGGTGGCCCGGTGGGCCTGGAGCCCGCCCCGACGATCGTGGGCGGCGTCGCGGCCCCGTCCGAGATCGCGGTCGGTGTGCCCAACGACCTCGACCTCATCTGTCGGATGACCTTGGGCAGCAGCCACCGCGGACCGGTGTCACCCGGTGACCTCGCGCTCCAGATCGCGCCATGGTCGACTGCCCCGCCGGCCGCTCACGGCGGCACCGGCATCGGGTTCGCCCGGAGCCACGACGAGTTCGACCCGACGCGGGTCATGCCCGCAGCAACCGGCGGGGGCTACTCCGGGCCCGGTGCTCATTCCGGGTCGGGCGGCGGCCGCGGCACGGCGGGGTCGACCGGGACGTCTGGACCGGGTCGGTCTGCGGGTGCGGTCGGTGCCGCTGCGGCCGGTGCCGCGGCCGGTGCTGCGGCGGCGGGCCTGGGCGCCGCCAGCCGGGGTGGCGGCCTCGGCACCGGCACCGGTGCTCCCGCTGGAGCCGCAGGTCGCGCCGGGGCGGGCGGAGGCGCCGCAGGGCCCTCTGCCGATGCGCCGCCAGGCGATCCGATGACGAACACCATGTTCTTCGAGCGCTTCGACATCGGCTCGGGTCGGCCGGGCCACCCTGAGGAGGACTCCGACCAGTCCCGCACCGGCAGTGTCGCGGCGGCCGGCGCCGCGGCGGCCGGGGTTGCCAGCGCCATCGGTGACCGCGTCGGTTCGTTTGCCCGCGCGGCTGCCGACAAGGCCGCAGCGCGGGCCGCGGAGCGCCGCTCCCACGACGACGACTTCGAGGGGGAGGACATCGGTCTGTCCGACGCCCTCGAGCAGTCGCCGACGACCCGGCTCGAGCCGCCGCTGCCGGGCCTCGGGCGCAACCCACCCGCCCCGAGCGGCCCGCAGTCGCGGATCGCGCTCGCGATCGTCGGCGTGCTCGTCGTCCTCGCCCTGATCATCGGCGTCAACAACGTCGCGAAGATCGGCCAGCACGACGGCCCGCCCGCGGCCGGGCAGACGATCACGGTGACCCAGACCCGAAGCGGCACCACGGGAGCCCAAGGCACCTCGACCCAGGCTCCGCCGAGCAGCACGCAGGCCCCACCCGCAGGGCCTGTCACGATCGTCAGCGGCAAGGGCTACGACGAGCAGGACGGCACCGAGGCAGACCAGTCGGCCGGCAAGGCCTTCGACGGCGACACGAGCACCGGCTGGCGCTCACGCTGGTACGGCTCGGCCGACTACAACGGCGGCAAGGACGGCCTCGGCCTCATCCTCACCCTCAGCGCGCCGACCGTCGTCAAGGAGGTCGACCTCTTCCTGCCGGCAAAGCAGAACGCCACCGTCTACGCCACGAACAGCGGGACCCGCGCGGGGGCCGAGAAGGTGGGTTCGGCCAAGAACGCCGAGGGCGCCGTGACGATCACGGCCGACCACGACCTCCAGCCGGCCAGCCAGATCATCGTCTTCGTCACCAAGGCCGCGCCGGCCGAGGCTCCGAACCACTACCGCGCCCAGATCAACGAAGTGACGGTGCGCTGACCGTGCCCCCGGGGGCGGCCTCCCCGATCGCCGAGCTGAGCGACCGGGATCTGCTTCGACTCCATGTCGAGGGCGACGATCAGGCGTTCGCGGAGCTGTTCCGACGCCACAAGGACCGCATGTGGGCGGTTGCGCTGCGCACCGTCCGCGACCCGGAGCTCGCCGCGGACTGTGTCCAGGACGGCTTCATCGCCGCCTTCCGGAGAGCGGACTCCTACCGCGGGGACGCGGCGGTCACGACCTGGCTGCACCGCATCATCGTCAACGCGTGCCTGGACCGGCTGCGCCGTCGTCGGCCCACGACCGAGCTGCCCGAGTACGAGCTCGCCGACCGGCACGACGACCACTCCTCGACCGAGGTGCGCCTGGACATCGAGGAGGCCCTGGCCAAGCTGCCCGAGGGGCAGCGCGCGGCCCTCGTGCTGGTCGACATGCACGCCGTGCCGGTCGCAGAGGCGGCGGCGATCCTCGGCGTCGCCGAGGGGACCATCAAGTCTCGGTGCGCGCGAGGCCGCGCGGCGCTGGCCCAGCACCTCGGGTTGGTCCCCGCCCCGGCGCCGCCGCAGTCGGTCGAGTGACCGCGCTGTCCGGCCCTTCTAAAAGGGCGCGACTCGCGGGAACCACAGGCGGGGGTTCGTGCGTCGGAGCCTCGGGCGTCCGGCATACCGGATCCGGCTGCCGGTCTCACGCATGCTGGGGACTGACAGCCTCCCGGCTCGACATTGCCCGGCGGCGTCCCTGCAGGCCCGAGCTGACTCCCTCACACCTTCGGCCCGCACCGCCCGCACGACCATGAACGAAAAGCCCGAAGGACCTCCCGTGGACCAGTCCCCCGAACTCGACCCGGCGGTCGAGGCACAGGTCCGTGCCCTCCTGGCCCAGCCTCCCGCCCCGTCCCCGATGCCGCAGGAGGTCTCCGAGCGCATCGCGGCGGCGATCGCCCACGAGGCCCGGCTCCGCGTCGACCCCGGGCCTTTGTCGACGCGCGGCGCCGTGCCCGGCGCGATGCCGAACGCCCAGTCCAGTCCCACGCCCGGTACGCCCGGTACGCCCGGTACGCCCGGCACCCCCGGCATGTCCGGCGGCACGGTGACCGCGTTCCCGGTGCGCAACCGACGCCCCCGTCCGCTCCAGCTGGCCGCGGCCGTCGCAGCCGCGGCGGCCGTGGTCGCGGTTGGTGCTTCCGCCCTGCACCTGACCCAGCGACCGAACGGCGCCGCGGTCGTCGGTGACAGCATCACCTCGACGACCCGGCCCCGGACTCCAGCGACTCCACGCGAGACACCGAGCGTCCTGGTCACGACGGGCGCCGAGGCCGCGGGCACGCCGCACATCCAGCTCAGCACGACGTCATACGACTCGGGCAATCTTGCAAGCCAGGCGCGCGGACTGCTCGACCACCCCGGCGCCCCGCTGCAGGACCTTGCCGCCGAGGCGCCCCACCTCGGCCCGATCGCGACCCCGATCGGCCTCCAGTCGTGCCTGTCCGCTCTCGGGGTGAGCGATCCTTCGACAGTCTCCGCCGACCTGGCCACCTTCGAGGGGCGGCCGGCGGCCATCGTCGTCGTCACCCGCGGCGGCACCACCACGGCCTGGGCCGTCGAGCGCTCGTGCGCTGAGGGCCAGCCCGGCATCCTGAAAGACGCCACGCCGGTCCCCTGAGTCCCACGAGTCGACGCCCGTCCCAGCGTCCACCTGCAGTCCGGCGCCTGACCAGCCGGGGAACAACGAGCGCTTAGGATCGGTTGAGGCGTATGCAGTCCGCAGGCCCGGCCGACGACCAGGTCGGTGGCCGCCGCGGGCTGCACATCGAGCATCCCCGAGGAGCAGCCCACATGTCCGACGTCCGCAACGTGATCATCATCGGTTCCGGCCCGGCCGGGTACACCGCGGGGGTGTATGCCGCGCGGGCGAACCTGGAGCCGTTGGTGTTCGAGG
>NZ_JBSGGK010000012.1:0-174706 GCF_053603855.1 Monashia sp. NPDC004114 | reverse complement strand
GCCTCGTCGTCACACGCTCAGGTGTGACGACGAGGCCACTCGACGTGGAGGGCGGTGGAGGCGGCGTGATGGCCAGGCCACTCGACGTGAAGGGCGTATGAAGTGACCACTCGACGGGTGGTGGGGTCAGACGGTCGCGGGCAGCAGCAGCGAGAACGTCGTGTCACCGGGCTTGCTGTCGAGCTCGACCCGGCCACCGTGTGCCTTGCTCACGGCAGCCACGATCGACAGACCCAGGCCCGTGCTGCCGCCTGACCGGGTGCGCGCGCCGTCGCCACGGGCGAAGCGCTCGAACACGTTGGGCTGCAAGGCCGCCGGCACTCCGGGACCGTCGTCGTGGACCGCCACGCGGATCCACGGGCCCTCCTCGCGGACGGACGTCGTGACGCGCGTGCCATCGGGCGTGTGCGTCCGCGCGTTGGCCAGCAGGTTGGCCACGACCTGGTGCAGCCGCGCCGCGTCTCCCCTGACCTCCACCGGCTCCGGCGGCAGGTCGAGGTCCCAGCGGTGGCCGGGCGACGCGGCATACGCATCGCTCACGGCGTTGATGACCAGCGCCGACATGTCGACCGGCGCCTTCTCGAGGGGACGCCCGGCGTCGAGGCGCGCGAGCAGCAGGAGGTCGTCGACGAGCGAGCTCATCCGGGTGGCCTCCGACTCGATGCGGCCCATCGCGTGGGTCACCGACTCGGGGACGGGGTTCGGCTCGCGACGGGACAGCTCGGCATACCCCTTGATCGACGCGAGCGGCGTGCGCAGCTCGTGCGATGCGTCCGCGACGAACTGCCGCACCCGCTGCTCGCTCTGGTGGCGCGAGTTGAGCGCCTCGTCGACGTGGTCGAGCATCTCGTTGAACGCGGCGCCGACCTTGCCGACCTCCGTGCGCTCGTCGATGTATGCCGGGTCGACCCGTTCCGCGAGCGCCACCCGTCCGGTGTGCAGCGGCATCTTCGACACCTTCGTGGCCGTGGCGGCCACGCGGCGCAGCGGCTCGAGGTTGCGCCGGACCAGCCAGGTCCCGATCACGGCGACGAGCACGATGCCGGCCGTGGCGGTGCCGATGGCGAACACCACCATGCGCTGGACGGTGTGCTGGTTGGGCGTCGTCGGCAGGCCGACGATGATGACGCCGGGAGTGGCCTGCATGGGAACGTCGCGCTGCCCCAGGGCCGTGTAGGCGGCGACGACGCGGTAGGTGCCCTGGTTCCCGCCGAGGTCGACGTCCGTCGCATCCTTGCCGAGACCGGAGTGCGCCAGGATCGAGAGCTGGTCGGTGGTCAGGTTGCGGCGATTCTTGTCCAGGGACGTGGCCGCACCGACGTCGGTGGGAAACAGGGCCGTCGGCTGGTTCGGCAGGAAGGCGATGAGGCCCTCGTCACCCGGGCCGCCAGGTCGCCGCTGGCTCTCCTGCGTGACCTGGAAGTCGGGCAGCGGGCCACCGTGGAGGATCCGGCTGATCGACTCGTTGAGCTGGTCGTCGACCTGGCTCGTCAGCTGGTTGTTGAGGGCGAGGACGGTGACCGCGCCGGTGGCGAGGCTGAGCGCGGTGAACAGCGCCAGCATCGAGGCGACGAGCTTCGCGCGCAGCGTCCACGCCGACCAGGGGACCATGCTCTCGCGCGCGTCGCGGTACCGCTCGCGCAGCGACCGCTTCGGGGCAAGCGAGGGGGCCTGCACGTCGTCGGCCGACGGGAGGTCCTCGGGACGGGGTTCGTCGACCAGGTCTGAGATCGAGGAGGTCCGCTCAGGTGTACGCGTCGACTCAGACGACCGGCTTGAGGACATAACCAGCCCCTCGCATGGTGTGGATCATCGGCTCGCGCCCGGCGTCGATCTTCTTGCGCAGGTAGGAGATGTAGAGCTCGACGACATTGGCCTGGCCGCCGAAGTCGTAGTTCCACACGCGGTCGAGGATCTGGGCCTTGGACAGCACCCGCTTCGGGTTACGCATGAGGTAGCGCAGCAGCTCGAACTCGGTCGCGGTCAGATGGATCTCGTCACCGGCGCGCATCACCTCGTGGCTGTCCTCGTCGAGCGTGAGGTCGCCCACGACGAGCATCGACTCGGACGCCGACACGGCGACGGTGGTGCGACGCATCAGGGCGCGGACCCGCGCGACGACCTCCTCGAGGGAGAACGGCTTCGTGACGTAGTCGTCGCCGCCGGCCGTGAGCCCGGAGACGCGGTCCTCGACGGCGTCCTTGGCCGTGAGGAACAGCACGGGGACGTTCGGGTTGTCGGTGCGCATCCGGCGCAGCACCTCGAGGCCGTCGAAGTCGGGGAGCATCATGTCGAGCACGACCGCGTCGGGGTCGAACTCGCGAGCGACGCGGACGGCTTCCATGCCGGACCCAGCAGACCGCACGTCCCAGCCCTCGTAGCGCAGCGCCATCCCGAGCAGCTCGGTGAGGTTCGCCTCGTCGTCGACGACGAGCACGCGCACGGGGGAGCCGTCGAGGCGTTGCAGCTTGGCGGCGGCTTGCTTGGTCTTCTCGCTCATGTCATCCAGTGAATCTGTGAGTGCTGTGCGGTGGCCAGCATGTTCCTGTGGCGTTTCTGTGGACCTTCTGTCCAAGAGTCCCAGCACTGAGATGGCTGCGCCACAGCACTCGCACAGGTGCGCCGCCGACGGTGTTGGCCATGACCACCGAGCCCACGCCCCAGCCGACGGGCGAGCAGCCGCGGCCGATACTGCCGATGTTCGACCCGAACGTGCCGAGCGCGCAGACGGCGCCGAGCGAGCAGCCGATCGCGCCTCCGGCGCAGGCCTACCAGTATGCCGCCCTGCCGACCACCGCTGCCCTCGCGGCCACGCCTGCCCAGCAGGTCGCGTCAGGTCCGACCGGTGCACCGCCGACGGCGCCCGTCCCGGTGGCTCCCGTCGTCGGCCCCGACGCGCCGCTCGCGGCGACCGGCCTGCCGGCGGCCTCGACCCGCGGCGGACGCTGGAGTGCCAAGAAGACCGCCATCACGGCCGGCCTGGCGATCGTGCTGGCTTCGGTGGGTGCGATCGGTGCCGCTGCGGCGATGCCTGCCGGGTCGACCGGAGACAGCGGCCGCTTCGGCCCGGGAGGCGGGCGCACGTTCCAGTTCAACGGCGGCCAGGGCGGCAACGGCTTCAACCCGTTCGGCCAGGGCAACCAGAACGGCCAGGGCGGCCAGAACGGGCAGGGCAGCCAGGGTGGCCAGGTGCCCAACTTCCAGAACGGCATACCCGGCGGTGGCCTCAACGGGATCGACCCGAACCAGCTCGGCCAGCTCGACCCGAACCAGCTCAGCCAGCTCGGCAACCTCGACCCGCAGCAGCTGCTCCAACAGCTGAACCAGCAGCTGAACCAGCAGCTGAACCAGCAGCTGAACCAGCAGCCCAACCAGCTCAGCCAGGGCGGGACCTCAACCTGATCCGGCCTGACCCCGCCTGACCCGGCCTGATCCCGCCTGACCCCGCCTGATCCGGGCCCGATCTGCCACGTCCCGCCGGGAAGTGCCACGATCGGGACATGCCCGACTCCGGCCCCACCCCTTCGCCCACCGAGCCTCCGACGGCCAGGGCCGCCCACGTCCTCGACGAGCCGCACGACGAGAGCGTCTCCTCGAGGCTCAACTGGCTGCGCGCCGGTGTCCTCGGCGCCAACGACGGCATCGTGTCGACCGCGGGCGTCGTGGTCGGCTTCGCCGGCGCGACGAGCGACCGTGGGGCGATCATCCTGGCCGGCATCGCCGCGCTCTCGGCAGGGGCGATGTCGATGGCCGCAGGCGAGTACGTCTCGGTGAGCACCCAGCGCGACTCCGAGCGCGCGCTGATCACCATGGAGAAGCACGAGCTGAGCCAGGACCCGGACGGAGAGCTCGAGGAGCTGACCCAGCTCTACGAGCAGAAGGGCATGCGCCGCGAGCTCGCCGAGGAGGTCGCCCGCGAGCTCACCGCTCACGACGCCCTGTCCGCCCACGCGGAGGTCGAGCTCGGGATCGACCCCGACGACCTGACCAACCCGTGGCAGGCGGCCGGGGCGTCCCTGCTGTCGTTCGTCGTCGGGGCCCTGCTCCCGCTCCTGACGATCACGTTCGCTCCCGCCTCGTCCCGCGTCGTCGTGACCGTCCTCAGCGTCGCCGCGGCGCTGGCTCTGACGGGCTGGATCAGTGCCCGGCTCGGCCGCAGCCAGCTCGGCAGGGCCATCGCCCGAAACGTCATCGGCGGTCTGCTCGCCATGGGCGTCACCTACGCGATCGGGGCGATCGTCGGGATCAACCTCGGCTGACCGGCCGCCATCGTCACCGGCAGCCGGCTCGGGGCGGTAGCATCGATGGTGTCCCAGCGCCCGACCGAGGCGCATGCCCAGGGAGCCGACTCCACTGCACGCCTTGCGTGATCGGGTCTCCTCCGGGCCTTGGGGGCTCGGGGCGCGTGACGGCGCGTCCCCGGACCCGATCCGGGTTTCCAGACGACACGACCTGGTGTCGCCCGGTTGTCGGCTCGGTGTTCGACGCGTCATCAGGAGGAACATGCCAACGCGCGTTCGCCGCGGGCCGACAGACACCGGCCAGCGAAAGGACTCCCCACGCCGGGAGGACCCCGCACCCCTCATTCCTGTCCTCGCGCGCCGGGTGCGCGAGGTCGAGTCGCGGGTCGCGGGCAAGGGCAAGGCGAGCCCGACCAACCGCACCAAGTTCCTCGTCGTCGCCCTGCTCATGCGACAGGAGCGAGCCCGGGTCAAGGACGACGCCACGATCCCGGCCTCGACCCGCGCCGACCTGCTCAAGCGGCTCGACGGCATCGCGACGATCCTGGCCCAGATCGCGGCCCGCGACACGAGCCTGCTGACGCTGCTCGACGTCAACACCAAGCCGGGCCCCTCCGCCCAGCAGATGCGCCGGGACTGGCTCCTCGAGTCGGGCGCGGAGCTCGCCGAGGAGGACCTCGTCATCCACGCGCCCGAGCCGCCGAAGCCGCTCGTGCCGCCGCAGATCGCAGCTCGCCAGGTGACACCGCAGTCGGTGCCGTCCCGCGTGCTGGCGAACCCGTTCCTCGTGCCCGACGTCACGCGTGCCGGGCAGCAGGAGTACCTCCCCGGCCGCCTCGCCGGCTGGGAGCTGCTCGGACCGCTCTACCGGGCGTTCGAGCAGGGCGCCGGCGGGGAGTCGGCCTCGATGCCGCTCCCGCCGAAGCCGCCGATCGACCGGTTCTCGCCGGCCGGGTCGCAGCTCATGGTCCACCAGTCGCGCTTCCTGCAGAGCGTGCTCGAGGGACACCGCACGTTCCTGCTCGCCGACGAGCCCGGTCTCGGCAAGACCGCCCAGTCGGTCATGGCTGCCTCCATCGCGAACGCCTACCCGATGCTGGCCGTCGTGCCGAACGTCGTGAAGATCAACTGGGCCCGCGAGGTCGAGCGGTGGACGCCGCAGCGCCGGGTCACCGTGATCCACGGCGACGGCGCCGACGTCAACGCCTTCGCCGACGTCTTCGTGGTCAACTACGAGATCCTCGACCGCCACTTCGGCTGGCTCTCGAGCTTCGGCTTCCGGTCGATGGTCGTCGACGAGGCCCACTTCATCAAGAACCTCACGTCGCAGCGGTCACAGCAGGTGCTCGCGATCGCCGACCGGCTCCGGGCTACGGCCCCGGGCGGCGACCCGCTCCTCATGGCCCTCACCGGCACGCCGCTGATCAACGACGTCAAGGACTTCGACGCGATCTGGCGCTTCCTGGGCTGGATCAAGGACGGCAAGCCGTCGCCGGAGATCGTCCGCAAGCTCGACGGCAACGGCTACACCCCGGCTGACCGGGCGTTCTACCCGGAGGCGCGGCGGACCGTCATCGACATGGGGATCGTGCGGCGCCGCAAGGTCGACGTCGCACGCGACCTGCCCGACAAGCGCATCGCCGACATCACCGTCGAGCTGGACGACGAGCTGGGCCGCTCGGTCCGTGCGGCCGAGCGCGCGCTCGGCGACAAGCTGGCCCGGCGCTACCGCGCCCTGCTGGCCGAGGCGAACGCCACCGAGATCCCGGGCGAGCCCGACGAGGCCCTGATGCGGCGCGTGGCCGCGGCCGAGCTGCGGTCCGGACCGGGCGAGAAGGCCGACGGACGCAGCTCCGAGAGCGTCTTCACGATCGTCCGCAAGATCGGCCAGGCCAAGGCCAAGCTCGCCGCCGACTATGCCGTGCAGCTGTCGCACTCGGTCGGCAAGGTCGTGCTGTTCGCCAAGCACATCGACGTCATGGACACCGCCGAGACGATCCTGGCCGACGCGGGCCTGCGAACGGTGTCCATCCGTGGCGAGCAGACCACGAAGCAGCGCACCGAGGCCATCGACGGCTTCCAGAACGACCCGGACGTCTCGGTGGCCGTCTGCTCGCTGCTTGCTGCCGGCGTCGGAGTCAACCTTCACGCGGCGTCCAACGTCGTGCTCGCTGAGCTGTCGTGGACCGCCGCCGAGCAGCAGCAGGCCATCGACCGCGTCCACCGCATCGGTCAGGACGAGCCGGTGACCGCGTGGCGCCTGCTCGCCGCGGGCACGATCGACTCCCGGATCGCCGAGCTCATCGACGCCAAGCAGGGCCTCGCCGCGCGGGCGCTCGACGGCGCCGACGTCGACGTCACGAGCGGCGACACGGTCCAGCTCGACGCCCTCGTCGAGCTGCTCCGACGCGCTCTGGCCGACTGAGCGACACCTGAGCGACACCTCTTCGGTTCGCCCGGCCGGACCGTCAGAACGGGATGTACATGATGTGCAGCCCGACGCGACGCCCGTCGGGCAGCTGGTGCGCCTCCGGCACCGTTCCGACGATGCGGAAGCCGAGGTCCTCGTAGAGCCAGACCGCACCGAGGTTGTCCTCGACGACCGCGTTGAACTGCATCGCGGCGTACCCGGCCTCGCGGGCCCACGCGAGGGAGTCGACGACCAGAGCTCGTCCGACCCCCTTTCCGCGAGCCGCTGCGGACACCATGTAGCTGGCCGTGGACACGTGCGCGCCGGGGCCGGGCCGGTTGCGGCCCATCTTGGCCGTGCCGAGCACGCGCCCGAGGCTGTCGAGCGCGACGGTCGCCCGTCCGCCCGGGCCGTTCTCCAGCCAGATCGCCCGCGCGTCGGCCTCACCGAGGTCGGTGGGGTACGGGAACGTGTCGCCCGCCCGCACGATCTGCTCGATGATCGGCCAGACCTGCTCCCAGTCGGCGTCGTCGTAGTCGCGGACGAGAACGCTGTCGGTCACGTGCACTTCCTCACTGCTCGGGGACGTTGGCGTCGAGCTCGTTGAGCCACGTGGCCGCGGTCGCGTCGGACGGCATACGCCAGTCGCCGCGCGGCGACATGGAGCCGCCAGCGACCACCTTCGGCCCGTTGGGCAGCGCCGAGCGCTTGAACTGGCTGGCGAAGTAGCGCCGGATGAACACGTCCAGCCACGCTCGGATCGTCGCCAGGTCGTATGCCGTCCGCTCGCTCTCCGGGTAGCCCGCCGGCCAGTCGCCCGCCTCGGGATCGTGCCACGCGTGCCAGGACAGGAAGGCGATCTTCGACGGACGGTAGCCGCGTCGGAGCATGTGGAAGAGGTTGAAGTCCTGCAGCGAGTAGGGCCCGATCGAGGCCTCGGTGCTCTGCGGCCTGTCTCCGTGCTTCGTCGGCACGAGCTCGGGAGTGATCTCGGTCGCGAGGATGGAGGTCAGCGTCTCGCCGACGTGGTCCTCGAACTGGCCGGACGAGACGACCCACCGGATGAGGTGCTGCATCAGGGTCTTGGGGACACCGACGTTGACGCCGTAGTGCGACATCTGGTCGCCGACGCCGTAGGTGCACCAGCCGAGCGCGAGCTCGGACAGGTCGCCGGTGCCCAGGACGATGCCGCCGCGCTGGTTCGCGATCCGGAAGAGGTAGTCGGTGCGCAGCCCGGCCTGGACGTTCTCGAACGTGACGTCGTAGACCTCCTCGCCCCGTCCGAACGGGTGCCCCATCTCGGTGAGCATCTGGGTCGCGGTGGGACGGATGTCGAGCTCGGCCCAGGTGACGTCGAGCGCCTCCATGAGCGCGATCGCGTTGCTCTTGGTGTGGTCGCTCGTCGCGAAACCGGGCATCGTGAAGGCGAGGATGTCGCTGCGCGGCCGGTCGAGCCGGTCCATGGCCTTGGCAGCGACGATGAGCGCATGGGTCGAGTCGAGACCGCCGGAGACGCCGATGACGATCTTGGGCTGGCCGATGGCGCGCAGGCGCTGCTCGAGGCCCGAGACCTGGATGTTGTAGGCCTCGTAGCAGTCGAGGGCGAGGCGCTCCTCGTCGTCGGGGACGAACGGGAAGCGGTCGACCTTGCGCATCAGGCCGATGTCCTCGGTGGGCGGGTCCAGCGTCACGTCGACAGTGCGGAAGGGCGCGATGCGCTCGGCGATGCTGCGCCTGTTGTCGTCGAACGTGCCCTGCCGCTGCCGCTCCTGACGGAGCAGGTCGAGGTCGATGTCGGCCACCGAGTGGCGTGGTCCTTCGGGAAAGCGGTCGGTCTCGGTGAGCAGCGCGCCGTTCTCGTAGACCATCGTCATCCCGTCCCACGACAGGTCGGTGGACGACTCTCCTTCTCCCGCAGCGGCATACAGGTATGCCGCGAGGCACCGGAAGGAGGCGCTGCGGGCGAGCAGGTGGCGGTCCTCGGCGCGCGAGACGGTGATCGGCGACCCGGAGATGTTGGCCAGGACGGTCGCACCGGCGAGCGCCGCCTCGGCGCTCGGTGGGACGGGCACCCACATGTCCTCGCAGACCTCGACGTGGAGCACGAAGCCCGGCACGTCGGTCGCGCGGAAGAGCAGGTCGGGCCCGAAAGGGACGCGGTCTCCGGCGACCTCGATGGTCTGGCCCCGCTGGTCGTCGCCGGGGGCGAAGTGGCGGCGCTCGTAGAACTCGCGGTAGCTGGGCAGGTAGGACTTCGGCGCGACGCCGACCACGCGACCGGCATGGATCACGACGGCGCAGTTGTAGACGCGCGATCCGTGCTCCAGTGGTGCGCCGACGACGACGAGCGGGCGCAGCTCGGCGGTCGCCTCGGCGATCCGGGCGATGGCGTCGTCGACGGCGTCGAGGAGCGGGTCCTGGAGCAGCAGGTCGTCGATGGCGTAGCCGGACAGGCAGAGCTCGGGGAAGATCGCGAGAGCGACGCCGTCGTCGTGCAGGTCGCGCACGTGCGCGATGACCGCGTCGGCGTTGCGCTCCGGGTCGACGGCCACGATCGGCTGGGTACAGGCCGCGACCCGGGCGAACCCCTGGGCGTAGGAGCTGTAGAAGTCCATGGGCACAGTCAATCGCACGTGCGGTGTGACACGAGACTCGCCGCGACAGGGTGCGCCGTCACCGGGGCCCTCCTACCATTGGTAGTAGAACGATGAAAGGTGGCTTCGATGACCAGTCAGGATCCAGTCCACGTCCTGCATCCCGAGGAGAGCTGGGACTTCCTGCGCGCTCACGAGTTCGGCCGCCTGGCGTTCCACCTGCTCGACGAGGTGCACATCGTGCCGATCAACTACGTCGTCGACGGACAGCGGCTGTTGTTCCTCACGATGGAGGGCAGCAAGCTGCTCGGCATGACGATGAACGCCGACGTCGCGTTCGAGGTCGACGAGATCGAGGGTGAGCATGCCACGAGCGTGATCCTGCGCGGCCGCGCGCGTCAGCTCGTCGGGCAGGCCGCCTGGGTCGCCGACCGGCTGCCCATGCGCCCGTGGGTGGGCACACCGAAATACATCGTCGTCGAGATCGACGGCGACGAGATCACCGGCCGCCGCTTCGACCTGCACCGCCCCTGGCTGCACGCGCGAGTCGACACGGACTGACCCCTCGACAGCGGCACAGGTCCTCAGCCGACCGCGTCTCGTCCCTTGACGAACGCGTCGACGCACGCGCGCACGTCGTCCTCGGAGTGCGCCGCCGACAGCTGGACCCGGATCCTGGCCTTGCCCTTGGGCACGACGGGGTAGGAGAAGGCAATGACGTAGACGCCGTTGGTCAGCATGTGGTCCGCGACCTGCGCAGCCCGTCGGGCACCGTCCTCGCCGGGGAACATGACCGGCCGGATCGGGTGGGTGCCGGGGAGCAGCTCGAAGCCGGCCTCGGTCATAAGGCGGTGGAACAGCTCGGTGTTGCGGGCCAGGATCTCGCGTTTCTCCGCCGACGAGGCGACGAGGTCGAGCGCGGCCATCGACCCGGCGACGACGCCGGGGGCGACCGAGTTGGAGAAGAGGTACGGGCGCGACCGCTGCCGCAGCAGGTCGACGACCTCGCGGTGCGACGACACGTAACCGCCGGAGGCGCCGCCGAGCGCCTTCCCCAGCGTGCCGGTGATGATGTCGACGCGGTCCTGGACCCCGAAGAGCTCCGGCGTGCCGCGGCCGCCGGCCCCGACGAAGCCGACCGCGTGGGAGTCGTCGACGAACACCAGGGCGCCGAACTCCTCGGCCAGGTCACAGATGCGGTCGAGCGGGGCGTACGACCCGTCCATCGAGAAGACACCGTCGGTGACGACGACCTTGCGGCGCGCACCCGCCGCCACCGCGGCCTCGAGCTGGGCCCGCAGGTCGTCCATGTCGGCGTTGCGGTAGCGGTAGCGCTGCGCCTTGCTGAGGCGCACGCCGTCGATGATCGACGCGTGGTTGAGCTCGTCGCTGATGATCGCGTCCTCGGCGCCGAAGAGGACCTCGAAGACGCCGCCGTTGGCGTCGAAGCAGGACGAGTAGAGGATCGTCGCCTCGGTGCGGAGGAAGTCGCTGATCTTGCGTTCCAGCTCGGTGTGCAGCGTCTGGGTGCCGCAGATGAAGCGCACCGAGGCCATCCCGAAGCCCCACTCGTCCAGCGCCTTCTTCGACGCGTCGACGATCGCCGGGTCGTCGGCGAGCCCGAGGTAGTTGTTGGCGCAGAAGTTGAGTGCCTCTGCCTTGAGCGTGGTGACGTGGGACGACTGGGGAGAGGTCAGCTCCCGCTCGTTCTTGTAGAGGCCGGCGTCCTTGATCTCCTGCAGGGTCACTGCGATCTCGTCCTTGACTGAGCCGTACATCGGTGTCCTTCGCGCGTCGGCGGGCTGGTAGCGCCCCCCAGCGTATGCCGCCCGGCTCCCACCCGAGCACCGTGCGGGCGCGCCGGGCCCCCGTCGAAGGCCTTGTTCGGCGGCCGGCGGAAGGCAGGCCAGGCCCCTCAGATTCTGCTCCGTATTTCGGAGCAGAATCTGAGGGGCCGCCTGAAGGGCGATCGGGGCGCCAGGACGTTCGAGCGGCCCACCCTCTGGGCCCCCCATCCATCGTCCGGAACAGGCGCACCGTGACGGACATCTGGGTAAACGAATCAGCCTTCTGGACGACCCGGTGGCGCAGGGGCTGTTGCGGTCTCCGCTCCCGGCCCGGCTGGCCTACACGTGGACTGACGGGTCGCCGCGGGTCATCCCGATCGGATTCCACTGGAACGGCACGGAGATCGTCTTCGGCACGCCGACGGACTCTCCGAAGATGCAGGCGCTGGTCGCCGGCGCGAAGGTGGCCGTGACCATCGACACGGACGAGATGCCGTACAAGGTGCTGATGGTCCGGGGCACGATCCGGACCGACGTCGTCGAGGGCATCGCCCCTGAGTACGAAGAGATGACCATCCGCAGCCTCGGCGATGAGGCCGGGCGGCAGTGGCTGGCCACCCTGGGGGCCATGATGTCGCACATGGCGCGCATCTACGTCACCCCGGAGTGGGTCGGGATGCTCGACTTCGAGACGAGGTTCCCCAGCGCCATCGAGCGCATGATGGAGCATGCCTCTGGGTGAGCCGGCCGTCGCGCCGTGGGTGCGTGAGCGGTTCGCCGCCGGGCGGGTGGCCCGGCTGGCGACGCTCAACTCCGACGGCCGACCCCACCTCGTGCCCGTCACGTTCGTCCTGGAGCGGCCTGCCGACGTGGTCTGGATCGCCGTCGACGCCAAGCCGAAGTCGACGCGCCGGCTCCGGCGCCTGGCGAACATCGAGGCCGACCCGAGGGTCAGCCTCGTCGTGGACCACTACGAGGAGGACTGGGACCGCCTGTGGTGGGTGCGCGCCGACGGAGACGCCTCGGTCGTGCAGGTCCCGACGGTCGCGGGTGACGCGGCGGTCATCGCGCTCCGGGCGAAGTACCCCCAGGAGACGGATGCGGAGCACCTCGGCCCGCTGATCCGGGTCGTGGTGCAGCGCTGGGCCGCGTGGAGCGCCGCGGAGCCGAACCAGACGTAAACCCTCGAACCACGTGTATCAACCGCCCCAGCGGAGAACACTGATGGTGCAGGGCCGTCGCGTCGGGTTGCGGCGCGCCCGACGAAGGAGCACGTCATGGCCAAGCGGGCACTGCTCATCGGCGTCAACAAGTACGCCATCCCTGGCGCCGACCTGCGTGGGTGCGTCAACGACGTCAACGACATCGCCGAGACGCTCCAGCAGGTCCACGGCTTCGCTCCGTCGGACCTGACGCTCCTGCTCGACGAGCAGGCCACGAAGGCGGCGATGGAGCAGCAGATCGCGGCCCTCGTCGACGGCGCGTCCGCGGGCGACATCCTCTACCTGCACTACTCCGGCCACGGCTCGAACGTCCCCGACACGAGCGGTGACGAAGCCGACCACCGCGACGAGATCCTCTGCCCGCACGACCTCGACTGGAACGACCCCCTCACCGACGACTGGCTGCGGGCGACCTTCGACCGCCTCGACCCGCGGGCCAGCCTCACCGTCGTCATGGACTGCTGTCACTCCGGCAGCAACACACGCGAGCCGCCGCGTCCGCCGGGCGCGCCGGAACCGGAGATCATCTCGCGGTTCCTGCCGAACCCCGACGACGTCGAGCGTGGCGGCGGCTTCACCGGCACACCTCGTCGGGTCGGCCGGCGCCGCCGTCCCGACGACGTCCACGACGTGGACATCACCGAGACGCTGATCTCCGGCTGCCGGGACGACCAGACCTCCGCCGACGCCGACATCGCCGGGACCTTCAACGGGGCGCTCACCTACTACCTCGTTCGAGCCATCCAGGACCAGCCGGATGGCACCTACCGCGAGATCCATGCCGCGACGCTCGCCGGGCTCCGCGACAGCTACGACCAGGTGCCCCAGCTCGAGGGCCGGGCACCGCGGTTCGACCAGACGTTCCTCTCCGCCATGGAGTGATGCATGTCCACCGTCGCGAACAGCACGACCCCGCTCGAGCCCGAGCCACCGCACAACGGCCAGGTGCCCGGCCAGGACACGGACGGCATACCGCCGCAGGAGCCCGCCGGCGCCACGCCGCCACCCGTGCCCGATGCCGCGGCGCAGCGAAGCGACGCGCCAAGTGATGCGCCCCCTCCCGTGCCGGATGCCGCTGCGCCGGCGCCAGGGGATGCGCCTCCGGCTCTCGCGCCTCAGGTCGCCGAACCGGCTCCCGAGCCACCCGACGACGACCCGCGGCCGGCCACCCGGGTGCGGGTGTCGCACGGCGACCTGCGCTTCGCGCGGCACCATGTGCTCGTCGGCCACTACCCCGGCAGCACGCTCATCGGCGGCGAGGCCGCACTCGACGAGCTGCTCGACGGACGCCTGTCGCGGGCAGCCCTGCTGGGCATCTACCCCGGTCCGCTCGAGACCTGCCAGGTCTTCACCGACCCCGACGAGTGGACGCGGCCACCCGGGGCGATCGTCGCAGGGCTCGGGCCGCTCGGCGCGCTGAGTGCCGCCTCGCTCGCCCGCGCGGTCGCGCACGGCGCCCTGACCGCGGCCCTCGCCCACGTCGGCGGCAGCCCCGCGCGCCCGACATCCGACGTCCAGACGCTGTGCCTGTCGACGCTGCTCATCGGCACGGGCTCCGGCGGTCTTCCGGTGCGCGACAGCGTCCAGGCCCTGCTCACCGGGGTCCAGCGTGCCAACGACCGGCTCGCCGACACCAACCTGCCCGTGCACCTGGCCGAGATCGAGATCATCGAGATCTGGCAGGACCGCGCCCTGCAGGCGGTCGAGGCGCTCGAGTCGTCCCTGACGAGTGGCGAGCTCGCGTCGTCGTTCACCGCCGACCTGCGCCTCGAAGCGCGCCCCGGGCGACAGCGACGGCTGCTCTTCCAGGAGCCGACCGGGTGGTGGCAGCAGGTCCGCGTCCGCAGCGAGGACGACGGCGGGCTGACCTTCGAGGCGTCGGTGCGCCGAGCCGGCACTCCGACGCGGACCGTGCCGACGCAGCGGGCCCTCGTGGACCGCCTCGTCGAGTCGCTCGTCGACTCGCCGTCTCCGGACCCGTCCGCGGCCCGGACCCTCTTCGAGCTGCTCTTCCCGAACGAGCTCAAGGCGCAGGCGCCCGACACCGACAACCTCGTCCTGGTTGTCGACCCCGGGTCGGCGCACTATCCCTGGGAGCTGCTCGACGACCACGGCACCGAGGAGGACCGGCAGCCGCTCGGCGTGCGCCGCGGCCTCGTGCGCCAGCTCGAGGGCTCGTCCATGCGCAGCCACGTGCTGTCGGCGACGAACAGCCGGGCGCTTGTCGTCGGCGACACCGCGAGCGGCCTCAGCGCTCTCCCGGCGGCTCAGCAGGAGGCCAAAGACGTCGCAAAGGCCTTGCGTTCCAATGGCTTTGAGGCCAATCCCATCGTGGCCGAGAGTGGCACCAAGGTCGTCCAGTCACTGTTCGACGGCCCTTACCGTGTCGTCCACCTCGCCGGACACGGCGTCTACCAGTGGCCGATCGGTGACGGCACCCAGGCCACGGTGACCGGCATGGTCCTCGGCAACGGCATGTATCTCACCGCCGGCGAGATCGGCCAGATGCGTCAGGTTCCCGAGCTCGTCGTCGTCAACTGCTGCCACCTCGGCGCCATCGGCCCTGGCGGCGACACTCCGCAGACAGGCACCTACCACCGGCTGGCCGCCAGCTTCGCCACCGAGCTCATCGACATCGGTGTTCGTGCCGTCGTCGCGTGCGGATGGGCGGTGGACGACGCTGCGGCCTCGACCTTCGCGAACACGCTCTACGACCGGCTGCTGGCCGGAGCCACCTTCGGCGAGGCGATCAGCGCCGCCCGGTGGCAGACGTGGAACGACTACCAGTCGGTCAACACGTGGGGCGCCTACCAGTGCTACGGCGACCCCGACTACCGCCTCGCCCCCGACGCCGTCGTGCACCACTCGACCGGGACGCACCGCCCGCCGGCGAGCGCCGAGCAGGCCCGGGTCGAGATCGAGAACCTCAGCCAGTCGGTCGACGTCAGCCGCAACACCCGTGCCGGCCTGAAGCGGCTCGCCGAGCTCTACGACGAGCTGTCCCCCGCGGACCGCGAGGACGACGACCTTCAGGTGCTCATCGCCCGCACCTACAACAAGTTCGGCGACTTCACGCACGCCACCGAGTACTTCGAACGGACCCTCGAGCACGGCGGCACTGCCCTGACCGTGCACGACTTCGAGGTGTGGATCGACCAGGTCGTGCGCTCGGCCGCCACCGCGACGTCCGACGGCGGCGCGGTTGACCAGGCCGCCGCCACGATCGAGGCGGCCATCGACAAGCTCCGCAGCCTGCTCGACAACCCTGCGGCACTCGTCCTCGGCACCCAGGCGCCGACAGGCAAGGCGTCGAACGGGCTGACCGTCGACCGGCTCTGGCGGGTGGCGAGTGCCTACAAGCGACTGGCCCTGGTGACCTGTCCCGACCGGCCGGGCGCGTCGCCTCGCGCGAGGGACTGGACGCGGACGCACCAGGCGCTCGAGCAGATGGCCGAGTGGTACCGGTCCGCCCGCGACGCCGCGGGGCAGGGCGACCGCCGCCGCCACGGCGCCCTGGCGAACTGGCTGGCAGCCGAGCTGGCTCTGCGTTGGCGACCGGTCGACGGCCGCGAGCTGCTTCGCAAGGATGCCGCCAGGGCCCTCATCGACCAGTGCATGGCCGCCGCGAAGGAGGAGGCGTACCTGGCGCCGACGTTCTGGAGCGTCGCGGTCTACGGAGACCTCAAGGTGCTCGATGCCCTGTGGGGGCCGCGCGCCACGGCCGACGATGCCCAGGAGGCACTCGACCTCTACCGCAGGGCGAGCGAGCTGGGCAGCGAGGAACAGCTCCGGCAGGTCCGCGACCAGGTGGACTTCCTCATCGTCATGGCCGGCACGGAAGCCCGAGGGCGGGCGAGCTTCCTGCGCGCGCTGCACGACGGGCTGGTCGCCATCGACGGCGATGCGGGGACGGGCGACGCCGGCGAGGGGAGCTCGAGCGGAACGGCAGGTGACGGGCCGCTCAACGCCTGACGGCATACGCGGCATACGTGGTGCCCGCCGCGAAGCGTCGGCTGTCGAGCAGCTCGAGATCCAGCCGTATGCCGTCCGGCAGGGCGGCGTTGCCGGCGCCGACGACCGCCGGCACCCGGAGCATGCGGATCTCGTCGACGATGCCCGCCCGCAAGGCGTGGGCCGCCAGGTGTGGGCCGCCGATGCTGACGTCTGTGTCCGCGCCGGCGACGAACGCCGCGACCGCCTGCGGGTCGAAGGTGCGCTCGAGCGTGGTCCGGGGCGTCGGCACCTCGGTGAGCGTCGTGGAGTACACCACCTTGTCGGCCGCCTGCCAGATCCGGGCATAGTCGTCCCCGGCGTCCGTGTCGGGGTTGTCTGTCGGAGCCGTCTCCCAATAGGCCATCACCTCGTAGAGCCTGCGCCCGTAGAGGTAGGTAGCGGTGTCACGCTCGAGGTCGTTGACGAACCGGTGCACCTCGGCGTCAGGCGCGGCCCAGCCGAAGCCGCCCGTCTCGTCGGCGACGTAGCCGTCGAACGAGGCAATCGTCGTGTAGATGAGCCTTCCCATGTGTTGACTCTGTCACGCGCTCGTGCGTGCGGGCTTCCTCCCGGCTGGCGAATCGCCTGAGCACGACTAGAGTTACCGGGGTTTGCCCCGGCTCACGAGGTCGGGCGGCTCCCCTCCATTCCCACCAGGAAGCTCCCCGTGCCCCGTCGACTCCCCCACGCCTTCGCCGCCGTCATCGGCGCGCTCCTGCTCGGCTCCTGCGGCAGCTCCCCCGCTGCGGCACCGGTGGACCCCCAGCACCCCGCCTGGTCCGCTGTCGCGACGATCGTCTGCCCGGACGACGCCAGCGGGTCGGTCGCCGAGCACAAGGTCACCTGCACGGACGACAAGGGTCAGCCGCTCGAGGCGGCGTTCTACGAGCATTCCGTCGACCTCGACCGCCGGGTCAGCACGTTCGAGTGCAAGACGGCGGTCAACTCGGTGGCCGGGAAGGACTGGATGGTCCCGGCCGTCACCGACCAGGACCAGATCGCCCGGCTGCTCGATGCCGGCGGCATCAACCTCTGCTGAGGAAGTCCTCGGTCACGTCGGCCAGCTCGCGGGGCGACTCGGTGTTGAGCACCGACCCCGCCCCGTCGATGACCGACAGCTCGGCGCCGGGCACGAGGTGAGCCAGCTGCTGCGCCGCGGCAACACCCGTCCGGTCCTTGGCGCCTGCCACGACGAGGGTCGGGGCGGACACCTGCCGCAGCGACTCCGTCCCGTCGAAGTCCTTCAAGGCGTCGAACACCGCGAGCATCCGCGGGCGTGAGACGCCCGCGTCGACGAGCTTGGCCTCCGGCACGAGCCGCATGGCGAGCTTCTGCATCCGCAGCGCGGTCCTGGACGGCCGGATCAGGGCACCGCCGACGACGAGCCGGCCGACGAGGTCAGGGCGCTCGACCGCGATGCGCAGGGCGACACTCGCCCCGATCGACAGGCCGAGGAAGTCGGCCTGTCGGATGCCTTGCAGGTCGAGGTCGTCGGCGACGCCGGTGGCCGCACCGGCCAGGTCGAAACCGACGGGGTCCTTGGGACGCAGGCCACGCATCCACGGGGCGTTCATCGGGCGACTCGCGCCGAGCGCCGACACGAAGTCCTGCCACACGAACGGCGACTGGCCGAGCCCGTGCAGCAGCACGAGCGGGCGAGGTCGGGGGTCCGGGCTCACCTCAGCTCCAGTCGAGGACGACCTTGCCGCACTGGCCCGACCGTGCGGTCTCGAACGCCTGCTCCCACTGCTCCGCAGGGAACCGGTGGGTGATGACCTGGGTGACCGCCGCGCGGAACCGCTCCGACGTCGCGATCATCTGCGACATGGCGTACCAGGTGTCGTACATCTCCCTGCCGTAGATGCCCTTGAGCGTGATCATGTGCGTGATGACCTTGCCCCAGTCGAGGTCGTAGGACTGGTGCGGCAGGCCGAGCAGCGCGATCCGGCCGCCGTGGTTCATGTTCGAGATGAGGTCGGCGACGGCCGGGGCGGCTCCCGACATCTCGAGGGCGATGTCGAAGCCCTCCTTCATCCCGAGGTGGCGCTGGGCGTCGGCGAGCGACTCCCGAGTGACGTTGATGGTGAGGTCGGCGCCGGCGTGCTCGGCCAGGGCCAGCCGGTAGTCGCTCGCGTCGGACACCACGACGTAGCGCGCTCCCGCGTGTCGCGCGATCGCGGCAGCCATGACGCCGATCGGGCCGGCGCCGGTGATGACGACGTCCTCGCCGACCATCGGCCACTGCAGCGCGGTGTGGGTGGCGTTGCCGAGCGGGTCGAACACGGCACCGAGGTCGGGGTCGAGGTCGGGGGGCTGGACCCAGACGTTCGAGGCCGGGATGACGACGTAGTCGGCGAAGGCGCCGTCGCGGTTGACGCCGATGCCCTGCGTGCGGATGCACAGGTGCCGCCGCCCGGCGCGGCAGTTGCGGCAGACTCCGCATACGACGTGCCCCTCGCCGGAGGCGCGGTCACCGACCTGGACGCTGGTGACGTCCTCGCCGACCTCGACGACCTCGCCGTAGAACTCGTGGCCGATGACCAGCGGCGGCCGGACCGTCGACTCGGCCCAGTCGTCCCAGCCGGCCAGGTGCAGGTCGGTGCCGCAGATGCCCGCCCGGAGCACGCGGATCTTGACGTCGGTGGGGCCGCAGGTGGGCTCGGGTCGGTCGACGAGCTCGAGTCCGGGGCCTGCGGTCAGCTTGGTGAGGGCACGCACAGGGAGAGTCTGCCACCCGCCGTTTCACCCCGATAATGCTGTGGTGACCAGCAGTGTCGAAGGCGAGCGGGTAGCCGAGGCGGTCGCCCGGCTGCGGGCCGAGGGCGAGCGCGTGACCCCGGCACGGTATGCCGTCCTGCGGGTCCTCGACGCAGCGGACGCCGATGAGCACCTGACCGCGGAGCAGATCGGTGCGCGCGTCGCGGAGGTCGAGCCCTCGGTGCACCGGGCGACGGTCTACCGGACGCTGACGTCGCTGTCGGAGATCGGCATCCTGTCTCACGTGCACCTCGGCGGTTCGGCGGTGGTCTACCACCTCGCGGGCGCCGAGACCGTCGAGCCGGCCATCGCATCCGGTCACGCCCACGTGCAGTGCCACCACTGCGGCAAGGTCTTCGACGTCCCTCCCGAGGCGTTCGACGGTGTGGCGGCCAGGCTGCGCGAGACGCTGGGGTTCACCCTCGACACCAGCCACGCCGCCCTGCTGGGCACCTGCCGGGAGTGCGCCTCCCACCACTGAGCGAGACGCGGGCCTGGACCTTGTCGTCGGGAGTCAGTGCGACAGGTTCACCTTGATCTGGGCGACGATGAGGGCCAGCACGATCGTGATGAACCCGAAGAGCAGGGCAGCCTTCACCGATGCACCATTGCTGCGGCGCACCAGATAGCCCACGGCGCCGATGAACGCTGCGAGTACCAGCCGGACGATGCGCAGCTCGGCGGACTCGGGCACCAGCAGGACCGCGAGGGTCGCCACGATCGCGACGGCGAGCCCGCCGACGAGGTGGGCGACCGCCGCCTCACCGTCGTGGCGGCGCAGCGAGCCCTCACCCGCAACGTGTGCGGCGACGACGAAGGCGAAGACGTGGGCGAGCACGAGACCGAGCGTGATGCCCCAGATCGTCTCGACGAGCCGCAACGCGGTGGTCCCGGCCAGCGTGGTGTCGAACAGCGAGAGTGCGCCGATCAGACCGATGGCCACATAGAGCGCCATCGTCAGTGCGTCCCGGCGCAGCTCTGGGTCGTGGTGCACCGGGACGGTCCGAACGTGCTCGTCGTGAGGCGGCTCGCTCATGGTCGGAGCGTAGCGCGGGACGCGTGGGACGAACTGCTCACTCGACGAGGAACGGAGGCGGCGGACGGTGGTTCCTCAGAGGGCGCGGAGGTCGAGCAGGTATCCCTGGGCGGGGCCGAGCACCGGGACCGGCAGCCCGACCCCGGTCAGCACCGACCCCGGGACCGTGAGCCCGCCCGGCTCGAGAGCCCGCGACCACCAGGCGGGCGCGACCTCCTGCACGACGGCCGGCAGCCCGGCCTCGGGACGCAGCCGGACGGCATACGTCCGCGTGGGGTCCAGCCCCGGCAGCGGCACGGCGCCGGGGTGTGCGTCGCGCGAGGTCGCGAGCTTCGCCACGACGTATGCCGCCCTCCCGCCGTCGGCGGCGACCGTGCCCGTCAGCTGGAGGGTGCTGTCGGGCAGGTCGGCCCGCACGAGGTCGCCCGAGTGGAGCAGCGGGCGCAGCTCCCGGACCAGCCCCGTCCAGGCGGTGAGCGCAGCGAGCTCGCCGTCGTCGCACCGGGTGATGTCCCACTCGATCCCGGCGTGACCCTGCAGCGCCGTCAGCAGCCGGAACCCGAGGTCGACGTGGCGGTGCGTGGTGTGCGCGACCGCCCGGCCGACGTGCGTGCCCATGAGCTCCGGCGGCACGAGCAGCGTCGTCCACCGCTGGATGGTCGCGCGCTCGAGCGCGTCGTTGGTGTCGCTGGTCCAGATGCGGTCCGTCCGGTCGAGGACGCCGAGGTCGACCCGCCCGCCGCCGCTCGCACAGGACTCGATCTCGAGCGCCGGGTGGCGCCTTCGCAGCTCGTCGAGGAGCGCGTAGAACGCAAGGGTGTGGCGGTGGACCGCGGGCGCGTCGACGAGGCCGTCGATGGTGTGCACGGCCTCGTGCAGGTCGCGGTTGTGGTCCCACTTGATGAAGGCGACGCGATACTCGTCGACGACCGCGCTGATCCGGTCGGCCAGGTATGCCGCGGCGGCGGGGTTCGTGAGGTCGAGCACCTGCTGCACCCGCCACTGCCGAGGCGAGCCCGCCCGGGGCCGGAGCACCCAGTCGGGGTGGTCGCGGACGAGGTCGCTGTCCTCGTTGACCATCTCGGGCTCGAACCAGATCCCGAACTCCAGGCCGAGCCCCCGGACGTGGTCGACGAGCGGCGCGAGGCCCTCCGGCCAGACCTCGCTGGACACGACCCAGTCGCCGAGCCCGGCCCGATCGTGCCGACGACCACCGAACCACCCGTCGTCGAGGACGAAGCGCTCGACGCCGATGTGGGCCGCCGTGTCGGCCAAGGCGCGCAGGTGGTCGAGATCGGTGTCGAAGTAGACCGCCTCCCACGTGTTGAGCACGACCGGGCGCGGCCGGCTCGGGTGCTGCGGGCGGCTCCGGAGGCTGCGGTGCAGCGCTCGCGTGAGGCCGTCGAGACCGTCGATCGCGTGGACGAAGACGACCGTCGGGGCGGCATACGACTCGCCGGGTGCGAGCCGGATCTCACCGGGGGCGAGCAGCTCGGCCCCGCCGAGGACGGCGTGGTGGCGCCCGGCTCCTTCAGGGAGGGCCTCGACGAAGTGCTCGTGGTTGCCGCTCCAGGCGGTGTGCACAGCCCAGACCTCGCCACTGCGCCAGCCGAAGCCGGCCGTCCCGGCGACGAGCAGGAGGGTCGCGTCGTGCCCGGTGCGCCCTCGGCGGCTCGCACGCAGGTGCGTGCCGTGGTCGAGGCGGCTGCGCTGCGGTGAGCGCTCCCGGCACCAGCGACCGGTGAGGTCGAGCACCTCGTCCGCCCGGGTCGGCAGCGGCAGGATCGAGCGCAGGGCTGCGACATCGAGCGGCTGCGGGTCGGCGCTCGTGTTCAGGACGGTGGCGTTGACTCGGAGCACGCCGTGCGGGTCGAACGCGTGCCGGAGCTCGAGCGCCAGCCCAGCGGCCGAGACCGCCCGCGTGAGCAGGACGGCCCCGTCGGACTCACTGGTGACGCCGGACCAGCGCACGGCACCAGCGGCCCCGCCCCGGTGGCCGGCCCATCCCGGGGTGCCCGACCAGCCGTCGGCCTCACCGGGCAGCACGGTGAGCTGCCACGGTGCGTCGAAGCTGCTCGGCGGGACGGCGGGGACTGTCGTCTCGACCAGCGAGTCGTATGCCGCCCCGCCGCCGGCGAGCGCGGCGCCCCAGTGGAGCACCTCGGGCAGACCGTCGGCGCGGGGCGCGACAGCGAGCGCGGTCCCGGCAGACTCGATGTGGACGGAGATCGGGGCTCGGGTGTCGGACACGTCATCCCTTGTCGAAGCCAACAGGTTCGCACACATGGTGCCACGCATGGACCCCATTGTCGATGGGGAGTTGTGTTCGAAGATGACTGTTGTTGTTTGACAAATGACGTCGAGTCCGTCATCGTCGTGACATGCTCGGCAGCCAGCGACGGTCGCTCATCCTCACTCTCGTCGAGGAGTCCGGGGCCGTGCGCGTCGCCGACCTCGTCGAGCGCCTCGGGGTCTCCGACATGACGATCCGCCGCGACATCGAGCGGCTGTCCGCCGACGGCCTGCTCGAGCGGGTCCACGGCGGAGCGCTCGCGATCGGCTCCAGCCCGAGCGCACCCACCGGCGAGGAGCCCGGGTTCTCGGCCAAGTCCACCCTCCAGCTCGCGCAGAAGAGCGCCATCGCCGCGGCCGCCCGGAGACACATCGCACCCGGCAGCACGATCGGCATCTCCGCCGGCACCACGACCTTCGAGCTCGCCCGCCTGGTGCGCGACACTCCCGACCTGACCGTGGTGACCAACTCCGTCCCGGTCGCCCAGCTCCTGCACGAGTCCGGCGCCCCAGGCCAGACGGTCGTGCTCACCGGCGGCGTCCGGACGCCCTCGGACGCCCTCGTCGGTCCGGTCGCCGTGGGCGCCCTGCGCACCCTTCACGTCGACCTGCTGTTCCTCGGCGCGCACGGCATCGACGCGCGCGCCGGCCTGACGACGCCGAACCTCGTCGAGGCCGAGACCAACCGAGCACTCGTCGCTGCCGCCCGCGACGTCTGCGTGCTCGTCGACTCCTCGAAGTGGGGAACCGTCGGCCTGTCGACGTTCGCCGAGCTCGCGGACGTCGACGTCCTCATCACCGACGCCGGCCTGCCGCCCGGAGCCCGGTCCGCCCTCGCCGACACGGTCGGCTCACTCGAGATCGTGGAGGCCTGATGGCCACAGTCACCGACCACCGCCTCACCCGTCGCACCCTTGCCGACGGGCGGGAGATCATCTACGTCGACGGGCCGGGTGCGCCCGCGCGCGTCGCAGTCGACCCGCGACCGACCGAGCAGCGCGTGCGGTCGGGCGAGCTGCGCCGCGACGCACTCGTCGACGACTGGGTGGCGGTCGCCTCGCACCGCTCTCACCGCACCTTCATGCCGCCGAAGGACGAGTGCCCGCTGTGCCCGGCCGGGCGGGGCTCGGTGCCCTCCGAGATCCCCGAGCGCGACTACGAGGTGGTCGTCTTCGAGAACCGCTTCCCGTCATATGCCGTCGAGGCGGCCGGCGTCGAAACGCCTTATCCCGCAGGGCTTTTCGACGTGAAGCCCGCCGTCGGCCGATGTGAAGTCGTGTGCTTCACGAGCGACCACGAGTCATCCTTCAAGGACCTCCCGGTCGAGCGGATCCGCACGGTCGTCGACACGTGGGCCCAGCGCACGAGCGAGCTCGGCGCCCGGCCCGAGGTCGAGCAGGTCTTCTGCTTCGAGAACCGCGGCCGCGAGATCGGCGTGACGCTGCCGCACCCGCACGGCCAGATCTACGCCTACCCGTACCTCCCCGAGCGCACCCGGAGGCTGCTGGGCGCGGCCGAGCGGCACCACGAGCGCACCGGACGTCTGCTCGGCGCGGACCTGCTCGCCGCCGAGCGCACCGACGGCTCACGGATCGTCACCGAGGGAGCCCACTGGACGGCATACGTCCCCTTCGCGGCGCGCTGGCCCGTGGAGGTGCACCTCGTCCCGCACCGCGACGTGCCCGACCTGGTCGCGCTGGAGCCCGACGAGCGCGACGAGCTCGCAGTCGTCTACAAGGACCTGCTGCAGCGGCTGGACCGCTACTACGTCGCAGCCGACGGATCGCCGATCTCGCTGCCCTACATCGCGGCCTGGCAGCAGGCTCCGGCCCGCGTCGGCCGTGAGGTCTCCAGGCTTCACCTGCAGGTCATGTCGGTGCTACGGGGGCCCGGCAAGCTCAAGTACCTCGCCGGCTCCGAGTCCGGCGTCGGCGGCTGGGTCAACGACGTGGGTCCCGAGCTGACCGCGGCCCGGCTCCGGGAGGTCGCGGCATGAGCGACGTAAGCGGCACGAGCTGGACGAGCGGGACAGGTGAGGCGCACCAGCGCAGCGGAGCCGACGTCGCAGCAGCCGCGCGGGCGGGCTTCGAGCGCGCCTTCGGGGCGGCTCCCGAGGGGGTGTGGTCGGCCCCCGGCCGGGTCAACCTGATCGGCGAGCACACCGACTACAACGCGGGCCTCTGCCTGCCGATCGCGTTGCCGCACAGGACGTATGCCGCGGTGTCCCGCCGCGCGGACAGCACCCTCAGGGTGGCATCGGCCCAGCGGGACGGGGTCGTCGAGGTCGCGATCGAGCAGATCAGCCCGGAGCGGCCGGGCGGGTGGGCGGCATATGTCGCGGGCGTCCTGTGGGCGCTGCGCGAGGACGGCTTCGCCGTCGGCGGGCTCGACGTGTTCGTGGACTCGACGGTGCCGGTCGGTGCCGGGCTGTCGAGCTCGGCCGCTCTCGAGTGCGGCGCCGCGGTCGCGGTCAGCGACCTCTACGGTCTCGGCCTGGCCGACAGCCGCGAGGGGCGAGTCCGCCTCGCCGCCCGGTGCGTCGACGCCGAGAACGTCATCGCGGGCGCGCCGACCGGCGGCATGGACCAGTCGGCGGCACTGCTCGCCGCGCAGCGGTCCGCCCTGCTGCTCGACTGCCGGTCGGGAGAGACCGAGGACGTCCCGTTCGACCTTGCCGCCGGCGGCCATGCGCTCCTGGTCACCGACACGCGAGCCGAGCACGCGCTCGTCGACGGGCAGTATGCCGCCCGGCGCGAGGCGTGCGAGTCCGCCGCTCGCCAGCTCGGCGTGAAGAGCCTGCGCGAGGTGTCGCCCGCGGACCTGGAGGACGCCCTCGCGAGACTCGACGACGAGGTCGTGCGACGCCGCGTCCGTCATGTCGTGACAGAGATCGAGCGGGTCCGAGAGACTGCAGCAGCATTGCGCGCCAACGATCTTCACGAGGTGGGGCGGCTCTTCGACGCGTCCCACGTGTCCATGCGGGACGACTATGAGATCTCGTCCCCCGAGCTCGACGTGGCGACCGAGACGGCCCGGCGCGAGGGTGCGCTGGGCGCCCGGATGACCGGTGGCGGGTTCGGCGGGTCGTGCATCGCCATCGTCGCCAGCGATGACATCGCGCAGGTGGCGGATGCGATCGAGGCCGCCTGCGTGCGTGAGGGCTTCGCTGCGCCGGTGTCGTTCGCCGTGACGGCGTCCGGCCCGGCCGGCCGTGACAGCTGAGCACCACTCCCCCTCAAGTCGAGTGGCCGCTTTGACACAGGGCCCGTTGGGCAGAGGCGCGGGGGGCCTGTGACAAAGGGGCCACTCGACTGGGTGCTCACGTGGAGTGGTCGTTCGGTCACGCGGGCTCAGGCCTACGGGGTGTGTCGAAGTGGCCACTCGACAAGGGATGGGCGGGTATCCCGGTGACGCCTCGACGGGCGGGCGGGCTGGCTTAGGGTGCGTCCATGACCTCGGCGACGACGCCCACCCCGCTGGCCCCCGCGGTCCGGCGCGGCTACGGCCTCGGCTCGGTGGCAACGGGCGCGTTCGGCACCGTCCCCGGCCTGCTCCTGCTCCCCTACCTCACCGACCACCTCGGCGTCGCCGCCGCAGCCGCCGGTGTCATCGTGTTCGCGCCCAAGGCCTGGGACGTCATCCTCAACCCCATCGCGGGACGGATCTCAGACCGGTCGACGCACCCCGACGGCAAGCGCCGGCCGTTCCTGATCCGCGCCGGCCTGCTGCTCGCCGCCGCGTTCGCCCTGCTCTTCCTCGGCCCGTCGTCGCCGATGTGGCTCGCGGCCGGCTGGGTCGCGGTGGCCTACCTCGCGTGCGCGACGGCATACAGCTTCTTCCAGGTGCCCTACGTCGCGATGCCCGCCGAGCTGACCGACGACTACGACGAGCGCACGCGTCTCATGACGTGGCGCGTGTCGATCCTCGCGCTCGCGATCCTCGTCAGCGGCGGCGCGTCGCCCGTCATCCGGGACGCGTTCGGCCCGGAGTGGGGCTACCGCGCCGTCGCGTTCTTCGTGGCCGCTCTCATCGCGCTCGGGGCGTTCGGGGCGTGGAGGGGCACGCGCAGCGCCCGGATGTCCCACGGGGAGTCCACTGCGGCGACGTTCGGCGACCAGCTGCGGCTCGTCCGCTCCGACCGGCCGTTCCGCCTGCTCCTGACCACCTTCGTCCTCCAGGCGCTCGCGACCGGCGCGATGCTGGCCGGCGTCGACTACGTCTCGCGCTGGATCATCGGCACCACGATCTCGGCAACGCTGCTGTTCGTGTGCTTCGTGGCTCCGGCGCTCGTCGTGACGCCGCTGTGGCAGCGGTACGGCACGCGCCGGGACAAGAAGCGCGGCTACCTGCTCGCGTCGCTGCTGCTCGGTGGTGGAGCCCTCGTGCTCGTGCTGCTGCGGTCGATGCCGACCGCCGCGGTCTATGCGTGCGTCGCGGTCGTCGGCGTCGGTTACGCCGGGGCGCAGATGTTCCCGATGGCGATGCTCCCCGACGTCGCGAGCCGCACGGGCGAGGCGCGCACCCGGGTGGGCCTCTACACCGGGATCTGGACCGCCGGGGAGACGCTCGGGCTCGCTTTCGGGCCGGCCGTGTATGCCGCAGCCCTGGCTCTCGGAGGCTATGTGTCCTCTACGGGTTCGACTGTGGCACAGAGCGACTCGGCGCTGACCGCGATAGCGCTCGGCTTCTCGCTCGTGCCCGCGGTCCTCGTCGCGGTCTCGCTCCTGTCGCTTCGCGCGTATCGCCTTCCGTCGCCCGACCGCGGTGAGGGCGAACACGGCAGTGCTGGGTCGCACGAGTCGGACGCGTTCACCACGAACCCTGGGGGCACCGATGGATGAGACCGAGATCCGCGCCCGGCTGGAGGCGATGCGGGCTCACGACCTGCCCACCCACGGCGGCCGGACGCTCGCCTACGTCTATGACTCGGGACTGGCAGCCGCCGACGCGATCGGCCGCGAGGCCCTGGCCGCATTCGCGTCCACCAATGGCCTGGACCCCACGGCGTTCCCCTCCCTCCTGCAGATGGAGAACGACCTCGTCGGGGTGGCGGGGCGGCTCGTCGACGCTCCTGACGGCTTCGCCGGCGTCGTCACCTCCGGGGGCACCGAGTCGATCCTGCTCGCCGTCCTCGCCGCTCGCGACTCACGGCCCGAGGTCGCGCACCCCCGCATGGTCATCCCGACCACCGCTCACGCCGCGTTCCACAAGGCCGCCCACTATCTCGGCGTCGAGCCCGTCCTCGTCGACGTCGACCCGATCACGAAGCGAGCCGTGCCCGAGGCGATGGGAGCCGCCATCGACGAGCGGACGGTCATCGTGGTCGCGTCGGCGCCCTCCTACGCCCACGGGGTCATCGACCCGGTCGAGCCGATCGCCTCGGCGGCCAAGGCAGCCGGAGTGCGCTGCCACGTGGATGCGTGCATCGGCGGATGGGTCCTGCCGCACCTGCGAGCCGTGGAGCCGGACCAGCCGGTGTGGACGTTCGCGGCCGAAGGCGTCACGAGCATCTCGGTGGACCTGCACAAGTACGCCTACACGCCCAAGGGTGTCTCGGTCCTGCTGCACGCCTCCGCGGACCTGCGCCGCGGCCACCTGTTCGCCTCCGCGCACTGGCCCGGCTACACCATGCTCAACACCACCGTGCAGTCGACGAAGTCGGGTGGCCCGCTGGCCGCCGCCTGGGCGGTCGTCAACCACATCGGGGCCGACGGGTATGCCGTGCTCGCTCGCACCGCGCGCCGGGCCACGCTCGACCTCGCGGCGGAGGTGGACGGCATACCCGGGATCTCCCTTGCGGCACAACCGGACTCGACGCTCCTCGCCCTGACGACCGACGGCTCGTGCGACGTCTTCACGATCAGCGACGAGATGCTGGCGCGTGGCTGGTTCGTCCAGCCGCAGATGCGCTTCAGCCTGCTGCCGGCCACGCTGCACTTCACGATGAGTGCGGCGACTGCTGCTGCGTCGCACGAGATCGCGGCCGACCTCGCGTCGGCGACCGAGGCTGCCCGGACCGCCGGGCCGGTCGTGGTCTCGACCGAGCTCACCGCAATGACCTCCGCGCTCGACCCGGCGACGCTCGACGACGCCACCTTCACCGCACTGCTCGGTGCGGCGGGGCTCGGCGGCGACGACGGCCGGATCGCGCTGCCACAGCGGATGGCGCCGGTCAACGCGCTGCTCGACGTGCTGCCACCCGCGCTGCGTGAGGCACTGCTGCTCGGCGTCATCGACCGCCTCGCCCGGCCTTCCGATGGAACAGCCACGCCGACCACGTGACCGCGACGGCAAGGATGCCCACGCACCACGCGAGCGCGATGATGCCGTTCGAGCCGATCGGCGTGCCCGTGAGCAGGCCCCGGATCGTCTCGATGATCGGCGTGACGGGCTGATGCTCGCTGACCCACTGCAGCCAGGTCGGCATCGTGTGGACCGGGACGAACGCGCTCGACAGGTACGGAAGGAACAGCAGGACGAAGCCGTAGCCGCTCGCCGCCTCTGGGCTGGAGGCCGCCAGGCCGATCGCCGCGAAGACGTAGGTGATCGCCAGGATGTAGAGCGCCACGATGCCGGCGGCGGCCAGCCACTCGGCCAGGTTGGCGTCGGGACGGAACCCGACGGCCATCGCGACGAGGATGACCACCGCTGTCGCGACGAGGTTGCGCAGGAGGCTGGCGACGACATGGCCGGTCAGCACCGCTGCACCCGGGATGGGCATGGTGCGGAAGCGGTCGATGATCCCGGTCGACATGTCGTCGGCGACCTCGACCGCGGTGGACGCGGCGCCGAAGCCGGCACAGAGCACGATGACGCCGGGCACGACATACGTGACATAGCCGCCCCCGGGCGAGAGCGCGCCACCGAACACATAGGTGAACAGGAGCATGAGCATCACCGGCAGCAGCACCGCCATGAGCAGCGCCTCGAGGTTGCGGACGGAGTGCAGCACACTGCGGCGGACGAAGGTCGCGACAACGGCGGGGCGGGTCGCCAGCTGCGGCTGGCAGGTCGACGCGGTCATCGCGAACCACCGCCCGTCAGCGTGAGGAAGACGTCGTCGAGACTTGGCCGGCGGAGCTCGACCTCCCCCACGAGGCCGGTCGCGGACAGCTCGGCGACGGCGCTGCGAAGGCCCTCCAAGGTGCCATCGGTGCGGGCGCTGGTCACCACCTCGCCGCCCGCAGCCACGAGCTCGAGCACCTCGCTGCCGACGCGGGCCTTGAGCTCGGCCGGAGTGCCTTCCGCGACGACCCGGCCCCCGTCGAGCACGACGACCCGGTCGGCGAGGCGGTCGGCTTCCTCGAGGTACTGGGTCGTGAGCAGGACCGTCGTGCCGGCTCGCGCCAGTCCCTCGACGACGCCCCAGACGGCCCTGCGGCTCCGGGTGTCGAGCCCCGTCGTGGGCTCGTCGAGGAAGAGCACCTCCGGCCGACGGACGAGGCTGATCGCGAGGTCGAGCCGCCGACGCATGCCGCCCGAGTAGGTGCGGACCTGTCGCCGAGCCGCGTCGAGAAGGTCGAACTCGGTGAGCAGGCGTGCCGCGCGCTCCCTGCTCTGCGCTGCGGTGAGGCCCCAGAGGCGGGCCATCATCCTGAGGTTCTCCTCACCCGTCAGCAGGCCGTCGACCGCGGCCGACTGTCCGGTCAGGGCCTGCCGGCTGCGCACCGCCGCGGGGTCGGCGACGACGTCGACGCCGGCGACCTCGACGGTGCCGGTGTCGGGCGGCACGAGCCCGGTGAGGATGTTGACGGTCGTCGTCTTGCCGACCCCGTTGGGGCCGAGCAGGGCGACGACCTGGCCCCGGCCGACGTCGAGGTCGACGCCGTCGAGCACACGGGTCTCCCCCCAGGTCTTCACGAGCCCGCGGACCCGGATGCCCGAGTGGATGGTCTCCTGCGTGGCAGCGCGTGTCGCGCGGGTGATGGTCTGGCTACCGGCCTGGCGCATGACGCCCCTCCCATACTGTTTATGTCGTATATCTCGTTTAAGGTATACACAGTTCTAGGATGGCGTCAACGACAAGCCGAGAGGGACCGGAGACCATGCCCGCCGACGACACCCCTGACCTCGACCTGCCCCGCGGCATCGCTCTCGCGTGGGGAGTCGCGGCGAGCCCTCAGCGCGGGCCGAAGCGCGAGATGAGCGTGGAGCGGATCGTCGAGACCGCGGTCGAGATCGCCGACGAGAAGGGCCTGGCCGCGGTCTCGATGTCCAGCGTCGCGTCGGCCCTCGGGTTCACCCCGATGTCGCTGTACCGCTACGTCTCGGCCAAGGATGACCTGCTCGTGCTGATGTTCGAGGAGGGGGTCGGCGTCCCGCCCGAGCACGTGCGCGAGACCGATGACTGGCGCGAGGCGCTCACCCGGCTGTATGCCGCCGAGTCAGAGATCTTCGAGAGCCATCCGTGGCTCCTCGACATCCCGGTGACCGGCGTGATGATCACGCCGAACAACCTCGCGTGGATGGATGCTGGGCTGCACGCGCTCGCCAGGACGAAGCTGGCGCCCAGCGAGCGGGTCGCAGCGACCTTGATGCTCGCCGGCCACGTCAGGTGGAAGGCCAACGTCACCCGGGCCTATGCCGATGCCGGCTGGACCGACGAGGCGGGCCTTCTCGAGGCGCTCATCACCGCAGACCAGTTCCCGGACCTCGAGCCGCTGGCCCGAGCCGGGGTGTTCCGGTCCGACGACGACCCGTTCGCCTGGGGTCTGGACCGGTTGCTCGACGGCCTCGGCGCCGTCATCGCGGCCAGCGAGGCCGACGGTGCCACGCCGGCGCCGGCCGCCTCGGGGCCCGAGCCCGAGCCGGAGCCGGTCCGCCGGGACTCCAAGCTCAAGGAGGCGCAGCGCCGCACCCGCGAGGCCGAGAAGCAGCTGCGCGAGGCGCGCCGCAACGAACGGCAGGCGCTGCGAGAGGCGCGCGAACGGCATACCTGAGCCGTGACCAGGGTGACTGGGCGCTCACTCGACGTGAAAAGGGTTGCGCACCAAACCAGTCGGGTGAGCGCCCCGTCCCACCAGCCTCGTGACTGGAGTGACGGGGCGCTCACTCGACGTGGGGAGTGAGGTGCGCGTCAGGCGGGGACGATGAGGCCCTGCGTCGCGCGCGCGCGGTCGAGGCGAGCCGAGACGTCCTGCCAGTTGACGATGTTCCACCAGGCCTTGACGTAGTCGGCCTTGACGTTCTCGTACTGCAGGTAGAACGCGTGCTCCCACATGTCGAGCTGGAGCACCGGGATCTGGCCGACCGGGATGTTCCCCTGCTGGTCGAACAGCTGCATGATGTTGAGCCGCTGACCGAGGGTGTCCCACGCGAGGATGGACCACCCGGAGCCCTGGATCGCGTTGGCGTTGGCGTTGAAGTGCGCCTGGAACTTGTCGAACGACCCGAAGAACTCGACGATCGCGGCGGCGACCTCGCCCTCGGGCTGTCCACCGCCGTCCGGGCTCATGTTCTTCCAGAAGACGGAGTGGTTCGTGTGCCCGCCGAGATGGAAGGCGAGGTTCTTCTCGACGCCGTTGACCGCGGCGTAGTCACCTGACTCGCGAAGCTCCTCGAGCTTGGCGACCGCGGCGTTCGCACCGTCGACGTACGCCTTGTGGTGCTTGCTGTGATGCAGCTCCATGATGCGGGCACTGATGTGCGGCTCGAGCGCCGCGTAGTCGTAGTCGAGGTCGGGGAGCGTGTAGGCCACTTGTCGTTCCTTTCGTCAGACCATCCGGCTGCCGACCACTCTATGCCGGGGGCAAAAGGGCCCGACAGGGTGTCCGGCAGCCGGGGATGTGGGTCCCTTACCCACATCCCCGATCCTCCGACTTCGAGCGGACTTGAGGTCAAACGGTATCCGCGCGTCTGGCGACGCTTCGCAAGGCGATCCCGACGAGGACGAACCCCACGCCGAGGGCCACCGCCATGAGCGCGACGCCGTAGGCGACGACCGACGTGAACAGCGAGGCCCGCAGGAACGACGCGGTCATCACGGTCTGGCGCTTCGGGTCGTCCTGCGCCATCTCTGCGTACGTCTTGCCGCCACTCGCCTCGAGCGCGTGCTTGTTGATCACCTGGGCCTGGGCGTATGCCGTCCAGGGGCTGTTGACCGTCTGGCCCGCGAAGTTGTCAGCGTCCTCGGACACGGTGATGTTCTCCGCGGACAGCTGGTTCGTGACGACGATCCAGGTGCCCACGCCGGCGACCGCGAGGATCGCACCGAAGATGATCAGGAGCAGTCCGATCACGGCGACGCCGCGCAGACCCCCTGCTGTCGTGCCGCTTGTCTGCCGCACAGTGCTTGTCATTCAAAGCCTCCCAAAGCGGTGCATGGTGAGTTGGCCTGGCACCCGCCCACGCTGGCCCGGCGCCACGTTTCACGGTAGGCCCGCCAGGTCACGCTCAGATGACACTTTTTTGGGTGATCCGGGGGCGCGGTGAGCGCAGAAAACGCCCTGCTCAGGAGGACAGCGACAGCAGGTCGCGGATGTCGTCGGCCGTGATCGCACCAGAAAGTGCGCCGCCGTCATCGACGACGCGTTGGAACAGGTCGCGCTTGCGCTCCTGCAGCGCGACGACCTTCTCCTCGATCGTGCCCGCCGAGACGAGGCGGTAGACGGTCACGGGCCGGCGCTGCCCGATGCGACGCGCGCGGTCGATGGCTTGCGCCTCGGCGGCAGGGTTCCACCAGGGGTCGAGGACGAAGACGTAGTCGGCCTCGGTGAGCGTGAGACCGAATCCGCCTGCCTTGAGGCTGATCAGGAAGGCCGTCGCGTCGCCCTCGCGGAAGCCGCGGATCACCGACTGCCGGTCGGTGGTGCTGCCGTCGAGGTATGCCGTCTCGATGCCGGCGCGGTCCAGCGCGGTCTCGACGTGGCGCAGGAAGCCGGTGAACTGGCTGAAGACGAGGGCGCGGTGACCCTCGGCGGCGAGCTCGCGCAGCTGGTCGATGAGGTAGTCGATCTTGGCTGGTGTGGCCGAGCCCGCGTGCGCGTCGTCGACGAGCGAGGGATCGAGCGCGAGCTGGCGCAGCCGGGTCAGCGCCGCGAGGATGGCGACCCGGTTGGCATCGGGGTCATCGAGCAGGCCGAGCACGCGCTGCCGCTCTCGTTGGAGGTGCTGGTCGTAGATGTGCCGATGGGTCGGGTGCGGGTCGAGCGGCAGCACCTGGATCTGCTTGGGCGGCAGGTCGATCGCCACCTGCTCCTTGGTGCGCCGCAGCATGAGCGGCCGGATGCGCCGCCGGAGGCGGTCGAGCAGCTCGGGGCGCTCACCCGACTCGATCGGCCGCCGGTAGCTCTTCGTGAAGACGTCGGGCCGCGGGTAGAGCCCCGGCGCCGTGAGCGACAGCAGGGACCAGAGGTCCATCAGGGAGTTCTCCAGCGGGGTGCCCGTCACCGCGAGCATGAAGGGCGCACCGAGACGGCGCACCGCGAGGTGGGTCTTGGCCTGGCGGTTCTTGACGAACTGAGCCTCGTCGAGGACGACACCACCCCAGTCGACGCCGTGGAACGCGGCGTCGTCGAGGCGCAGGACGGCATACGACGTGATGACGACCTGCGCGCCCGCGACCGCCTCGGTGAGTGTCGTGCCGCGCTTGCGCTCGGTGGCCGTGACGGCGACAGCCGCGAGATGTGGGGCGAAGGACTCGAGCTCACCCATCCACGTGCCGACGACACTGGTCGGCGCGACGACCAGGACCGGCCCGCGAGCGTCCGGGCCGTCAGCCCCGAGCTCGCCGCGCTCGTGGGCCCGCGTCAGCGCCGCGATCACCTGGAGCGTCTTGCCCAGGCCCATGTCGTCCGCGAGGATGCCGCCGATCCGGGCATCCCACAGGCGCGCCAGCCAGCGGAACCCGTCGAGCTGGTAGGGCCGCAGCGTCGCCCGCAGGCCGGCCGGGACCTGCGCGCCAGGGGTGGTGTCGGCGGATCCGAGCGCGGCGACACTCGCGGCCCACCGGGCGCTCTGCTCGTCGACGACTCCGAGCTCGACGAGCTCGGCCCACAGGTCGGCATGGTGCGGGCTCAGCCGCAGCCCGTCGGACTCGGGGTCGGCGATCTCGCGTGCTTCCTCGATCAGCGACCGCAGCCGCACCAGCTCTGGCCGGTCGAGGCGGAACCACGATCCGGAATCGAGGAACATGACCTCGGCCCCCCGGGCGATCGCGGAGAAGAGCGGCTCGAACGGGACGTCCTCGCCGTCGACCTCGACCGACACGCGCAGGTCGAACCAGTCGCCCGTGTCTCTGGTGTCCCCGGTGTCGCTGCGTCGCGCGCGGTCAGGTGACGGGCCCGCACGCTCGTCGGCCTCCCGGGGTGCGGGGTCCGTCGCGCCGACGTGGACGACCGGCGCTGACGTCAGCTCCTCGTATGCCGGCAGGTCGTCGTCGACCTCGAGCGTGACGTGGTCGTCGGCCTCGAGTGCGGGCAGCACGTCGGCCACGAAGGTTGCTGCCTCGAGGCCGACGAGCACGACCCTGGGGACCAGATAGGCGGCGTCCTCGCGGTCGCCGCGCAGGGCTCCGGGCACGAGGCGAAGGGACGTCGCGGCCTGCGTGGCGGCGGCCTCCGCGGCGCGGTCGCGACCGCCGACCGTGCCGAACCGGGCGGTCGAGAAGACCCGCGGGGTGCCGTCATAGGCATGGGTCAGGTCGATGCGGACCTCACCGGGCACGGTGTGGACGACGTGGACGTGCACGGTGACCTGCTCCGGCTCCGGGCCGTCGCGGCCGGCCTCGGGTGCGGGCAGCGGCACGTCGGACCGGATCGCGACCCGTTGGCGCAGCCCCGGCACGACCGACCCGAGGAACCGGGCCCGCTCGTCGGCGGGCACGCGCAGCCCGCCCATCGCCTGGACCAGGGCCTCGCGCCCCAGGCCGAGATCCTGGTCGAGGGGGACGAAGGTGAGGGTGCCGTCGTCTCCGTCGACGGCCAGCGCATGGACGGGGTCGCCGAGCGGGACGACCTCGCCGAGGAGGTCGGGCATCCCGTCGACCGTCGCGGACACGTCGAGATCGCCCGACCCGTCATCGGAGCGTCGCACCCACAGCGTGAGAGTCGTGGCCTCCGACGACACCTCGACGGGGCCGGCGACGCCTTCGCCCGGCATGATCTCGATGCCGACGCGACGGGCCTCCCGCAGCAGGGGCCACACCTCGGGCGTCGAGTCGAGGGCCAGCGGTGGGACCGGTGTGAAGTACGTGGTGCTGCCGGAGCCGTGTCGCGCGACGTCGTGCAGGCGGCTCATGACCCGCTCGTGCTCGGGCAGGAACCGGATGCCGGGCCGCCACTGCGGCAGCGCGTCGTGCCACGACAGCGTGCCGTGCCACGTCCCCGCGCGCGTCCACCTGGTCGGCCGCAGCCCATAGCTGGGCTCGGGCACACCCCTGCGGCCTCGCTGGTCGCGGTAGATCGTGTCGACGAAAAGGCCTGCGGGCATGAGGTCCCCGCGTGGCGCGGGCCGCGCGGCCGGTGTCTCGTCGTCGCCCTCGGCACGCATGGGACGAACATGCCCGAGGACGTCGGCCCAGTAGGTGCGCGTGGGCGGGGTCGGCCGGGTCGGCGTCGAGCCGCCGGCGTCGTCACCGAGATCGGCGCCGGTCACCGGCGGGTGAGCGGGCGCCCGGCCCTGAGCGATGTCGCGTGCGGTGAGCAGGAGCGCGACGACGTGCTTGCAGTCCTCGCCGACCGGGCAGGAGCAGCGCCCACTCCAGAGGTGAGCGCGACCCTTGGGGTGCGGCCGAGCCTCGATGATCGTCTGGTACGTGTCCGACCGGCTGCCCTGCACCGTGCCGAGGACCATGAGGCCGTCGGCACGCGTCGCGATCGTGCGGACGCGCCCCTCGACGGCATATGCCCGCCCGCGCTCGAACGTGCGCGGGCCGACCTGCTGGGTCACATCGGGGTCGGTGACCTCACCGACCCACGTCGCTCGACCCACGCTCAGTGCCACCCTCCGACTCTAGGTCGCGCAGGTGACATCCCCGACACCTCCGTCCACAGGGGACGGCGTGCGGCAGGATGGCCCGATGGCCCAAGCGTCACCCGTGTCCTCGGACCCGCGGAACCTCACGCTCGCGGACTTCCCGGTCCACCAGCCCGTCACGACCCGCTGGTCCGACAACGACATGTACGGCCACCTCAACAACGCCGTCTACTACGAGCTGTTCGACTCCGCGATCAACGGCTGGCAGAGCGCCCACGTCCCGGTGAGCCCGACGACCGACCCGACGCAGGGCGTCGTCGCCGAGTCCGGGTGCACGTTCTACGGCGAGGTCGCCTTCCCCACCGCGCTGGTGGTCGGGCTGCGCGTCGCCCGCCTCGGCACGAGCAGCGTCACCTACGAGCTGGGCCTGTTCGTCGACCCGGACCGCGAGCCCGGCGCCGACCCGTCCATCAAGGCCCTCGCCCACTGGGTCCACGTCGAGATCGACTCCGCGACGCGCCGGCCCACGCCGATCCCGGACGAGCTACGCGCTCTGATGCGCTCTGCGCAGAGGCGGGTCGACGGCGTCTGAAGCCGTCGGCTCAGTTCCCTGAGACCGCGTAGGCGCCCCGCGGGCTGTCGGTGTCGCTGTCCGGAGGCTCGGCGATGCTCGGGCCGCCGACCTGTGTGCACGTCCCGTCGAGAGTGCATCGGATGAGGCCGCTCCTGCTGTACTCGGCGGAGCTGACCGACACCACCAGAGCGGACCCGTCGTCCGTCATGCGGCCGGCCACGGGGTTGAGCCTCGACGTGCCGATGGCGTCGAGCACGACCTCACCGGTGTTGACGTCGACCACCTGCGCGCCTGACCCCGCGATGAGGAACCGGCCGTCGGGTGAGAAGGCCTCCGGCACGACGTTGCCGCACGAGGACAGCCGCGTGACTGGCCGGTCGCCCCGCACGTCGAGGACGGAGTAGCAGACGGGCGCGCCTGGTTCGCCGTGCAGGCCGCCGACGGCGAGGACCACGCCGCGGTCGGCATCGACGTCCATGACATTGCCCTTGATGACGGTCTGACGACCCGTGTCCAGGTCGATGCGCAGCGACTCTCCCAGGTAGTCGTAGCCGCCGACCTTGACCGCATAGAGCATGTGACCCACGAGCGCGGTCGGTGCCGCATCGACCTTGATGATCGAGAGCTCCTTTCCACGGCTGTCGGCGATGTGGATGGTGCCCTCCCCGGGCGCGTTGATGGCCGATCCGTCGCTCCAGGCGATCCGGCTCCGGTCCGCCGACACGACGAAGCCCGCCGCAGCCTTGAGCACCGTGCCGGTCCGGTCGGTGAACACGATGAAGTCGCCCTGGTTCGTGCCGTACTTGCCCTGCATGATGAACCCGCCGTGGTCCAGCCGCTCGAAGGTCGGGAACCCGCCCCGGAGTGGCCCGTCGACGGGCGCCGCGGCGCCGTCGTGGAAGGTGCCCCGGACGGCATACGGCACACCGGGATCGACGAAGGGCGCGCTCGCACTCAGCCTCGGGGCGCCCACAGCGGCCGCATCCTTGATGCTGACGGTCGTCGTCACCGCCGGCTGCGGCGTCGTGGTCGACGGTCGCGGCGTGGGAGTCACGGTGACCGGGGTGGTCGCCGGGACCTGGATCTGCCGGCCGGCAGGCTTCGACCACAGCAGGGGGACGGCGACGACAACCGCGACGATCGCGGTGACGGCACCCGCGACGACGCGGCGGCGGTCGCTGCGTCGCTTGGTGGCGACGACGGCGTCAGCGAAGCTACCGACGACGTCGACGTGCTCCGACTCGCCATCGAGGAAGGCGCGCAGGTCGCGCTCGGTCGGAGTCATGCGAGGGTCTCCTTCATCGTGACGCGCAGGGCGGCGAGGGCGCGGCTCGCATGGCTCTTGACGGTGCCGACCGAGCAGCCGAGCACGTCTGCTGTCTGGGCCTCCGTCAGGTCCTCGTAGTAGCGCAGGACGATGACCGCGCGTTGCTGCTTCGGCAGCGCCGCGATGCGGGCACGGAGCTCGTGGTCGTCGTGATGGTCGGGGGCGGCGGCTGGGTTGGTGAAGGAGACGAGGTCACTGTCGGCGACCTCGCGGCGACGGCTTGGACGGCGCCAGGAGCTGTGGTGCTCGTTGACGATCGCCCGACGCACGTAGGCATCGGGTGACCCGTACACCGAGTGCCATCGCCGGTACACCTTGAGCAAGGCCGCCTGCACGAGATCCTCCGCCTCGTGGGCGTCGCCCGTCAGGAGGTAGGCGAAGCGGACGAGCCGGCGCTGGCGCGCCTCAACGTAGGCCGAGAAGTCGGCCTGGCGCTCTGTGTCGCCCATCGAGGTGTCCCCTGTCTCGGAAGGTGGCTGCCATTCATACGCGGACGAGGGCGAAATGGTTGTCCGGCACCGTGCCGCCGATCGCCAGGGACAGCCGCCAGCCACCACCATGGCGCAGGTCGGCCGGTTACGCGCGCCACACCGACGCTCCGGGCGCGCGGAGGACGGTTACGGTTGGTCGGTGACGTGGAACGCGTGGGTGCAGCGGATCTCGGGCGACCTGGCGGCGCTCTCGGGCGGCGACTGGTTGACCTTCACGGTGCGCGCCGACAGTGCACCCGTCGGAGCGTCCGTCGCCGACGTGCTCGTGCAGGCTCGGCCGCTCGAGGGCGTGCTCGCGCTCGAGTGCATCGCTGACACCGAGTTCGAGGGGCTGACCGACCTGACCGCGGCCCAGCAGTCCGCCCTCGTCGAGCTCGGCTGGGAGCAGGACGGCGACGACCCCGACTATGAGCGGACGTTCGCGCCCGAGGACACGACGTCGGCCGCCCAGCTGGTCGCCGCGACGCTCCGCGACGTGCTCGGCGCCGGCACGCCCGACGAGGTCGACGTGCGCCGACGGGACCTCGGCTAGGACCGGACGCGCTCGCCGGGCGTGGCGGCGGCGGCAGCGTCAGGATCCCCCGCCCCAGGTGCACGGAGCGCCGCCCGGCGCATCACCGCGGTGTATGCCGGCCGCACGAACCGCTTTGCCCGCCAGGCGATCTGGCCGTCCACATCCGTGAGGATGACGTCCTTGCGGGCATCGATCCCGCGCACCACCGCCGCAGCGACACCGTCCGCGGTGCGGCGCGCTCCGCTGACCATTCTCTTGCCGGCGTCCTCCAGCTCGGTGTCCGCGCCCTGGAAGGATGCGCCGAGGTTGGTGCGGAAGAACGACGGGCACACGACGGAGACCGCGATGCCGAAGGGCGCGAGCTCGTGGGACAGCGTCTCGCTCAGCGCCACCACTCCCGCCTTCACCGAGTTGTAGGCCGCCATCCCGGGTGCGTGGACGAGTCCGGCGAGCGACGCGGTGTTGACGATGTGTCCGCTGCCCTGCTGCTTGAGCAGCGGCGTGAACGTGCGACACCCGCGCACGACGCCGAGCAGGTTGATGTCGACGATGCGGTGCCACTCGTCCATCGTCGCGACATCGATCCGGCCGCCGGCTGCGACCCCGGCGTTGTTGACGAGCAGGTCGAGCCCACCCCACGTAGCGCGGACCTGCTCCAGCGCCGTGGCCCAGTCACCGTCGCTACGCACGTCGAGCGACAGGTAGTCGACTCCCGCCGGGACGGCGTCGGGGCGCTCAGGTGCGAGGTCCGTGGCCAGGACCCGGTCACCCCGCGCGGCCAGCGCGGTAGCGAGGGCCAGCCCGAGGCCGGAGGCGGCGCCGGTGACCAGGACCCGCTGGGAGGAGGTGGGCGTGTGACGTGAGCGGAGCGGCATACCGACCAACCTACGTCGGTGCCCGAGCCAGGACCGCAGGCAGCAGTCAGCGAACCGTGAGCGTGACCTTGCCCATCGCGCGGCGCTCGTCGATCTCGGCGAGTGCGGCGGCGACGTCGGCAAGCGGGTGGCGGGAGCCGATCGGGGGTGCGAGCAGGCCGGCCTCGAGCAGCGGCAGGATGGCCGCCCACTGCTCCTGAAGGTAGGCGGGGTTGGGGGTCCAGAAGGCGCCCCAGCCGACCCCCACCACGGAGATGTTGTTGAGCAGGAGCCGGTTGACCTTGACCTCGGGGATCTGGCCGGCAGTGAAGCCGATGACGAGGAGACGGCCCTCGGGCGCAAGGGCGCGCAGACTGTCGGTGAAGCGGTCTCCACCGACCGGGTCGACGACGATGTCAACGCCCCTTCCGTCCGTCAGCTCCTTTGCGCGAGTGAGGAACTCGTGAGCCATCAGGACATGGTGTGCGCCTGCCTCACGCGCCACCTCTGCCTTGTCCTCCGACGAGACGACCGCGATCACGCGAGCATCCATGGCCCTTGCCAGCTGCACCGCCGCCGTGCCGATCCCGCCGGCCGCACCGTGGACGAGGACGACCTCGCCCCGCTCGAGATGCCCGCGCTGGGTAAGAGCGAAGTGGACGGTCAGGTAGTTCATCGGCAGCGCAGCACCGACCTCGAACGGCACACCGTCTGGGAGCGGGAAGACCATCGCCTCGGGGACGGCGACCGTCTCGGCGAACGCCCCGAGGACCGGGAACGCCGCGACCCGGTCGCCCGGCGCGAACGTGCTTTCGGCTCCGGCCTCCCGCACGACCCCCGCACACTCCGCTCCCGGAACGAACGGCAGGTCCGGGCGCATCTGGTACAGGCCCTTGGTCAGCAGGACGTCGGGGAAGCTGACGCCCGCCTCGTGGACGTCGACCAGGACGTGCCCTGGCGGCAGGTCCGGCTCGGCGACGTCGTCGACAGTGACGGATCCGGGACCTTCGAGTGCCGTGACACGTGCAGCGCGCATGACGCGGACCCTACCCGCGTGGTCGACAATGAGGTATCGAGTCGCAAGGAGGCACCGATGTCTGTCATGAGCCGCGTAGGTCGCTGGGGCAACGAGACGATGAGCGCGCTGTACCGCCGTTTCGACACTCCCATGTTCCGCTCGGCGCGTGGCCTGCCGATCCTGCTCATCACCGTCGCCGGCCGTAAGTCCGGGACCCCGTACACCACGCCCGTGGCGTACTTCACCGACGGCGACGACCTCGTCGTGTGCGGGAGTGCCGGCGGCATGGTGGACGAGCCTCAGTGGTTCCGCAACCTGCGCAGGGCCGACCGTGCGCACGTCGAGATGGGCGACGAGGAGTTCGGCGTCGAGGTCCATGTCGCGACGGGCGCCGAGCACGACCGGCTGTGGGCACGGCTGCTCGAGCTCTCACCGCACTTCGCCGACTACCAGTCCAAGATCGAGCGCAAGGGAGGCACGCGCACCCTGCCGCTCGCCGTACTGACCCGCGGTGCGGCCACGCCCGGGTCATAGGCTGACGGGGTGACCGAGCCGCTGACGCGCCTGCCCGACGGGACCATCAAGCAGGTCAACCCCTTCACCGGCACCAAGGTGTGGACCCTTCCCGGGCGAGGCGCGCGCCCGCTCGGGATCGTCCCCTCCGAGCGGCACCCGCTCGACCCCCAGCTGCTCGACCGCTGCTGTGCCTTCTGCACCGGGCGGATGCTCGAGACCACCCCGGAGATCGCACGGGTCGTCAGGGACGACGGTGGATGGCGCGAGATCCGTGGACTTCGGGCCGAACAGCTCGACGACACGGTGCCCGAGTTCCGCCTCATTCCCAACCTCTTCGAGATCCTCACCTACGACTACTGGCACCTGACGCACGGCTTCGAGCCGACCCCGGAGGCGCAGGGCCGACGGACGGCATACCTCGCCACGCCCGAGGGGCGGGCGCACGTCGCTGCGCTCGCGCGGATCAGGATGCGCGCGCGGGGCGCCGCAGGGGCGGACGCCGAGCCGCTCGCCGAGGACGACCTCGAGCGGGAGTCTGTCGGCCTGTTCGCCGGGAACCACCAGGTCATCGTCGCGCGCCGCCACTTCGTCGACGGCGCCACCGACGACACCCAGAGCGCGTCCTCAGGATCGCTGACGCCCGAAGAGCACTGGAAGTACACGGAGTTCGCCATCACGGCCATGCGCGACCTCTACCACGGCAACCCGTGTGCGCGGTTCGTGTCGGTCTTCCAGAACTGGCTCCGCCCCGCCGGCGCGTCCTTCGACCACCTGCACAAACAGGTCGTCGCGATCGACGAGCTGGGTCCCCAGGTCGAGCGGGAGGCGGAGCGGCTCCGGGCGGAGCCCAACCTCTACCGTCGCTGGGGACGTGAGTATGCCGCTGCGCACGGACTTGTCGTCGCGCGCACCAACACCGCCGTCGCTCTCGTCGGGGTCGGGCACCGTTTCCCCTCGCTCGAGGTCCACACGACCGAGACCCATCGCGCGCCGTGGGAGCTCGGTGCCGACGAGGTCCGCGACCTCTCCGACATGCTGCATGCCTGTCATGCTGCCACCGGAGCGGACGTGCCCACCAACGAGGAGTGGCATCACCGGCCACCGACGCTCGACCTGCCGATGCCCCTGCGCGTCGTCCTCAAGTGGCGGATCTCCACGCTGGCCGGCTTCGAGGGCGGGACGAAGATCTACGTGAACACCATCGACCCGTGGACGATGCACGACCGCACCGTGACGCGCCTGCGGACCCTCCTCGACGAGGGCGCGGTGTCCAAGCGCATCACGCTCGGCTGACGGTCACCGACGCAGCTCCATCGCCTCGGTCACGTCACCACGCAGCATGTCGCGCCGGTCGAGCAGGTAGTTCTGGCGCATCAGCCATGGCGCCCCGTCGCCCTGCCGCGGCAGGTCGGGGGAGGCCCGCTGGACGTAGCCGGACGTCAGCGGGAGAAGCGGCTTGCCCACCATCCCCTCAGGTGCGCGCGGCACGGCCACCCGCCACCCATCGGCATACAGGTGGTTGAGCAGCCGGCACACGTAGCGGCTGGCCAGGTCGGAGCGAAGCGTCCACGTGGCGTTGACGTACCCGACGCAGACGGCGAGGTTGGGAACGCCGCCGAACATCATGCCGCGGTAGACGTAGAGCTCCCGCGTGGACCGGCGCTCACCGTCCACGACGAAGTCGATGCCACCGCCGACCTTGAGCCGCAGGCCGGTCGCCGTCACGATGACGTCCGCCTCCAGCTCGCCGCCTGACGTCAACCGTATGCCGCGCGGCGTGAACGTCTCGATCGTGTCGGTGACGACGTGCGCCGTCCCGTCCCGCAGGACCCGGAACAGGTCCCCGTCGGGCACGATGCACAGGCGTTGGTCCCACGGGTCGTAGTCGGGCGTGAAGTGCTCACCGGCCAACTCCGGCGACCCGAGCGCGCGTTGGGCACCCTTGGTGAGCAACGCTTTTGCCGCTTCGGGCCGACGGCGGCTCAGCTGGTAGAACGCCAGCGACACGAGGACGTTCTTGTACCGGACCACGTCGTCGCCCATCCGTCCCGGCAGCACCGTGCGGACCACCTCACGCACCCGGTCGCGGCGCGGCAGGGCGGTGACCCACGACGGCGTGCGCTGCAGCATGGTCACGTCGGCGCCTCGGTCGGCGAGCGCTGGGACGAGCGTCACGGCCGTCGCACCCGAGCCGATGACGACCACCTTGCGCCCGGCCACCTCGAGCGCCTCCGGCCAGAACTGGGGGTGCACGACCTGCCCCTCGAACCGCTCGCGGCCCGGAAAGGCCGGGTCGTGCCCGCGCTCGTAGTCGTAGTAGCCGCTGCACAGGTAGAGGAACCCGCAGGTCAGCTCCTCACGGACCGAGTCGCTACGCTCGACGGTCACCGTCCAGCGCGCCTCGTCGCTCGACCAGGAGGCAGCGACTACCTTGTGCCCGAAGCGAACTCGCCGGTCGATGCCGTACTTGCGTGCCGTCGACCGCAGGTAGTTCAGGATCTTGTCGCCGTCGGCGATCGCGTCGGCGTCCTGCCATGGCTCGAACGGGAAGCCGAGGGTGAACATGTCGGAGTCGGACCGGACGCCGGGATAGCGGAACAGGTCCCACGTGCCTCCCAGCTCGTCGCGCGCCTCGAGGATCGCGTACGACCTCGTCGGGCACATCGTCTGGAGCCGGTAGCCGGCCCCGATGCCGGAGAGGCCGGCGCCGACGACGAGCACGTCGAGATGTTCGGTCACGCCCCCATTGTGCGGGGTTCACTCGGGCTGGTTCCCAGCCGCCCCGTTGATCGTGAACGGCGTCGTGACGCCGTCGTACATGACGTGCGCGACCAGACCGTCCACAGCGTGTGGCAGCGTGTGGCAGTGGTCGCTCCAGATGCCGGGGTTATCCGCGACGAACGCGACCTCGTACGTCTCGCCAGGCCGCACGTCGAGTGTATCGACCCACCACGGGCTCCCTTGGGCCGCAACGGAGTTCCGCGACAGGACGACGACGTGATGGCCGTGCAGGTGCATCGGGTGCACCTCGTCCGAGTTGTTCGTCAGGCGCATCACGACGACGTCACCCTCGCGGACGTGGAACATCGGGACGTCGGGGAAGAGCCGGCCGTTGACGGTCCAGAACACCCCGGGCCGGCCGTCGATGAGGCCGATCCGGCGCCCGATCGTGTAGTCGAACGTCTTGTCGGGGTGCGACGGGTCGAAGCCGAGCGGTGCCGGGCGGCCGTAGTCCAGCAGGTCCAGCACCTCGCGCGGCTGCGCGACGGGGCCGGGCGCCGCGGCGGCTGCCGGCCCCAGGATGACGCTGCGAGCACCCCCGACGTGCACCCGGGCAGCGGATCCGTCGGCCGGAGTCGTGACCATCAGGTCGACGCGCCCGCCCGCGGGGACCAGCACCGAGCGGTCGACCACCTCGGTGGGCCCGACGACGTCATGGCCGTCGACCGCCGCGACCCGGTAGGGAACCGACGACCACACGGTCGCCGTGCCCTGGTCGGTGTTGACGACCCGGATGCGGACGGGCTGGCCCGGGGTGGCCACCACCCGCTCGTCCTCAGCGCGTCCGCCCAACGTGTGCTGGCCGGCATACACGTGCAGGAGCGCGACGACGTCGACGGGGCTCCGCGAGCCAGGGGCGGCGGGGGCCGCGGGTGGGCTGACGACGAGCGCCCCGAAGAGGCCGCGCTCGACCTGCTCGTGCGACACCTGGTGGGAGTGGTACCAGTACGTCCCGGCGTCCTTCACCACGAACCGGTAGACGTATCGCCCGCCGACCGGCACGGCATCCTGGGTGATGCCGGCGACGCCGTCCGCCGCGTTCGGCACGTCCACGCCGTGCCAGTGGAGGGTCGCGCCGTCGCGCACCGACTCGTTGACGAAGGTGACCTCGACGAGCTGGCCCTGGCGCGCCCGGATGGTCGGGCCCGGCGACGTGCCGTTGACGGTGTAGCCCTCGACCGACCGGCCACCGGGGATCTCGACGGTGCCGCTGCGCGCGACGAGCTCGACCTTGACGTCTGCCCGCCGTGCGGGGTCCGCCGTCAGTGACGTCACACTGACGCCACCCGCGCCTGCCCCGCCATGGGCGGCGTGAGCGGCGTCGTGACCCATGGCCATGACCGAGTACTCGCCGAGCCGGCTCGACCACCAGCCGAAGGCTGCGAGGCCGAGCGCCGCGGCCAGCGCGACCAGAGCGACCGCGCGCCGCAGGACCTCCCCGCGACGCAGGTCAGACCGCGACACGAGTGCTCGGCGAGGCCGCCTCTACGGCACCGGCGACGCGGGCGCGGCGGGCGGCGTGGACGGCGATGAGCAGCAGGGCGAGCGCGTTCGCACCGTGGAGCAGGCCGAGGTAGGGCACGTCGACGATCGAGTAGCCGAGCATGGCCTGGACGACGACCAGCCCGAACAGGACCGCCGCCCACGTGCGTGCCCGCGGCGTCCTGACGAAGAACGAGACGACGAGCAGCAGCAGCGCGGCAGCCGGGATGACCATCCCGCCGACGATGCCGTGCACCACGAAGCCGAGCTCGCCGGTGAAGTTGGAGGCCGTCTGGCTCTCGACGAGCGCCTTGTCGACGACGCCTCCGTCCTGGACGAAGCCCGCCATGCCCCCGAAGCCGAACGCGATCGCCGCCGCCTGCACGAACACCCCGCCGGCGATGATCCAGGCGAGCACGATGTAGGTCTTGCGCATCAGAGGGTCCTTTCGCGGATGCCGGATGAGTCCCCTCCACGATCCGCGGGCCGGGACAGCGCGGTAACAAGGCAGCCCACAGAGTCGATGGAGGTTCTCCCCCAGAGCCACGTGTGGCCTACCCGGTGACGCGCGACCGGCCCAGGGCCGATCATGAAGTGTGCTCGTGAGGCGAGGCTGGTTGGTGACGCTCGGTGTCGTCGGCACCGCGTCGCTGCTCTATGTCTTCGTCGTGCGCGGGTTCGTCGACATCGGCCCGCTCCCCGGAGCGGGACTGGGCTGGCCGCTCGTCGGCGTACTGCCCCTCTACGCCTTCGGCCTCTGGCTGCTCACAGCGACCTCGTCGCGCGTCGCGGTCTACGTCGCGCTCGGGGCGACCGCGATGGCGGTCAGTGCGGCATACGAGACGGCGGTCGAGCGCAACCCCGACGTGCTCACCTGGAGCGGCTTCCCGCTGCTCAACTCGATCGGCCTGACCTCCGACGCCCTGGCCACCATCGGCTTCCTGCTCATGATCGCGACCTTCCCCAACGGCGTGCTCGAGCACACGTGGCAGCGCGTCGCCTGCCGACTGCTCTGGCTCCAGGCGCTGGTCGCGCCGCTGACGCTGCTGACGACCCCGCAGGTCGTCATGACGCAGTACATCGGCGTCCAGGCGACCATCCCGAACCCGTATGCCGTCCCCGCACTCGAATGGGCGGCGCCGGTCGTCGACGCACTCCTCGTCCAGGCCGCCCCGGCGCTCGTCCTGGGCATCGGCGTGCTGTACAGCAGGGCCTTCTTCGGCCCTCCCAAGACCCGGGCCCAGCTCAGGCTCCTGGCCTGGGCGGCCACGTTCGCGCTCGGCTCCTTCGGCATGTGGGAGAAGGTGCCGGAACTCGGGCTGGACGACGGGCCACTCGGCTGGATCAGCCAGGTCGCGGTCTTCGTCGGCCTCTTCATGCTGCCCGCTGCCTGCATCCACGGCATCCTGCGCTACGGCGCCTTCGACATCGCCCTCGCGGACCGGGGCCGCGCCGTCGTGCGTTCGTCGACCGTGCTCATCACCGTCCTGTACGGCATCGCGGTGGCCGCGCCGGTGGTGCTGATCAGCGACAAGCTCACAGCGGTCAGCGCGGCGCTGTTGTCGGCGGTCCTGGCCGTGGCCCTGCTCCCCGTGCGCGGGTGGCTCGAGCGGGCCATCCACCGCGCGGTCTTCGGTGACCGCGACCACCACCTCGCACTGCTCAGCGAGCTCGGGGCGCGGCTCGAGCAGGCCGTCGAGCTCGACGAGGTGCTGACCAGGCTGGCGCAGTCGCTGCGCGACGGGCTCGACGCGACCTGGGTCAGGATCCGGCTCGTCGGCTCCGACGGTGAGGTGACCGACTCGTCCCTCGGAGTCGCGGGCGAGACGACGGGCGACCCCGTCGTGGTGCACGACCTCACGCAGGGCGACGCGCGGCTCGGCCGCATCGAGGTCGGCCCGGGGCGTCACGGCGACTACAGCCTCGCCGAGCTCACCCTCCTCGGCACCGTGGCACGGCAGGCCACGACGGCCGTCTCCAACGTCCACCTCACGGCCCAGCTCGCCGACCAGCTCGACGAGCTGACCGCGTCCCGGGTGCGCCTCATCACCGCCCAGGACGCCGAGCGACGGCGCATCGAGCGCGACCTTCACGACGGCATCCAGCAGAACGTCGTCGCGCTCATCGCCAGCCTGCGCCTCGCCCGTAACCGGCTCGACCGTGGCACGCTTCGCCGTGAGGAGCTGTCCGAGCTGCAGGACCAGGCGCGCGAGACGCTTGCGGACCTGCGGGAGCTGGCACACGGCATACACCCGCAGGTCCTCAGCGACAGCGGGCTGGTGGCTGCGATCGAGTCCCGCACGACCCGCTTCCCGGTGCCGCTCACCATCGAGGCCGACGACGAGCTGCGCTCGCGGAGGTTCGACCCCGACGTCGAGACCGTCGCGTTCTACACCATCCGCGAGGCGCTCTCGAACGTCGCCAAGCATGCCAACGCGTCCCGGGTGCGAGTCGCCTTGAGCCGCAACGAGACTAGGCTTCGGGTCATGGTCTCGGACGACGGTATGGGCTTCGACCCCGGCGCTGGAATCGATGCCCATGCCGGGCTCGCGAACATCCGCGACCGCGTCGCCGCCGTCCACGGCCACCTCCACGTGTCCAGCGCGCCGGGACGCGGCACACAGATCGTCGTCGACCTGCCGATCGAGCCCGAGACGGTGACGGAGTCGCCGACGCCGGAGCCGGCGAATGCCTGAGCCGCTGCGAGTGGTCATCGCCGAGGACAACTACCTCGTCCGGGAGGGCGTGCGCCGCCTGCTCGAGGACTCCGGTGAGGTCACGGTCCTGGCGTGCGTCGGCACTGCGACCGAGCTGCTCGACGCCGTGCGGCGGCTCGCGCCGGACGCCGTGCTGACCGACATCCGGATGCCGCCGACCCACCAGATGGAAGGGATCGAGGCAGCGCACGCCGTCCGGGCGGCATACCCGTCGACCGGTGTCGTCGTGCTCTCGCAGCACACCGACGAGAGCTACGCCCTGGCCCTCTTCGCGCACGGGTCCGCGGGCGTCGGCTACCTGCTCAAGGACCGGGTCGGTGACCTGGAGGACCTCGTCCATGCCCTGCGCGAGGTGTGCGCGGGCGGGTCGGTCGTCGACCCGCAGATCGTCGACGCCCTGGTGCGCCGCCGCAGCCAGGGGGTCACCAGCCCTCTCGCCGGGCTGTCACCACGCGAGCTCGACGTGCTCCGCGAGATGGCGCTGGGCCGCACCAACGCCGGCATCGAGCAAGCGCTGCACCTGTCGTCCTCGACGGTCGAGAAGCACGTCAACGCGATCTTCACCAAGCTCGGCCTCTCCGAGGCACCGGTGCATCGCCGCGTCGCCGCCGTCCTCGCCTTCCTCGACGCGGAGCATGGCTCGATCAACGCTCCCTGATGGCCCGGGCATCAGCCGGGACCCGACCTGCCCGCCCGGTCAGGAAGGGTCATGCTCGACCTCGGCGGTCAGGCATCCGTCTCCGGCGGCGTTCGCGCCGGCGGCCACGAGAGCGTCAGGCCTCGGCTAACGATCGCCCGTGCCACCAAGGCCGTTCGCGTGCGAACAGCCATCTTGACCAGGGCCGAGGCGACCTGGTTTCGCACCGTGTACGGGCTCACCCCCAGCTCGTGCGCGGCACCCTTGGTGTCGTGTCCGGCGGCCAACAGGGCGACCACTCGCCACTCGGCCTCAGAGAGATCAGTGATCCCTCGCGAGCTTCTGGCGCGGCCGTCGTGGAGTGGGGGCTGGGCACTCATCGCCGCAGCTGTGCTCGCCCCGGTGGTCGGCTCCGTGGTTGCGATCTCGATATTCATCACTGGCCTCAGGTCGGGGAGCGTCCAACAGGCACATCAGCACTGATGTGGGTGGTCTCCACGGAGGCGCGCGGTTGTCGTCGTGCCCGCGCTCAGGCGATGAGCTCGCGCACGTGCGGGACGACCTCCTCGGCGTAGAGCCTGATGCACTCCAGGCGCTGCTCATGCGGAAGCGTCCCCATGGAGTACTTCAGCTGGAACCGTGAAACACCCAGCAGGCCAACGGTTTCCGCAATCTTCTGTGCGACGGTCTCGGGCGACCCGCAGTAGACCGCACCGTCGGGTCCGACCTGCGCCAGCGCCTGCTCCTTGGTCATCGGAGCCCAGCGCCGCTCGCGGCCGATCTTGTTCATGTACGGCACGAAGTGCGGGAGGAACTCGTCGCGGGCCTGGTCGTCGGTGGCGGCCACATAGCCGGGCGAGTGCACACCGACGGGCAGCTCGGGCCGGCCCATCTCCTTCAGCGCCCGCCGGTACAGGTCGGCGAGCGGCACGAACTGCCGGGCCGAGCCGCCGATGATTGCGATCACCACCGGGAAGCCGTAGTGGGCGGCCCGCACCACGGACTGCGGCGTGCCCCCGACGCCGACCCACACGGGCAGGCGGCCCGACTCGGTTGCGGGCATGACCCGGTCGACCTGGACCGGCGGACGGATCGAGCCCTGCCACGCGATGGGTTTCTCGGCGACCACGGCCGCGAGCAGGTCGAGCTTCTCCTCGAAGAGCAGCTCGTAGTCGTTGAGGTCGAGCCCGAAGAGCGGAAAGGACTCGACGAACGAGCCGCGGCCCACGGTGATCTCGGCCCGGCTGTGCGAGATCGCGTCGACCGTCGAGAAACGCTGGAACACCCGGATGGGGTCATCCGAGCTGAGCACCGTGACGGAGGTGCCAAGGCGGATCCGCTCGGTGCGGGCGGCGAGCCCCGCGAGCAGGACGTCGGGGGCGCTGACGGCGTAGTCGTCCCGGTGGTGCTCGCCGATCCCGATGAAGTCGAGCCCGAGCCGGTCGGCGAGCTCTCCTTCGGCCAGGACCTCCCGGATGACGACGGCCGGATGGAGCGGCTGCCCGTCCGGCCCGTTCGCGATGTCACCGAAGGTGTCCAGGCCGAGTTCGAGGCTCATGGGCCCATCGTAGGTATGCCGCCTCCCCACCCCTTCGTCGAGTGAGCGCGTCGTCCCACAGGTCACGCGTGTTACGAAGCGCCCACTCGACCAGACGGGGGTATGCCATCCGACCCCGACCCCTGAGTGGGCGGGTCAGGCGCCGAGGTTCCAGGCGCGCTCGGAGACGGGGTTCCACCGGCGCACCGACTCGATCTGGCCGTCGATGGGCCGGGTCCGGCCGAGCACGGCCAGCGCCTCGCCGACCTGCCGGGAGCCGAGGCCCCGGGCGAGCGTGACGTGCGGGGTCCACCGACCGGGACGCACCTGGTCCGGGACGTCGGGTGCGGCGACCATGGCCTCGGCGATCGCCGCGTGCAGCGACAGGAGGCGAGCGCAGGGCACGAGCAGCCGGGCCAGTACGAAGCGCCGGGACCCCATGACCACGAGCGGGCCGAGCCGCACGGGCACGGGTAGCTGTCCGCGCACGATGGCCCGAAGGCGTGCCTCGACGAAGTCCGGCACCGACCCGGCGACCGAGAGGGTGAGGTGCGGAGCCGCGGCGACACCGAGCTGCTTCGCCTGGCTCGGCAGGCCGGCGCCGGCGAGGGCAGCCCATTCGGCTCGGATCTGGTGGTCCGAGCCGGCGTCGAGCAGGGCCTCGACCGACTGCACAGGCATTCGCTCAGGCCACCTCGCGAGGCTCCGGCTGGCCGATGCCCAGGTGGTCGCCGACGAACGACTGGATCGTCTGCGTGTGCTCGGTCCAGCGACTGTCGCCGACCTCCACCACGAGCGTGGGCAGGTCCAGCCGTGACAGCAGGTCGAGCTCCAGCTGCCGCCGGTGCCGCATGAACTCGACGTATCCCTCGAACCCCTGCAGACCGCGGGCGAGGCCATACCCCTGCTTCGTGTGGTAGCCGACCACCCGGTCCAGCCACTCCTGCGGCCGCTCGGCAGCCGCACGCTCGAGGATCTCGCCCGGGTCGCCGGGATCGAGGTAGACCAGGGCCGGCGACTGCGAGGACACCGTCTCTACGAGAGCCTGGACGTGACGCTCCAGCACGAGGTCTGGCTGGTCGAACCGGGCCACGAGGGCGCAGACCGGGTTCTGGAGCAGCACGCACTCCCAGATCTGGATGGTGTCGCGCGGCTCGCGACCGAACCGTCGCCAGCTGTCTGCGAGCACCCGCGTATGCAGCTCGGGCGTGATGCTGCCGTCGTAGCCGTCGTGGTCGCGCAGCCGGCTCACGAGCCCTCGGGGCAGGTCGGACCGCCGTCGCCCGTATCGCACCAGCCAGGCGTCACCGGACCGTTCTGCGGCGCCGATGAGGGCGCTCGCGTCGGCGGGGAACTGGCCGAGCAGCCCCACAAGGTCGTCGTTCGTCAGCACGGCGACCTGCTCGAAGTCGACCGGGTGGTCGACCCGGCCCTCGGCGAAGTGCTGGGCTCGCACACCCTGTGCAGCCAGCCAGAGGCCGAGGCCATGCGCGGTCGTGCTCTTGCCCGACCCCGGCAGGCCCTCGACCATGATCACACCAGACACGTCATCCCTCTCTCGGATCAAGTTTGCCGAGAATAGCTGCGAGAGAGTCCCGCTCGCGATCGGACAGGGCGCCGAAAAAAGCGGCCGCGTCCTCGCGCCGCGCGGCCTCTACGTCGGCGAGCACGGCCTCGCCCTCCGTGGTCAGCTCGACCGTCGTCGCCCGGCGGTCGGACGGGTCCGCGGCGCGCCGCACCAGCCCCCGGTCCTCGAGGCGGTCGACCACGTCGGTGGCCGACCGCGGCGCGATCCGGAGGTGCTCGGCGACGACACCGAGCCGCGTCGGGCCACCGTGGCCGATGACCCGCAGCGCACGAGCGTCGTGAGGAGCAAGGTCGTGGCCCAGGCCCCGTGCCCAGCGGCGGCGCAGCGCCCGAGCGGCACCGAGCAGCAGCTCGTCGAGGGCGGGCTCGTCGTCCCCTGCCTGCCCAGGGACTCCACCCCGTCGATGGGGGTGGTGAGGGGGCGACGGCATGGGAGCAGCATACGGCCACTTGCCCACAACCTCATAGTGAGGTAACCTCATTAAGCCTCACACCCCTAGCGAAGGAGGGAACGCTTGCCTGAGCTCCCCCACCACACCGCAGGGCGCGGCCCCACCCGCCTCGACCCGGCCGACCGCGCACAGCTCGCCGAGTCGCCCGTCTCGATCCGTCGGGTCCTCGCCCTCTTCCGTCCCCACGGCGGCGTCGTCGCCGTCGTCACCGCGACGATCGTCGTCATCTCGGTCATCTCGATGGCCCAGCCGTTCCTGTTGCGCTCCGTCATCGACGACGCCCTGCCCCACCAGGACGTCCGCCTGCTCCTGCTGGCCGTCGGCGGCATGCTCGCCGTCACCGTCGTCACCCAGCTGCTCGGTGTCGTGCAGACCTGGCTGACCACCGCCGTCGGCCAGCGCGTCATGCACGGACTGCGCACCGACGTCTTCCGGCATCTCCAGCGCCAGTCGATCGCCTTCTTCACACGCACGCGCGGCGGTGAGGTGCAGTCGCGCCTCACCCACGACATCAGCGGTATGCAGTCGGTCATCACCTCGACGGCAACGTCCATCGCGAGCAACGTCACGACGGCCATCGCCACGGCCATCGCCATGGTCGCCATCAGCCCACGCCTGTCCCTGCTGTCGCTGCTCGTCATCCCCCCGGCCGTCCTCATGACCCGCCGGGTCGCCCTGCTGCGCCGCGACATCACCACGCAGCGGCAGCGCCGCCTCGCCGACCTGCACAGCCAGGTCGAGGAGGGCCTCACGGTCAGCGGCGCCACCCTCGTCAAGACCCTCGGGGCCGGCGACGCCACCGCCGAGCGGTTCTCGGCCACCTCGACCGACCTCATCGACCTCGAGCTGCGGTCGCAGCTGGCCGGCCGCTGGCGGATGGCGACGATGCAGATGGTCTTCGCCGCGATCCCGGCGCTCATCTACCTCGCCGCGGGCTTCCCGGCCACCTCAGGCGGCATGACGATCGGCACGCTGATCGCCTTCACGACGCTGCAGGGGACGATCTTCCGGCCGCTGCTGGGTCTGCTCGACGTGGGCGCCCAGTGGATCACCTCGATGGCCCTGTTCAGCCGGATCTTCGCCTACCTCGACCTCCCAGTCGAGGTCGCCCCACCGGCCGAGCCGGTCGCGATCGACCTCCGCTCGGTCCGCGGCGAGATCGTGATCGACGACGTGACCTTCACGCACGACGGACGGGTCAACGCACTCGACGGCGTCACCCTCCACGTCCCGGCCGGAAGCACCGTGGCGCTCGTCGGCGAGACCGGCTCCGGCAAGTCCACCCTCGCCGGGCTGGTCGCGCGCCTGCACGACCCCACCTCGGGCACGGTCGCCATCGACGGCATCGACCTGCGCGACCTGGACCCCGGCGACCTCGCCAGCATCGTCGGGGTCGTCAGCCAGGACACCTACCTCGTGCACGCGTCGATCCGCGACAACCTCCTGCTCGCCGCCCCCGAGGCGCCCGACGACGAGCTGTGGCGAGCGCTCGAGGCCGCCCAGGTCGCGGTGCTCGTCGCAAGCCTGCCCGAGGGGCTCGACACGGTCGTCGGCGCCCGCGGGCATCGCTTCTCAGGTGGCGAGAAGCAGCGCCTTGCCATCGCGCGCACGCTCCTGCGTAATCCGAGGGTCCTCGTGCTCGACGAAGCGACCAGTGCTCTGGACAACGACACCGAGCGCGACCTGCAAGCGGCCCTTGACCACCTCATGGCCGGGCGCACCACCATCGCGATCGCACACCGGCTGTCGACCGTCCGCGATGCCGACCAGATCGCGGTGCTCGACCACGGCCGGGTCGTCGAGCTCGGCGACCACGACGCGCTCGTGGGCCGCGGCGGTCGCTACGCACGCCTGGCCGCCGCCGACCTCGCCCCGGCCGCCTGACCAATCCCGCAGGGTATGCCGGTCGCTGGGGTATGCCGCTGCGCCGCGCGTGACGGTCAGCCGGGCACGCCGGTCAGGCGGGCGTTCCCGCTCGAGCGGGGTAGCTCGAGTGCGGGATGTCTCCGGTCCGGCTCTATCTGCGTTGCTCCACCACGTGGACCAACGCAGAGGGCGCGGATACCGCCGCTCAGGCCGGGCCGTAGTCGAGGTGAACGACGCCGTTGGCGTAGACGTCGGACCCCTTGAGGGACAAGGTCGTCGGGTCGACGCCGTCAGCGAAGAGCCGCTTCCCGGTGCCGCGGGCGACCGGGTAGACGAACAGGTGCAGGTCGTCGACGAGCCCGTCCCGGAGCAGCGCCCGCACGAGGGTGCCGCTGCCTGAGACGTAGATGATGCCGTCGGTCCCGTCCTTGAGCCTGCGGATCGCCTCCGGGTCGTAGGGCATCGTCGTCGACGGACCCCACTCGACGCCGGGCTGCTGCGACGCGACGACGTACTTGTGGGTCTCGTTGAAGAACGGAGCGCCGGGGTCGTCCGCGACCGTGCGGGTCGACCAGGCAGGCGCGAACGCCTCGTAGGTCCGGCGGCCGAGGAGGATCGCCTTGGCCGGCCCGGTGATCGCGGCGAGGGTCTCACCCATCCTCGGGTCGAAGCCGAACTCGAAGGTCCAGCTCGGGTCCTCGTAGACGCCGTCAAGTGCGATGAACTCGTGAACTGCGATGCTGCCCATGAGCATCCACCCTTGGGCCACAGGGCCTTCCCGTCAACCCGGTGTGGCAACGTTGGCTCTGTGGAACTACGCGAGCCGGCGCACCTCGTCTCACCCAAGGCGGTTCGGATGTGGACCGTGGAGGCGCTGTTCGCGAACCTCTTCCTCGTCGCCGCGCAGGTCATCTGGTGGTTGGTCGACGACGACTCCGACCGCACGAGCCACCTGGTCGTGGCCCTGGTCTGGCTCGTCGTCGCGGTGGCGTACGTCATCGTCATGCCGCGCTGGCGCTACCGGGTCCACCGGTGGGAGGCGACCGAGCACGCCATCTACACCCAGACCGGCTGGCTCAACCAGGAGCGTCGCATCGCACCACTGTCCCGGGTGCAGACCGTCGACCTGGAACGCGGACCGGTGGCCCAGCTCTTCGGGCTCGCATCGGTGCGGGTCACGACGGCATCCGCCGCCGGCCCCCTGAAGATCCACGGGCTCGACCTGCCCGTCGCGCAGCAGCTGGTCGACTCGCTCACGACCGCGGCAGTCCTGGAGAAGGGCGACGCGACGTGACCGACCGGGCTCCCGCTGCCGACGACGAGACGGGGTGGCGCCGCCTCGACCCGCGGATGCTGCTCATCCACCCGCTCGAGACCCTGGTGCGCCTCCTGCCCGCCCTCCTGGCGATCTTCATCGCCCGCCTCGGCAGCGACGGCAACGACCGCTGGGAGCTCCTCGCGCTCCCCGTCATCGTCGCCTACGGGGTGTTCCGCTGGCTGACGACTCGCTACCGGATCGGCGACGGCCAGATCGAGCTCCGGCGAGGCCTGCTCACCAAGCAGACGACGACCGCACGGCTGGACAAGGTGCGCACGGTCGACCTCACCGCCAAGCTGCACCACCGGGTCCTCGGGCTGGCCAAGGTCGAGATCTCGACCGGCGGCAGCCGCCGCGACCGGCTCGTCCTCGACTCGCTCCAGGCGGACGAGGGACGCCGGCTTCGCGCGGAGCTGCTGCATCGCATCGACCCGGCGGTCACCGCGCTGCCCAAGCCGTCGGGTCCTCCGGTCGACGATGCCGGGATCGCGGAGGTGCTCGCCGACGCGCCGCCTCCACCCCTAGACGAGGAGCTGGTACGCCTCGACCCGACCTGGGTGCGCTACGCACCGCTGACGATGACGGGCATCGCGACCGCGGCGGCCGGCCTCGGATTCATCACGCAGGGCTTCTCACGTCTCGGCGAGGAGGGGCAGGCCATCATCGAGCGGGCCCAGTGGGTCCGCAGCCTCGCGTGGTGGATCGACGCCGTGCTCGTGCTCGCGCTCGTCTCGGCACTGGCGGTGACGGCATACATCCTCGCCTTCTGGGGCTTCCGCCTGACCCGCAACCGGCTGGGAAGCCTCCACACGACACGTGGGCTGCTGACGAGCCGTGAGACGAGCATCGACCACGGACGGGTGCGCGGCATCCGGCTCGACGAGCCGCTGGGGCTGCGGCTGGCCGGGGCGCGCCGCCTCAAGGTCGTCACGACAGGTCTGCTGCGCGAGCGCGGTGGGTCCGACTGGCTCTGCCCCCCGGCACCGGCGAGTGTCGTCACCGGTGTCGCGTTCGAGGTGGTCCCGGACGCGGCCGCCATCCTCGCGGCGCCCGCGCAGCACGGACCCGCGGCCCGGCGCCGCCGGCTCATCCGCTCCATCGTGCCGGCGGCGATGGTCGTCGCGCTGCTCGTCCTCCTCCGCCTGGTGTGGGACCTGCCGCTGCTGTGGGTGGGCATCGGCCCGGTCCTGCTCGTCGCCGCGGTGTGGGTCGGTCTCGACCGCTACACGGGCCTGGGGCACCTCGTGACGGAAGGACACCTCGTCGCGCGCGAGGGATCGCTCGACCGGCGGCGCGTGGTCCTCGACCGTGACGGGATCATCGGCTGGACCGTCCGCCGCTCGTTCTTCCAGCGCCGCTCAGGCCTGGCGACGCTCGTGGCCACGACCGCTGCGGGCGACCAGCACTACGATGTCGTCGACGTGCCGGTCGACCGTGCGGTCGCGGTGATCGCGGAGATCAGCCCGGACCTGCTGGCCGAGTTCGCCTGAACGAGAGGCGGCTACGCCTTCTCGAGGATCCGGACCAGCCCGTCGTATCCCTTGGCGCGGGCGTGCTCGAGCGCGGTGACGCCGTCCTTGTCGGCGATGGCCGGGTCGGCGCCCGCGGCCAGCAGGATGCGGACGATCTCCTGGTGCCGCTGCCCACCGTCGCCGAGGATCACCGCCTCCAGCAGTGCGGTCCAGCCGAGGTCGTTGACGTGGTTGACGTCGATCCCCGTCTTCACGACGCGCCGAACGTAGTCGACGTGCCCCCGTTCGCTGGCCGGGATCACCGAGACGCCGCCATAGCGGTTGCGGATGGTGAGGTCGGGCCTCGCCGGGAGCAGCGCTTCGAGCATGGCCACGCTCCCCGTGACGCCGGTGACGAGCCACGGGGTGTCGTGTCGGTCGTCGAGCGCGTCGGCATCGGCGCCCATCGCGACGAGGACGCGGGCAGCGTCGACCCGGTCGAAGGTGGCCGCGAGCAGCAGCGCCGTGCGCCGCCGACCGTCCCGCGCCTCGAGGTCGGCTCCCGCCCGCAGCGCGAGCGCGACCCGGTCGGCGTCACCCGCCTCTGCCGCCGCGAGCAGCTCACGGTCCGGGTCGGCGATGGGCTTGCCAGTCGTCGCCGTCACGAGCACTCCTTCGAGTCGGGGTTGGTTTCGTTCGCGAGCCATCTGCAGCGGGGTGAGCCGCTCGGTGCCGGACGGCTGCTCGAGAGCGACCCCGCCCGCCACGAGCACGCGCAGCGTGTCGACGTATGCCGTCGTGTCCCGTCCCAGCCAGACGGCCTCGTGGATCGCCTGGTAGCCGATGCGGTTGACATGGTCTCGGTCGATGCCGGCGCGCAGCAGCTCGCCGACGACGAGGGCGTGCCCGCGCTCGGCGGCGCGGATCAGCCCCGTGCCGTTCCAGCTGTCCTTGTCGTCGACCCTGGCACCGTGGGACAGCGTGAGGCGCAGCAGCTCGAGGTGGCCCTCGCTGGTCGCGACGAGATAGGCCGACTGCCCCGTCTCGTCCTTGGCGTTGACGTCGGCGCCGCGGGCCACGAGGGTCCGAGCGCGATCGACGTCGTCGGCCCAGGCGGCGTCGCGCAGCGCCTCGTCGAGGGCCGCCTGTTCGGCCGGGGTGGGCGATGTCGGGCTCACCCGGTCGAGTGTGGCGGATGGGGTCGGGCGCTGACTCGACGAGGGGGTGTCGCGCGTGATGTCTGGGGTCGGGCGCCCACTCGACGGGAGGCTCGGGCTGCTGCAGCCGGCCAGGACGACGCCGCCCAAGGCGAGGACGAGCCCGACGGCGGCGCTCCGTTTGCGGGCCGTGGCGCGTAGATGGGTGGCAATCCACCGGTCCGGGCCTCCGTTTGGGGGCCGTGGCGCGTAGATGGGCGGCAATTCACCGGTCCGGGCCCCCGTTTGCGGGCCCCGGCGCGTAGATGGGTGGCAATTCACCGGTCCCGGCCCCCGTTTGGGGGCCCCGGCGCGTAGATGGGTGGCTCTCATGGCACGAACGGGTCGGTGACGACCTCGTACGGCGGCGTCGCGACGGCCTCGTCGAACTTGCTGTCGACATACATCGTCCGCCCGCGCAGCACCTTGGCGGTAGTGAGCACCCGGGCCGGGTCCGTCGCCCGCTGCGAGAGCAGCTCGGCCGACCTGCCGTCAGCCGTGAGCTGCAGGGTCGCGAGCATGCGCGAGAAGTTGCGCACCACGCTGAGGCGGGTGCCCTGGAGCACGAGGCCGTCGGCGTTGACGAGGTCGGCCGAGCCGGTCGCCACCGGAGTCACGGACCCGTCGGCCAGGGCGAAACGCCAGAGCAGCCCGACGTTCCCCTGCGCGACGACGAGGGCCGAGCCGTCCTGGCTGACAACGATGCCGCCGAGGTTGAAGCCGCTCGCCTGTGCGATCGTGCCGGTCGCGTCGGCCCACAGGTCCGCCGACCACCCGTTCGCCCCTTCGGCGACCCGGATCACCTGCGGCGCACTGGAGTTCGTGAAGTAGGCCGCCCCGTCCGGGCCGATCGCGACGTCGTTGAGGAAGACGTTGTCACCCGGGGCTCTGAGAGCCGCGAGCAGCTCGCCGGACGGCGAGTAGACCCACAGGTCCGGGCGGCCCGGCTGCCCGATCCCGTTCGGCCCACCGGCGACGTACACCCGGCCTGCGGAGTCGGTCGTGACGCCGCGGGCGGTCCAGCGGCCGTCGGTGCCGTCGCCGCCGACCCACTCGCTCGTCTGCGTGGCCCCCGCGATGCCGCGGTGGATCTCGCCACCGGTCGTCTCGCTGACGTAGAAGACGCCACGCCGCTCGTCGGCGCCGATGCCCTCGAACTTCGACCCGCCCTCGTCCCCACTGAGGACGTAGCGGTCCGGCCGGCCCTCGCCGGACGCGGTCGCGGCGGGTGCCAGCACGGCGAGCGTGGTCGCCGCGGTGAGCACGGACAGGGTGGCGATGGTGCGCTTCATGTGGGACTCCTCGGGTCGGTGCCGTGGGTGATTCACGGGGTCGTCTCCCACTGTCGTGCGCGGCCCTGACCTTCCGCGTCGGGCAACCGTCCACTTCTGACTAGCCGATCGGATGATGCCGCCGTCGCCTGCCGTCCCTAGGCTGGCGGGTCATGGAGTCCGTCGGCATCCTCGCTCCCGCCCGGCTCGACCGGTGGCTGCAGGTCGTGCTCCTCGTGCTCCTCGTCACGTGCGCGGCGCGGTACCTCATGCGCCACCCCTTCGACGTCACAGCGGTGCTCATCCTCCTCGGGGCCGCAGCCCTGGGCGTCGCCTACTCCACCCGTCACCTGGTTGCGGACCGGCCGGCCTGGCCGACCGTCTGGGTGGTGTTCGTCGTCGTCCTCTGGATGGCTCTGACCCTCGTCGCGCCCTCCTTCGCATGGACGGCGGTGCCCGTCGCGTTCGCCGTGCTCCAGGTACTTCCCTTTCCGTATGCCGTCGGCGTCGTCGTGCTCATGACCGCGGTCGTCAGCGTGGCGTGGGCCCGGATCACCGAGGACGTCGACCCGACGGTCTTCGTCGGCCCGGTCGGCATTGCCCTGGTCACAGTGCTGTCGTACCGCGCCCTGGAGCGCGAGGCCCGAACTCGTCAGACCCTGATCGACGATCTCACCGAGGCGCAGGCGGATCTCGCTGCGGCACAACGACGCTCGGGCGCGCTCGCGGAGCGCACCCGGCTGTCTCGCGAGATCCACGACTCCGTGGGGCAGGAGCTGTCGAGCATCGCGCTGCTGCTCAACGCAGCGGAGCAGGAGTGGGACCGGCGCCCCGACGAGGCGCGGCGGCACGTGCACACGGCCGGCGACGCTGCACGGGAAGGGCTCGAGGAGGTGCGCCAGGTGGTCCGCGGCCTGGCACCGGCCGGGCTGGAGACGGACGGCGCCGACACTGCCTCGGCGCTGCCGGACGCGGTGCGACGAGTGGCAGAGACGACCACTCACGGTATCGACGTCCAGGTGCGGGTGCACGGGGTCCCGGTCCCAGTGCCGTCCGACGTCGCAGGTGCCATCGTCCGGTCGGCGAGGGGTGCGCTGGCGAACGTCGTCGAGCACTCCGGTGCGAGCCGCGCCGTGGTCAGCCTGACCTACAACCCCGACGAGGTCCTGCTCGACGTGCGCGACGACGGGAAGGGCTTCGATCCCGCACACCCTCGGGACCGCGGCGACCGTGGTCGTGGGCTGGACGGCATACGGGACCGGGCGACCGGGCTGGGAGGCCGGGCCACCGTCGAGAGCAGCCCCGGCGAGGGAACCGCGGTCTCCGTGGCCTTCCCGCTGGACGGTGAGCGATGAGCGCAGCGCAGGCGACCGTCCGCGTCGTCCTCGTCGACGACCACCCCGTCGTGCGAGCCGGCCTGCGGGCGCTCGTCGAGGGGCAGGACGACCTGACCGTGGTCGGTGAGGCGAGCGACCTCGACGGCGCGCTGCGCGTCGTCCAGCAGGAGCGACCCGACGTCGTCCTCATGGACCTCAACCTCGGCGCCGGCGTGGGCGGTGCGGAGGTGACGGCGCGGCTTCGCGCGCTGCCACACCCGCCCGACATCCTCGTGCTGACGACGTACGACACCGAGGCCGACGTGCTGCGGGCGCTGGACGCCGGTGCCGTCGGGTACCTGCTCAAGGACGCGCCACCCGACCAGCTCTTCGCCGGCATCCGCTCCACCGCCCGCGGCGAGACGGTGCTCGCGCCCTCGGTCGCGGCCACGCTCGTGCGGCGCGCGGGCTCGCCGGGCCCTGTCGTGACCGAGCGGGAGGTCGAGGTCCTGGAGCTGCTGGCACGTGGCCTCGGCAACCGGGAGATGGCCCGCGAGCTGTTGGTCTCGGAGGCGACGGTCAAGTCCCATCTGTCGCACATCTACACCAAGCTCGGCGTCGACACTCGCGCCGGCGCCGTGGCGGCCGCGATCGAGCGGCGCATCATCCGCCCGTAGGGACCCGGCGCTCACTCGACCGGGCCTCCCGACGGGGCGAGACGGCATACCCGGAGAGCGTCAGCGACGTCACCGGTGGCTGTGGAGCGGACGGCGCGCAGCGCATCGGCGCGACCGCGAGGCCGCGCCGATGCGATGGTGGAGGTGGCTGCACCAAGGCGCTGTCGTCAGCGGGCCGCGCCGACGAGCTCTGGCTCCGGCTCAATGGCCAGCGGCGCCGCAGGCGCGACGTCGTCGTCGATCATCGCGGCCTCGTCGAAGGGGAGACGCCCGGCAAGCACCAGATCCGCCTTGGCCTTGTCGATCTCACCGACCCAGGTGCCGATGAGCACGGTCGCGATGGCGTTGCCGGCGAAGTTCGTCAGCGCCCGGGCCTCGCTCATGAGCCGGTCGATGCCGACGATGATGCCGACGCCCGGCACGAGGTCTGGACGGTGCGACTGGAGGCCACCCGCGAGCGTGGCGAGCCCGGCACCGCTGACCCCCGCGGCGCCCTTGCTCGCGATGATCATGAACACGAGGAGCGAGATCTGCTGGCCGATCGTGAACGGCTTGTCCATCGCCTCGGCGATGAACAGGCTCGCCATCGTCAGGTAGATCGCGGTGCCGTCGAGGTTGAAGGAGTACCCCGTCGGGACGGTGATGCCGACGACCGGGCGGGACACGCCGAGGTGCTCCATCTTCGCGATGAGGCGCGGCAGGGCCGACTCCGACGACGAGGTCGACAGGATGAGCAGGAACTCGCGGCCCAGGTACTTCAGCAGGGAGAAGACGTTGATCCCCGTGACCGTCCGCAGGATCGCGCCGAGGAAGCCGAACACGAAGATCGCGCACGTCACATAGAAGGCGAGCATGAGCAGCCCGAGGCTCTTGAGCGAACCGAGACCGGTCGCGCCCACGAGCGCGGCCATGGCACCGAAGGCGCCGACCGGGGCGGCCCACATGATCATCGACATCAGCCGGAAGACGAGCTTCTCCAGGTACTTGACCGCCGTCAGGATCGGCTCACCGGACGGCCCCATCTTCTGCAGCGCGAAGCCGACGAGCAGGGCGATGACGAGGACCTGAAGGACCGAGCCGGAGGTGAGGGCCGAGACGAGCGTGTCGGGGATGAGCCCGAGGAGGAAGTCGACGGTCGTCTCCGCACCGCCGCCGGCCGCGCTCTGGCCGGCGGCAGCCGTCGCCTCCGTCAGGCCGAGACCGGCGCCGGGCTTGATGATGTTGCCGACGACGAGACCGATCGCGAGCGCGACGGTCGACATCGTGACGAAGTAGGCGAGCGCCAGACCGCCCACCTTGCCGACCTGAGCGGCCTTGCGGACGGATCCGATGCCGAGCACGATCGTGCAGAAGATGATCGGCGTGATCATCATCTTGATGACGTTGACGAACCCCGTGCCCAGGGGCTTGAGGCTCTTGCCGAGCTCGGGAAACAACGCCCCGACGACGATGCCGGCGACCATCGCGACGATGACGGCGACGTAGAGGTAATGGGTGCGGTCGCGCTTCTGCCGAGTCCCAGATGCCGGGGGCTTCTGGGCGTCGACGGCGCTGTCGGCGGTGTGGCTCACGGTGACCTCCGTTGGCGAGGCCCGGGCCGGTGCCGGGCTGGTGGATGCCCCGAGCCTGGTCGCGGGAGTGACTAGGGTCACGATTGTGTTCATTGAGTTCTCGCCGCGGCGGTGGAGTGTCGCGGCGCAGACCTTTGCACTCCAGGTCGGCATCGCGGTCATCGTCGTCGCAGCCGGTCTCGCCGGCGCCTTCGTCCAGGCCCAGCGGGCGGGCGACCAGGAAGCGACGGCCAGGGCGCTGGCCGTCGCGGAGACGGTCTCGGCGACCCCCGAGGTGGTCAGTGCCGTCCAGGGCCCGGACCCCACGACAGAGCTGCAGCCCTACGCGGAGCGCGTCCGCCTCGAGTCCGGCACCGACTTCGTCGTCATCATGAGCCCCTCGGCGGTCCGCTTCACGCACCCCGACCCCAGCCAGATCGGCGGAAAGTTCCTGGGCCACACGGCCGAGGCGCTCGCCGGCGGTGTGGTCGTCGAGGACTACACCGGAACTCTGGGGCCGTCGTCGCGCGTCGTGGTCCCGGTGAAGGACGGCGCTCGCGTCGTCGCCCTCGTCTCGGTGGGCATCCGCAAGGCGGCGGTCGGCGAGCGCGTCCGCGCCCAGCTGCCCGGCATCCTGCTCGCCGGGTTGGTCGCCGCGCTGCTGTCCGGCCTCGGCACCGCGCTCGTCGCCCGCCGCATCCGGCGTCAGACGCACGGCCTCGGCGAGCGGCAGCTGCGCGAGATGTACGAGTACTACGACGCCGTCCTCCACGCTGTCACCGAGGGACTCGTCATCACCGACGTCGACGGCACGCTGCGGCTGGCCAACGACGAGGCCGTCCGCCTTCTCGGGCTCGCACCGGACGCGGTGGGACGCGAGGTCGCCGACCTCGGGCTCGCGCCGGCACTCGCCGCAGCCCTGACCGACGACGAGCCCCACGAGGACGAGCTCCATGTGACTGCCGCGCGCGTGCTCGTGCTCAACCGAGGTCCGGCCATGTGGCGCGGGCGCCGGCTCGGTCACGTGGCGACCCTGCGCGACCGCACCGACCTCGAGGCCCTGACGGGAGAGCTCGACTCGGCGCGCGGGCTCACCGAGGCCCTGCGTTCGCAGGCGCACGAGTCGGCCAACCGGCTCCACACCATCGTCAGCCTCATCGAGCTCGGCCACACCGACCGGGCGCTCGAGTTCGCGACCGACGAGCTCAGGGTGTCCCAGGTGCTGACCGACCGGGTGGTCGACTCCGTCGACGAGCCCGCCCTGACGGCGCTCCTGCTCGGCAAGGCGGCCGAGGCCCACGAGCGCGGGATCGCCTTCGAGATCGAGCCGGGGGCACACTGGCCACGCGACGTCGCGCCGACCCGCGACGTGGTCACCATCGTGGGCAACCTCATCGACAACGCCCTCGACGCGGTCGCGAGCGACGGAGCCGTGCTGGGCGCAGAGCGACGGGTCGTCTTCGGCTCCCGGGTCGACCACGGGTATGCCGTCCTCGACGTCTCCGACAACGGGCCGGGCCTGCCGCCCGGTGCCGTCGCCGACGCCTTCCGGCGCGGCTGGTCGACCAAGGAACAGGGCAGTGCCGGGAGGCGTGGCATCGGCCTGGCGCTCGTGGCCCAGACCGTCGACCGGCTGGGCGGCTCGCTCGAGGTCTCGGGGCCGCCGGGAGCGACGTTCACGGTGCGGCTGCCCGTGCGGGGGTCGTCGTGACCGGGCCGAAGGTACTTCGGGTCCTCGTCGTCGAGGACGAGCCGGTCGCGGCCGACGCGCACACGGCATACGTCTCGCGAGTCGACGGCTTCGCCGTCGCGGCCACGGTCGGCACCACCCAGGCTGCGCTGAAAGCGTTGCAGGACAAGCAGATCGACGTAGTCCTCCTCGACATGAACCTCCCGGACCGGCACGGTCTCGACGTCGTCCGCGCGATGCGCGCTGCCGGGCACCGGGCGGATGTCATCGCTGTCACGTCCGCGCGGGACCTCGAGGTCGTGCGGGCAGCGGTGTCGCTGGGGGTCGTGCAGTACGTCCTCAAGCCGTTCGTGTTCGCGACGCTGCGCGACCGGCTGCTTGCGTACCGGGCCTACCGCGACCAGGTCAGCGGCGGTGCGCAGCTGGGCACCCAGGCCGAGGTCGACGAGGTGTTCGCCGGCGCTCACGCCGCCACGGAGCCACGGCTGCCCAAGGGCATGGGCGAGGAGCTCCTCGCACGGGTGTCGAAGCTGCTCCGCGAGTCGTCGAGCGGGCGGTCGGCGTCGGAGATCGGCGAGGCCCTGGGGGTCAGTCGGGTGACCGCGCGGCGGTACGCCGAGCACCTCTGCGACACCAAGCTGGCCGTGCGGCGTTCGAGGTATGCCGGCGCCGGCCGCCCCGAGGTCGAGTACCTCTGGAGCCGCTGACCTTCCCCGGTTCGAGGACGCGTTCGAGCCGCGCCCAGGGCTTCCAGCCACCCGTGGACGAGTGGCTTCGAGTCTCGAGGCTGGCGTCGCGCTCCCCGGATGGCTGGGTCAGGCGGGAGCCTCCTCGGCGAGCCACCGGCGGATGGCAGCGCCGTCCTCGTCGAGCCTCGGCGGTGCGTCGTGGTCGCGGCGGGTGACCTCGGCACCGTCGCCGTCGAAGAACCGCAACGGTGGCCCAGGCAACGTGAGGCGGCCGAGGGTCGGGTGGTCGACCTCGATGACCAGGCCCTGGCTCGCGGTCTGGTCCCACGCGTACACCTCGTCGAGGCTGCGCACCTTGCCCGCGGGCACGCCGACCTCGGCGAGCCGAGCGAGCAGCGGCTCGGCGTCCCATTCGGCGAAGGCCCGCTCGACCACCTCGATGACCGTGGGGCGGTTCGCCACCCGGAGCGCGTTGGTGGCGAGCCCGTCGGCCGCGGGGTCCAGCCCGAACGCCGAGCAGAACCGGTGCCACAGCCCCTGGCTCCCGACCGCGATCTGCACCGACCCGTCGCGGCAGTGGAAGAGGCCGTACGGAGCGATCGAGGGATGGTGGTTACCGGCCGACCGGCCGACCTCGCCGGCCACGGTCCACCGCGTCCCCTGGAACGCGTGGACGCCGACGACGGCTGCGAGCAGCGACGTGCGGACGACGCCACCGCGTCCCGTGCGGTTGCGCTCGTGCAGCGCGGCGACGACCCCATAGGCGCCGTACATCCCGGACAGCAGGTCCGCGATGGGCACGCCGACCCGCTGCGGGTCGTCCGGGCCGGAACCGGTCAGTGACATGAGTCCGGCCTCGCCCTGCGCGATCTGGTCGTAACCGGCCCGCCCGCCCTCCGGTCCGTCGTGGCCGAACCCGGTGATCGACAGGACGACGAGGCGAGGGTTGCGCTGCATGAGCTCGTCGATGCCGAGGCCAAGCCGCTCGAGGACCCCGGTGCGGAAGTTCTCGACGAGCACGTCGGCGCGGTCGACGAGGGCGAGCAGCACGTCCTTGTCGGCGGGCTCCTTGAGGTCGAGGGTGATCGACTCCTTGTTGCGGTTCGCCGACAGGAAGTACGTGGCCTCGCGGGCGTCGTCCGGACCGACGAACGGCGGCCCCCAGCCGCGGGTGTCGTCGCCGTGCCCTGGTGCCTCGACCTTGATGACGCGGGCGCCGAGGTCGGCGAGCATCATCGTCGAGTGCGGGCCGGCGAGCGCTCGGGAGAGGTCGACGACGAGTACGTCCGAGAGGGGTCCGGTCACGCGGTCAGTATGCCGTCCGCCCCGTCCCCGAGCACCGCCCCGCCCCCTCCCACTCCGTCCCCCACCCTCCAGTCGAGTGGGCGCCCCGTCCCACCCGTCACAGGGCCTCGCCGCCTCCACTACCCCGACACCTCCAGTCGAGTGGGCGCCCCGTCCCACCCGTCACAGGGCATCGCCGCCTCCACGACCCCGACACCTCCAGTCGAGTGGGCACTCCGTCCCTCTGGTCACTCGATGTCGTGGGGCTGGTGGGACGGCGCGCCCACTCGACCTGGGATGGGTGGGGCTGGTGGGACGGGGCGCCCACTCGACCTGGGATCGGTGGGGCTGGTGGGACGGGGCGCCCACTCGACCTGGGTTCGGTGGGGCTGGTGGGACGGCGCGCCCACTCGACCTGGGTCAGGCCGGCTCGATGGACGCGGACGTGCGCTGGGTACGCAGCGCGGCCCGATGCACCTCGACCAGACCCACGTAGACCTCGGCGTTGCGCCGGATCCGGGTCAGCCCGTCGTCGTCGATCTCGCGGCGCACCTTGCCCGGTACCCCGGCGACCAGGGACCGAGGCGGGACCACCACACCTTCGGGGACAACCGCGCCGGCCGCGACGAGGCTGCCGGCCCCGATCCGCGCACCGTTGAGCACGACGGAGCCCATGCCGACCAGGCAGTCGTCCTCGATGGTGCATCCGTGGAGCACGGCTCGATGGCCGACCGACACCCCAGCCCCGATCGTCGTCGGATGCGTCGAGTCGGTGTGCACGATGACGCCGTCCTGCAGGTTGCTGCGCTCGCCGACGACGATCGGGTCAAAGTCGGCGCGAAGCACCGCGGTGTACCAGACGCTCGAGCCCGCGCGGAGCTCGACATCGCCAAGGATCTGCGCACTGGGCGCAACCCAGGCAAGCGGATCGACGCGAGGGACCTTGTCTCCCAATGGAACCAGCATCTTTACTCCCTCAGTCGGCCTGTGGTGAGGTGCGTGCGACGCCCGCACGTAGCGCCAGTGCGTCGTGGACGAGGCCGGTCGCGAGGGCCGCTCCGACCCCCTCACCGGCGCGGATCCGAAGGTCGAGCAGAGGCTCGAGCCCAAGCTCGCGCAGCACGAGAAGGTGCGCACGCTCGCGCGACCGCTGCCCCGCGACGAGGTGAGCGGCCACGGCGGGTTCGAGACGCGCCGCGGCGAGTGCGCAGACCGAGGTCGCCAGCCCGTCGAGCACGACCACACCGCCGGCGCCCGCGACGCCGAGCACGACACCGGTCAGGACTGCGAGCTCGCCGCCACCGAGGCGACGGAGCGCATCGTCGGGGCCGCATCGACCGACCCGCGTGACGGCCCGGGTGACGACGTCGAGCTTGCGCTCCATCATCGCGGAGTCAGCCGACGACCCCCGTCCGACGACCTCGGCCGGCCGCACGTCGAGCAGCGCGGCAGCGACGGCGGACGCGACGGTCGTGTTGCCGACGCCGACCTCCCCGACTGCGACGGGGCCGGCCGCAGCCAGGGCGGCACCGCGCTCGCTGCCGAGAGTCAGCAGGGCGGCATACGTCGCTGGATCGAGGGCGTCTGTCGTGACGAGATCTCCTCTGCCACAACCGATCCCAGCGTCGATGAGCTCGATGTCCAGCCCGGCGGCGCGCGCCGCGACGGCGCCCATCGATGTCCCCTCGCGCGTCGCGCGGGCGATGTCGGCAGTCACGGAGGGGTCGAAGGCGGTGACGCCGTATGCCGTCACGGCGTGGTCCGCGGCCGCGATGACGAGCGTGCCGCGTCCCGGCGCCACGGGCAGCGCGGTGATGCGGTCCAGCACCGTGTCGAGGACGCCCAGCGAGCCGGGGACGGTGAGCAGGTCGTCCGCGCGGTCTCGTGCGGCGACGACATCTGTCTGGTGCGGGGCTCGCAGGTGCGAGACCGGCGCGTCGCGCTCGGTCCACCGCTCGCGCATGACGACAGCCTCGAGGGGCAGACGCTTCGACCAGCCGGCACGCTCGAGGCCCGGCTCGGGCGGCCGCTCGTCGGGCCAGCCGAGGCAGAGCCAGCCGAGGGTCTCGACACCGTCGGGCAGGCCGAGCAGGTCGGCGAGCTCGGACGGCTCGAAGAGGGTCACCCAGCCGAGGCCGAGACCGTGGGCCCTCGCGGTGAGCCACATGTTCTCGATCGCGGCGGCGCACGACCAGAGGTCGGTGTCCGGGAACGTGGCCCGTCCGAGCACACCCGCCGCCGGGGTGCGCCGGTCGCACGCGACGACGAGCCCGATCGGCGCCTCTCTGATCCCCTCGAGGCGCAGGTCGAGCAGTCCGCGCGCGGAGTCCTCGGTCATGCCCGCGGCCTGGCGCAGGCGCGCCCGGTCGGCCATGAGGGCCGCAGCGTCCCGGGTCGCCGGGTCGGTCACGACGACGAAGCGCCACGGCTGGCTGTGCCCCACGGACGGGCCACGGTGGCCGGCCGTGAGCACCGCGGTGAGCACGTCCTCGGGCACCGGGTCTGGCCGGAACCGCCGGATGTCGCGCCGCGCACCGATGACCCGGTCGAGCGAGTCGAGGTCGTCGGCCAGCGCCCACGCATCCGGCGCCTGGGCCCGTTCGGCCGCCGACGAGGGGTCACCGATCGTCGGGACGGGCCTGCGGAAGCTCACGGACCGACTCTAGCCAGGCCACCGGCATACCCCCGGAACCAGCCAGGGTCAGGCAGGGGTCAGGCAGGGGTCGGGCCAGGCCTCGAGGCCCGAGTCAGGCCTCGACGTCGTCGAGCCCGGCGATGACGATCTCGAGCAGGCGCGCGAGCTCGTGACGCTCCCCTGAGTCGAGGCCGCGCAGGGTGTCGCTCTCGACGACGTTCGACTCGCGCACCGCAGCGCTGAACAGGGCCCATCCGTCCTTGGTCAGCGACACGAGGGTGCGCGTGCGGTTGGTCTCGTCGGGGGTGCGCTTGACCAGGCCGCGCAGGGCCATCTTGTCGAGACGGTGGGTCATCGACGACGGCGCAACGTTGGACAGGTCGGCCAGCTGGCTCGGGGTCAGGCACGTGTCGCCCGCCTTGGCGAGGGCGGCGAGGACGGACCACTCACCCTGGGTGAGGTCGAGGTCGGCGAACTGACGGACGTACCACTGGTCGAGCTTCTTGGTCACGGCATACACGGCGGTGATGACGCGCTGGACCGACTCCTCACCGCCGGCCGCGACATAGGTGGCCACATCGGCCGCGTGCTCCTGCTGCGCCGTCTGCCGTCGTCTCGCCACGAAACCACATTGTTCCACCCGCGTCGGCCGTGCTAGCGTTTCGACGTCGAACTTCGTGTTCGAAATATTCGAGGTCGAAGCCGCGTTGTGCTGCTTCGGCCTCTGCTGCTTCCGAAAGGGTGTGAACCACATGCGTACCAAGCTGCTCATCGTCGCGTCGTCAATCGGCATGCTCGGATGGGGCACGGTACTCCCGTACCAGTACGCGTATGCCGCCAACACCCGAGGGTGGGGCGCGCTCGCCGCCGCCCTCGCCAGCACGCTCTTCTCCGTCGGCGCGCTCGTCGCGGCACCCTTCGCGGGCCGGCTGAGCGACCGCTTCAACCCGGTCACCGTCGCCGTGACCGCCAAGGTCCTCGCCGCCGCCGGCGTCGGCAGCCTCGTCTGGGCCGACACCGCGAACGCCTTCCTGGTTGGCATGTTCGTGTTCGGCTTCGGCCTGACTGCGTCGGGGCCGGCCGCGTCGGTCCTGGTGCTGCGGTGGGCCGGAAGCACCGACCGGCGAAAGGTCTTCGCCTACAAGTTCACCGGTGAGGCGATCGGCATGGCGCTCGGCGCCTTCGTGGCCGGGCAGCTCGTCGACCTCTCCCGCCCCGACGGCATGGTCTTCGCGTTCGTCGCCGCCGGCCTCGGCTTCGCGATCTCCGCCGGGCTGATCTGGGTGGCCGGCGTCGGCGCGCCCACCCTGGTGGAGGCCGACGTCGCGCCCGACGAGGCGGAGTCCCGCGTCGGCACACTCGAGGCGCTCCGGCGCATCTTCGCCATCCCAGCTCTGAGGTGGACCGCCCTGGTCGCGGTGACGCTCGCGCTCGGCTTCTACGCCCAGTTCGAGTCAGGCCTACCCGCTTACGCGCTCACGGTCCTCGACGTCGACGAGTCGGCGATCGGCCTCGCGGCGGCGGTCAACTGCATCGTCATCGTGGCCCTGCAGGTCGTCGTCGTGCGGCTGACGGCCCGGCGAGCAGCCGGTTCGCTGCTCATGGTCGTCGGCGGCATCTGGACCCTCTCCTGGATGGTGCTGTCCGCCGCGCAGCTCATGAGCCCGGCGGTCGCCTCCGCGATGTTCGTCACGACGTTCGGCATCTTCGCGGTGGGCGAGACGATGTACGCTCCCGTCCTCAACCCGCTCACGGCGAGCCTGGCGCCCAAGGGCCTGGTGGGCACGACGCTCGGCACGTTCACGGCGATCCAGACGACGTTCTCCGCGCTCGGGCCGCTCGTCGCGGGTGCGCTGCTCGGGCTGGGCCTGTCGGGTGGCTTCCTCGCGCTGCACCTCGGGCTCAGTGTCGCCGCGGTGTATGCCGCGTGGCGCCTACGCGCCGCGATGCGCACCCGGCCTGTGGCGGAGCCGAGCCGGACCGACGCGCCGGAGCCCGCTCCGGACTCGTCGCCGGTCGCTGTCGCGGCCTGACCGTGGCCCCGCCTGACCGCGGCCCCGCCTGACCGCGGCCCCGACTGACCACAGCCGCCGACCGCCCTCGTCGACTGACCGCGCGACCTGCCGCAACACACCGGCCAGTCGCCAACCCACCCGGTTATTTCCGGCGAAGTTTGCGACTGCTCGGTGTGTTGCGGGGTCAGGTCATGGCTGGTCAGGTCAGGGGTGGGCGAGGAGTGCCACGGGCGTGAGCAGCACCCGGCCGGCCATTCCCACCGTTCGCCCCAGCGTCGTGACGTAGTCGGTGCGAAGCGGCTCGGTCCCGTCCAGCCGCCACAGCACCTGGGCGTTGGTCCAGGCGGCGTCGCGGGCCCGCGCGATGCTGAACGAGCCGATCAGGTTGGCGAGTGGCGCTGCATACCGGTCGAGCTCGAGATCGAGGCCGTCGAAGAAGGACTGCCGCACCTGCTCCTGCACGGTGTCCAGCACCTCGGTCATGCGCTGGTAGTCCGCCTGCACGCCGGCACTGTCGAGGGTGAGCCCCAGCTGGCGGCAGGCCCGGACGAGGGCGATCGACAGGTCGTGGTTGATGTGCGCGTTGACCCCGGCGACCGCGAACTGGATCGACAGGATCCCGGGCGTGTGCCGGCTCTCGAAGACCGGTGCCCAGGCCGGGTCCGGGTCGGGCGAGGCGACGGCATCGAGGTAGAGGCCGGCGAAGACGCAGTCCAGCCGGTCGATGAAGGCGCGGTCGGTGAAGTCTCCGGCGGCGATCCGTTCGCGGACGAGCTCGGTGACCCGCTGGTAGACGACATGGAAGGAGCGCACCCCGTCCCCCTCGGGCAGGGTCGCGCCCACGTCGGCCAGCCTGGCGATGACGGCGTCGACCGAGGCGAGCTGGCCGGGCGCCACCGGCTCCGGCCGGCCGCCGGCGAGACGGCCGCGGATCGCGTCGACGATGTCGGAGAACCAGCCCATGGCTTGGACGGTAGCCGCTCAGCGCGCCTGGAACGCCTCGATCCGGTCGATGGCCTCGCCGACCGCGGTGCTGCCGGCCGCGAAGCTCAGCCGTACCGAGCGCCCGCCCGCTCGGTCGTCGAAGTCGCCGCCCGGGGTGATCGCCACCCCGGCCTGCTCGAGAAGCGCTCGCGCGTATGCCGCCGAGCCGCCCCAGCGGTCGAGCTGCGGTCCCAGGTCGGCCCAGTAGTAGAACGCGCCGTCGGGGGGCGCGGACTCACCCCAACCGAGACGGGCTGCGTTGTCCAGCAACAGTTTTCGCGTACGAGCGAACTCCGCGACCGCCTCGTCGCACTCGTGGTACGACTCCTGCGCAAAGGCCGACACGGCGGCATACTGGGCGGGCGCGGGAGGGCAGAGCGCGACGTTGCCGGCCAGCGCGTCGACGGGACGGACGAGGTCTTCCGGCAGCAGCATCCAGCCGAGCCGCCAGCCGGTCATGCCCCAGTACTTGCTGAACGACGAGATGACGACGGCCGTGTCGTCGGTCTCCCACGCGCTGACGCCGCGGGGGTCCGGGGCGCCCGGCTCGGGATAGGTGACGCCGTGGTAGATCTCGTCGCTGACGAGCCGCACGCCGTTCGCGGCGCACCACTGCGTCAGCGCAGCGAGCTCGGCGCGGTCGACCATCGTGCCGGTAGGGTTCGCCGGTGAGGCGACGATGAGCCCGCGCAGCGCCCCCTCCGACTGGGCCGCGTCGAGCAGCTCGGGTGTCGGTTGGAAGCGCGTCCCCGGCCCGCAGTCGATCTCGACGACCTCGCAGCCGAGCGCCGTGAGGATGTTCCGGTATGCCGGGTAGCCCGGTCGGGCGAGCGCGACGCGGTCGCCCGACTCGAAGGCGGCGAGGAAGGCGAGGACGAACCCTCCCGACGAGCCGGTGGTGATGGCCACGCGGGCGGGGTCGACGTCGACGGCATACCAGCGCGCGTAGTGCGCAGCGATCTCGGCCCGCAGCTCTCGGATGCCCAGGGCCGAGGTGTAGGTCAGTGCGCGGCCCGACTCGTGCAGGCGAGCGGCCGCCTCCGACACGAGCGTCGGGGCGCCCCCGGAGGGCTCGCCGGCACAGAGGGAGACGACGTCGCGACCCTGCCCGCGGAGCACTGCGACGTGGTCGAGGACGTCCATCACCTCGAACGGCGGCACCTGCGACCGCCGGGACGGGTGGAGGGAGGCGTTGCGAAGGGTCACCGGCACAGTGTCCCGCAGCGCGCGCCGGTCAGCAGACGGCCCGCCAGCACGTGCCGAGCGACGGCGGCCGGCCAGAAAGCCCCAGCAGGGCGGCGATCCGCGCAACGCGCTGTTCACATGCTGGGACTAACGTAGGGCCGCATGACGATCGCGTACCACGCAGACTCTTCCGCCCTCGTCGACAAAGAGATCCTGACCTGGGAGACCTTCGGCACGGCGACCCGTGAGCTGGCGACCATCGTGGCCGGCTCGAGCTTCCGCCCACAGATCATCGTCGCCGTCGCGCGCGGCGGCCTCATCCCCGGTGGCGGACTGTCCTACGCCCTGGGCATCAAGCTCACCGACGCCATCAACGTCGAGTTCTACACCGATGTCGAGGAGACGCTGCCGGACCCGGTCCTGCTCGCGCCGCACCTGGACATGGAGAGCATCTCCGGCCGGTACATCCTCGTCGTCGACGACGTCGCCGACTCCGGCCGCACCCTGGCCCTGGTGCTCCGGCTGCTTCGCGATGCGGGAGCGGAGGCCCGCAGTGCGGTGCTCTACAGCAAACCGGGGTCCGAGGTGACGCCGGACTACGTGTGGCGAGAGACCGACAAGTGGGTCGTCTTCCCGTGGTCGGCCGAGCCGCCGGTCCTGGCCGCATCGGTGCCGGAGAACATCACCCGCGCCTGAGCAGTGTGGCCCGGGACCATGTCCGGCGCCCCAGGCCACTGGTAGAAACCGATCATGCCCAGCGCCTTCACGTGCTCCATGGTCGAGACCTCACGCCTGCGTCAGAACGTCTGGACCAGCGGCCCCGACGACGGCGTCCCGCTTTTGCTCCTGCACGGCAACCTGTCGACCGGTGGCTTCTGGCGCTACGTCGCTGCAGAGCTCGGTGGCGACGTGAGGGTCATCGCTCCCGACCTGCGCGGCTTCGGCCGGACCGACGCTGTCCCGGTCGACGCGACGCGCGGGCTCGGTGACATGGTCGAGGACGTGCACGCCCTGCTCGACACCCTCGGGTTCGCGGGCCGGCGCTCGGTCAACGCGGTCGGGTGGTCGATGGGCGCTGGGGTGGTCGAGCAGCTCATGCTGGAGCACCCGGACGACCTGGCGAGCGTCACGCTCATCGCACCCCTGTCGCCCTATGGCTTCGGCGGCACCACCGACGCCGTCGGCACCCGGGCGTTCGCCGACGGCGCGAGCACCGGCGGTGGCGGCGCGAACCCCGACTTTGTGCGGCGCCTGGCCGCGGGCGACGCCTCGGAGGACGACCCGCAGAGCAGCCCGCGCGTCGTCATGCGCACCTTCTACGGCGGCGGCGCGAACAGCGAGAACATCGACGAGGACTTCCTCGTGGACGAGCTGCTCCTGACCCGGACCGGCGACGACTTCTACCCCGGCGACTCGACACCCTCACAGCACTGGCCGGGCCTGGCACCGGGCGGTCGCGGCGTCCTCAACACGATGGCCCCGACCCACTACGACGCGTCGGCCATCGTCGACCTCGACCACAAGCCGCCGGTCCTGTGGCTGCACGGCACCGTGGACCAGGTCGTCAGCGATGCCTCGCTGTTCGACCTCGCCACACTCGGCTCGCTCGGCGCCATCCCCGGTTGGCCGGGCGCCGACGTGCTGCCCTCCCAGCCGATGGTCGGCCAGATGCGCGCGATCCTCGAGGCGTATGCCGCGAACGGCGGCGTCACGAAGGAGGTGGCGCTGGAAGGCATCGGACACGGCATACCGCTGGAGGTCCCGGCCACCGTCGCCGAGGAGGTCACCGCGCTGCTCGTCCGCTGAGGCCGCCCGGCGATGGCCGGCCTCGGGAGGCGTTGTCGCCGTCAGTGCGACGAGAACGCTCCTCGACCCCTGGCCGTGACGGTCCTACAACCACCGGGCCGGGTGCTCGACCAGCCGGTGCAGCTCGCGCAGTGCGGCACCGGTGGCACTCGGAGCAGGGTCGCCGTTCGCGCGCTCGATCTGTGGCGGCAGCCAGCGGCTGGACAGGACGCGGGTGCGCAGCTGTGGCTCGACGAGGGGGCGCACCTGGTCGGCGATCTGGCCGAGGTGGCCGCCGAGCACGATGACCGGCACATCGAGCACGTTGACGACCCCGCCGAGCGCGATGCCCAGCGCCCACGCCGCGCGCTCGAGGGCGCGGCTGGCATCGGGCTCGCCGGACCGGATCCGCTCGAGGAGCTCGGCCGCACCCGCGTCGTGGGGAAGGCCGGCCGCGTCGACGAGGGCCTGCCGACCGGCATACCTCTCGAGACATCCCGTCGACCCGCACGGGCACGGCGGCCCGTCGGGGTCGACGCACACGTGCCCGATCTCGCCGGCCCAGCCGTGGCGCCCCGACATCACCCTGCCGTCCACGACCACCGCTCCACCGATGCCGATCTCACCCGAGAGGTAGATGAAGTCGGCCAGCTGTCCCGGCCGTCCTGGCGAGGTGTAGGCGACCGTGAGCGCGGCGAGGTCCGCTTCGTTGCCGACGCGCAGATCGACGTGCCTCGGCGCGCCGAGAGCACCGAGATGGTCCGCCGGGCGCACGTCGGACCAGCCGAGGTTGGGGGCGCGCAGGAGCGTGCCGTCGCCCACCGAGACGATGCCCGGAAGGGCGAGGCCGGCGCCGACGAGGCTGGTCCCGGGCTCGAGTCCGGCCGTCGCGTCGCCGGCCAGGCGGCCGAGCCGGGCCAGCACCGGCCCGGGCTCGCTGCCGACGAAGTCGCCCGGCTCGACCGCGCTGGACAGGACGGCCCCGTCGAGGCCGACCACCTTGACCGCGAGATAGCTGGCGTTCACCTGCAGGCCGAGGGCCGCCACCCGGCGCCCCGGCGCCAGTGGCGTGGCCGGGCGGCCGGGGCCGGACGAAACCACCTGATCGAGCTCGACGAGTATGCCGCCCGCGACGAGGTCGTCGACGAGCCGGGACACGGTCGAGCGGGTCATCGAGGTCAGGCCCGCCACATCGGCTCGCGACGGCGGGTCGGCCGCGCCGAGCACGGTCTTCAGGACGAGCGCGAGGTTCGACTCGCGCAGCGATGCCTGACGAGCACTCGCGGGCAGGGCTGTCATGGCGCACCTGCGCCGCGGTCCGGCGGCGCGGCACTGCCACGCACGGACAGGTGAGGCGCGATGAGCTGCTGCTCGCCGGGCTGCCCGCCGAGCTGGGCCATCGCGAGCTCCACGGCACGGCGGCCGACGTCGCCGGCGGGGATCGAGACGGCGTCGAGGGCGACCGACTGCGCTTCGGCGATGTCGTCGGGACACAGCGCGACGACGGACATGCGGCTGGGCACCTCCAGCCCCCGGGCACGCAGCGATCCGATGAGCGCGGGCAGCGCCGCCTCGTTGTGGACGACAAGGCCCGTGACGTGGGGCTCGTCGCGAAGCAGCTCGTCCACCATCGACTCGACGTCGCGGTGGCCGGCGGAAAGTGCGTGCACCGAGCCCCGAACGCCGGCCGCCACGACGGCATCCTCGAAGCCGGAGCGGAAGCGCAGCGCATAGCTCGTGCCGCGCTCGTAGACCGCGGGTGTGGCACCGAACAACGCGATGTCGGTGTGGCCCAGCTCGACAAGCCGGTCGACGCACATCCGGGCCGCTGCGGCGAAATCAAGGTCTACACAAGCGAACTCGCCTGGCGAGTCGGGCACGCCGATCAGAACGACCGGGAAGCCCGAGCCGCGCAGGCTCTCGAGTCGCGGCTCGTCGGCCTCGACGTCCATGACGATGAGCGCGTCCGCCATCGACCCCTGGACCACGCGGCTGACGGCCTCGGGCCCCTCGTCCTTGGTGAGGAGCAGGACGTCGTAGTCGAACCGCCGGCACTCCAGGGTGATCGCCGCGACGAACTGCATGATGACCGGCACGTTGACGTCGGTGCGCAGCGGCACGACGAGGCCCACGATCTTGGTGCTCGCGCTGGCGAGGGCGCGGGCTCCGGCGTTCGGGCGGTAGCCGAGCCTGGCGATGCCGGCCTCGACCCGGGCGCGGGTCTCCGCGGAGATGGCGCGCTTGCCGCTCAGCACGTACGACACGGTGCTCGGTGCGACCCCGGCCTCGCGGGCCACATCGGCGATCGTCGGCATGCGATCACCATAGGCGAGCGACGGCGCGCCGGCGGTCGGTGCCAGCGTGGGTCTCACGGTCGGCCTCCTTCGGGTCGGGTGCGCGCAGGTGCACCATCGCACAATAAGTCTTTTCGCGAAACTATTGACGCCCTCCGGTCGGGGATGGGACAGTCGAAGCGCTTCGACACTCCCCACCTCAACCGTAGTGGAGAACTCGCGGCTGACGAGTCGAAGCGCTTCGACAACACTCGACCAAGGAGCAACAATGAGGTTTTCCTTCCCCCGGGCGGCCCTGGCGGCAGCGGCCGCCGGCGTCCTGGCCCTCACCGCCTGCAGCGGCGGCTCGTCCGGAGCGGGAGGCGACGACTCGAGCGCCACCACGCTGCGCCTCTGGCACTACGAGAGCGCCAACGGCGCCATGGGTGTGGCCTGGGACAAGGCCATCGAGATCTTCAAGAAGGAGCACCCGGGCGTCACCGTCGAGTTCGAGCGCAAGGCGTTCGAGCAGATCCAGCAGAACGCCGGCATGATCCTCAACTCCGACCAGGCACCCGACGTCATGGAGTACAACAAGGGCAACGCGACCGCCGGCCTGCTCGCGAGCCAGGGACTGCTCACCGACCTCACCGACATCGCCAAGGACCGCGGCTGGGACAAGAAGCTCAGCCCCAGCCTGCAGACGACGGCCAAGTACGACGACAAGGGCGTCATGGGCGGCAACACGTGGTACGGCGTGCCGAACTACGGCGAGTACGTGATGGTCTACTACGACAAGAACCTCTTCACCAAGTACGGGGTCAAGCTGCCGACCACGTTCGCCGAGCTCGAGACCGCGCTGGCCGCCTTCAAGGCCAAGGGGGTTGCAGGGCTGGGGATGTCCGGCGCCGAGTACCCCGCCGGCCAGCTCTACTACCAGCTGGCCCTGTCCAAGGCGGACCGCACCTTCGTCAACAGCTACCAGCTCTACAAGGGCGCGGTCGACTTCCACTCCGACCCGCTCAAGTACGGAGCAGAGACCTTCGACAAGTGGGTCAAGGCGGGCTACATCGCCAAGGACACCGCGAGCGCCAAGGCCGAGGACATGGGCACCGCGTTCATCGCCGGCAAGACTCCGATGATCGTCTCCGGCAGCTGGTGGTTCGGCCGGTTCACCGACGAGATCAAGGCGTTCGACTGGGGCACGATGCTCTTCCCCGGCAACACTCTCGACGCCGGCTCGTCAGGCAACCTCTGGGTCGTCCCGACGAACTCCAAGGCCAAGTCGCTCGCCTACGACTTCATCGACATCACCATGCGACCCGAGGTGCAGAACCTCCTCGGTGAGAAGGGCGGCCTGCCCGTGGCCGGTGACCCGTCGACCATCAAGGACGCCCGCACCCGCCAGATGACGGAGAACTTCGCGACGCTCCTCAAGCAGGACGGCCTCGCCTTCTACCCCGACTGGCCCGTCCCCGGCTACTACGACGTCATCGTGGCGAGCCTGCAGGGGCTCATCAACCAGTCGCAGACGCCGAGCGCGGTGCTCGACTCGCTGGCCAAGCCCTACCAGGACGGCATCAAGGAGATCCAGGCCAAGTAGGCCTGGACCCGCGACTCGAGTGCCGCGGGGTGGGGCGGGCCGACCGTCCGTCCCACCCCGACGCCGGAGGTGACCTCAATGACGACCATCACCCACAGCCGCCGTCGGACTCGCGACGGCTCCTACTGGACCTACTTCCTGCCGGGCGCGGTGCTGTTCACCGTGGTCATCGCGATCCCGTTCGTCTACAACATCTACCTGTCGCTGACCCGGTGGTCGGGTGTCGGCCAGCCGCGGTTCGCCGGGCTGCACCAGTACACCAGGCTCTTCGCCGACGAGGTCTTCTGGCAGTCATTCCGCAACTCGCTGTCGATGATCGTGGCGATGGTCGTCATCCCGACCGTCATCGGGCTGGTCCTGGCCGCCGCCTTGTTCGACGTCCTCGGCCGGAGGTTCGGCCAGCGCGTCGTGTCGGTGCTGCGAGCGACCTTCTACCTACCGCAGATCCTGCCCGTCGTCGTCGCCGGCATCGTGTGGGGCTGGATCCTGCGCCCCGACGGCGCGCTCAACGGCATACTCGACGCGGTCGGGCTCGGCGGGCTGACGCAGGACTGGCTCGGCGACCCGACGTATGCGATGCCGTCGGTGATGCTCGTCATGGTGTGGGTGCAGATCGGCTACCCCGTCGTCATCTTCATGGCGGCACTGGGCCGCGTCGACCCGGAGCTCTACGAGGCGGCCGAGCTGGACGGCGCAGGCTGGTGGGCTCGCTTGCGCCACATCACGATTCCCCAGATCAGGCCCGAGGTCTACGTGGTGGCACTGACCTGCACGATCGCCGCGCTGAAGGTCTTCGGCCCGATCTTCGCGCTGACCCGAGGCGGCCCTGAGAACGCGACGATCGTCCCGTCCTACTTCGCGTACACGACGTTCTTCAAGAAGCTCGACGTCGGCTACGGCGCCGCGATCGCCACGGTGCTGACGCTCATCATCGTCGTCGTGGCCGCGGTCTTCATGTCCTTCCAGACCCGGTCCGAGCGAAAGGACGGCTGAGCCATGGCCACCATCGTCACGACGCCCACGACCACCCGATCGGTCGACGAGACGCCACCGAGGTCGCCGGTCGCACCCAACCCGTCAGGGGCCGGCCGGTTCACCCGGGGACCCCTGCGCTGGCTCGTGCTCGTCCTCGTCACGCTCTGCGCCCTGGCCGTGCTCGCGCCCTTCGTGCTCATGCTCCTCAACGCGTTCAAGTCGCCGTCGGACTACAGCACCAACGGCCCGCTCAGCCTGCCGACCGAGTTCTACACCAAGGGCCTGACGACCTACTGGACCCAGGTGAACTACCCGCAGAAGCTGTTCAACTCGATCCTGATCTCCGGCACGGTCGCGGTGGCAGCAACCCTCATCTCGCTCCTCAACGCGTTCGCGCTGGGCATCGGCCGGGTCCGCGGGCGGGTCTGGATCGTCGGCGTGTTCCTGCTCGCCAACATGCTGCCGCAGGAGGCCCTGGTCTACCCGCTCTACTTCTTCTCCAAGCAGGTCGGCCTCTACAACACGCAGCTGTCGGTCATCATCATCTTCACCGTCATCCAGAGCGCCTTCGGCACCTACCTGCTCTCCTCGGTGCTGAGCACATTCCCGCGGTCGGTGCTCGAGGCGGCAGCCCTCGACGGGGCGAGCCGGTGGCAGACGCTCTGGCGCGTGGTCTTCCCGATCGCGCGCCCGACCCTGTCGGTGCTGCTCATCTTCTTCTTCATCTGGACCTGGAACGAGTTCTTCATCCCTCTGGTCATGCTCATCTCCAACAGCACCCAGACCGTTCCGGTGGCCCTCGCGACGCTTCAGGGTGACCGCATCATGGATGCGCCGACGACCAACGCGGGTGCTCTCATCTCGCTCATCCCCTGCATCATCTTCTTCCTCATCTTCCAGCGCACCCTGACCCGCGGGGTCATGGCCGGCGCCGAGAAGTGACCCCAGGAAAGGGAACTCGGTCTCCTCATGAAGTTCACTGACGGTTACTGGCAGTCGCGCGAGGGCTACACGCTGCTGCGCCCGGCCGAGGTGCGCGACCTCGTGGTCGGCGACGACGGGACGACCCTGACGGCATACGCCCCCACCTCGCGCATCGGGTCGCGCGGCGACACGCTCAACCGCCCGCTCCTGACGATGCGGTTCAGCTCACCGATGACGGACGTCATCGGGGTGCGCGTGACCCGTCACGAGGGCGGCCTCCCCCGGCTGCCGCAGTTCGCACTGACGGGTGCTGATGGCGCCCGCGCCACCGCGAGCGTGGACGACACCGCTGGGGTCCTGCAGGCGGGGCGCCTCAGCGTCCGCGTCGCCAAGGGCCCCGGGTATGCCGTGAGCTTCGTCGCCGACGGACGCACCCTCACCGGGTCGATGCCGCGCGGGACGACGGTGGCGCTCGGGCCGGGTGGGGACATCTGGGCAGCCGAGCAGCTCGCGCTCGGGGTGGGCGATCTCGTCTACGGGCTCGGCGAGCGGTTCGGACCGGTGGTCAAGAACGGCCAGACGGTCGACATCTGGAACGCCGACGGCGGGACGAGCAGCGAGCAGGCCTACAAGAACGTGCCGTTCTACCTGACCAACGCGGGCTACGGTGTCTTCGTGCGCCACCCCGAGGAGGTGTCGTTCGAGGTCGGCTCGGAGGCGGTGTCGGCCACCCAGTTCTCGGTCGAAGGCGAGCAGCTCGAGTACTACGTCATCTACGGCCCGACGCCGAAGCAGATCCTCGCGAGGTACACGGCCCTGACCGGCCGCGCACCCCAGGTGCCGGCGTGGTCGTTCGGGCTGTGGCTCTCGACGTCGTTCACGACGAGCTACGACGAGGCGACGGTGACGTCGTTCGTCGACGGGATGGCCGAGCGCGGGCTGCCGCTGTCGGTGTTCCACTTCGACTGCTTCTGGATGCGCGAGTTCCACTGGTGCGACTTCGTCTGGGACCCAGCGACGTTTCCGGACCCGGAGGGCATGCTGCGCCGGTTGAAGGCCAAGGGCCTGCGGATCTGCGTCTGGATCAACCCGTACATCGCCCAGCGCTCGGCCCTGTTCACCGAGGGCATGGAGAAGGGCTATCTCGTGCGGCGAGCCGACGGCAGCGTCTGGCAGTGGGACAAGTGGCAGGCCGGCATGGGCCTGGTCGACTTCACCAACCCCGCCGCCGTGGACTGGTACACCGCTGCGCTCGGGCGGCTGCTCGACATCGGCGTCGACTGCTTCAAGACCGACTTCGGCGAGCGCATCCCGACGGATGTCGTCTGGCACGACGGCTCGGATCCCGAGCGGATGCACAACTACTACACGCACCTCTACAACCGCGCCGTGTTCGACCTGCTCGAGAGGCGCCGCGGCGAGGGCGACGCGGTGCTCTTCGCGCGGTCTGCGACCGCCGGCGGCCAGCAGTTCCCGGTGCACTGGGGTGGCGACTGCGACTCGACCTTCCCGTCGATGGCCGAGTCGCTGCGTGGCGGGCTCTCGCTGGCCTACTCGGGCTTCGGCTACTGGTCGCACGACATCGGCGGCTTCGAGGGCACGCCCGACTCCGCGGTCTTCAAGCGCTGGCTCGCCTTCGGGCTGCTGTCGAGCCACAGCCGGCTGCACGGGTCCGACTCCTACCGCGTGCCGTGGGCGTTCGACGACCAGGCGGTCGAGGTGACCCGGAGGTTCACGACTCTCAAGCTCGCACTCATGCCGTATCTCGCGCGTGTCGCGCGGGAGGTGACCTCGGACGGCGTGGGTGTCATGCGCCCGATGCTGCTGGAGTTCCCCGCCGACCCGGCCGCTGCCCACCTCGACCGCCAGTACCTGCTCGGCGAGTCCCTTCTCGTGGCACCAGTTTTCGCCGCCGACGGCAGGGTCGACTACTACGTCCCCGAGGGTCGTTGGACGTCGCTGCTCGACGGGTCGACGGTGACCGGGCCCCGCTGGGTGCGGGAGGAGCACGGCTTCGACTCGCTGCCGCTGCTCGTGCGCCCGGACACGGTGCTGCCATTGGGGTCGCGCACGGACACACCTGAGTACGACTGGGCTGACGGCGTCACCCTGGCCCTCGTGGAGCTCGCCGACGGCGACCGGGAGGTGGTGGTTCCCGGGTTTGCGGGCGCGGCCGACACAGTCTTCGCTGTGGCGCGCAACGGTGACCGCATCACGGTGCGTGGCGTGTCGGGTCCGTCGGGGAGCGTCCCGTGGCGGGTCATCGTGCCGGGAGCGACCTCGGCCGTCGTCGAGGGCGGCGTCCGGGTGGACCCGGCCGGTGACCTGCCGTATGCCGCCTCCGGCCTTGTCGTCGAGGCGTCGGGTGACGTTGTCACCATCGTGCTCGGACACGACTCGGGCGACATGGACGGAGGCGCTCGATGACCGGCCACGTGTCGCGCGAGGACCTCGCCGCGCGCTTCCCCGCGGGGTTCCGTTGGGGGGCGGCCACGGCGGCATACCAGATCGAGGGCGGCGTGCACGCCGACGGACGCGGCGCCTCCATCTGGGACAGATTCAGCCACACGCCAGGTCGCACGCTCGGCGGCGACACCGGCGACGTGGCTGTCGACCACTACCACCGCTGGCGCGACGACGTGCGCCTCATGGCCGATCTCGGCCTTCAGGCGTACCGGTTCTCCATCGCCTGGCCGCGCATCCAGCCCACGGGGCGCGGCCCGGCCAACCGGGCCGGTCTCGACTTCTACTCCCGCCTCGTGGATGCCTTGCTGGACAACGGAATCCAGCCCGTGCCGACGCTCTACCACTGGGACCTGCCCCAGGCGCTCGAAGACGCGGGTGGGTGGCCCGAGCGCGACACGGCATACCGCTTCGCCGAGTACGCCGGGCTCGTCGCCGAGCGGCTCGGGGACCGGATCCCGCTATGGCTCACGCTCAACGAGCCGTGGTGCACGGCATACCTCGGTTATGCCGCGGGCGTGCACGCTCCCGGTCGCACCGAGGCCGCCGCGGCGATGGCGGCGGTCCACCACCTCAACCTCGCGCACGGCCTCGGCGGCAGAGCGGTCCGGGCCGTGGCCGGTGAGCAGGCCGGCATCGGAGCAGCGCTCAACTTCCACGTGCCGCGGCCCGTCGACCCCGACGACCCGCGCGACCTCGATGCGGTGCGCAAGGTCGACGCCCTCGCCAACCGGGCCTTCCTCGCGCCGATGCTCGAGGGCCGCTACCCCGACGACCTGGTGCGCGACGTCGCGTCCGTGACCGACTTCGGGTTCGTCCGGGACGGGGACCTGCAGCAGGCGGCGATCCCGATGACGACGCTGGGGGTCAACTACTACGCGAGCTGTCTCGTGCGGCACTACTCCGGACAGGAACCACGCGCCACCGCCGACGGGCACGGCGAGGGCGCGAGCCCGTGGGTCGGCGCCGACGACATCGAGTTCCCCGCCACGGCGCCCCCGCACACGGCGATGGGGTGGAACATCGACCCTGCGGGCCTGACCGAGCTGCTCACCGGTCTCTCCCAGCGCTATCCCGGGCTGCCGCTGCTCATCACCGAGAACGGCGCCGCGTTCGCCGACACGGTGAGCCCCGACGGCCGGGTGCGCGACGACGGGCGCACCGACTATGTGCGGCGCCACCTCGGGGCGGTCGCCGACGCGCTCGACACCGGTGCGGACGTGCAGGGCTACCTCGTCTGGTCGCTGCTCGACAACTTCGAGTGGGCCTACGGCTACGACCGCCGGTTCGGCATCGTCCGGGTCGACTACGACACGCTCGAGCGGACCGTGAAGGACTCCGGCCGGTTCTATGCCGCCCTCGTCGCCCACCACCGCGCCACCTGACCACCCCACCCACCCACCCCGCCGTCCCAGCCCCCTGACCTCGCCCACGGCTCCGCAACACACCGAGCAGCCGCAAACCTTGACGGTTATTTCCGCAGAACTTGGCCGTTGCCCGGTGTGTTGCTGGGTGCGGGGCGACGTATGGTGCGAGGCATGGACCTTGGACTCCACCTTGCCAACTTCACCTGGAGCGGGGGGCCGGCCACGTTCGTCGACGACCTCACCCGCACCGCCAAGACCGCGGAAGACGTCGGCTACACGAAGCTGTCGGTCATGGACCACGTCTGGCAGATCGGGCCGGTCGGGCCGAAGGAGCACGAGATGCTCGAGGCCTACACCGCACTCGGCTTCCTCGCGGCGGTCACCGAGCGGATCCAGCTGCTGACGTGGGTCACCGCCGCGGTCTACCGCGAGCCGGGTCTGCTCGCCAAGGAGGTCACGACCCTCGATGTCCTCTCGAAGGGCCGCGCCTGGCTCGGCATCGGGGCCGCGTGGAACGAGGAGGAGTGCGCGGGCCTCGGGCTGCCGTTCCCACCGACTGCCGAGCGCTTCGAGCGGCTCGAGGAGACCTTGCAGATCTGCCTCCAGATGTGGTCTGACAGCGAGCAGCCCTACGAGGGCAAGCACTACCAGCTGGGCAGAACACTGAACTCACCCCAGTCCGTGCAGCGCCCGCACCCGCCCATCCTCATCGGAGGCGGAGGCGAGAAGAAGACGCTGCGGATGGTCGCGCAGTACGCCCAAGCCTGCAACCTGTTCGACAGCCCCGAGCTGCCGCGCAAGCTCGAGATCCTGCGCGAGCACTGCGACCGGCTCGGCACCGACTACGACGCGATCGAGAAGACCGTGATGTCGCCGATCGACCCGGGACCCAACGGCGAGAAGGTCGACGACGTGCTCGAGCACCTGCGCGAGCTCGCCGGCTTCGGCGTCACGCACACGCACATGCGGGCGCTCGACGGGTCGCGCACCGACTGGCTGGAGCTCATGGGTGAGCGGGTCATCCCGGAGGCCTCGAAGCTCTGAGCCCAGGACGTGCGCGTGCCGTCAGAGCAGGGCGCGCACGGCCGCCGGGTCCTCCAGGTGCGCGTTGTGCCCGAGCCCAGGCAGCGTGACCGGATCGGGCACCAGGGCGGCCAGCTGTGCATCGCTCACCATGGGGTCGTGCTCGCCACGCGCTAGGGTCACGACGGCCGAGGAGTGGTCCAGCAGCCCCGCCATGTCGGGTCGGCCGACGCCGAATGCCCTGGCGTCCAAGGCGAGTCGCCAGACACCACCGGCCTCGAGCACCCCTTCGTGTGCGACGCGGTCGTCCACCAGGTCGCCGACGCCGGAGATCTTGCGGTGCCGGGCGACGGCCTCGGACTCGGACTCGAACCACGCGATCGGGCGTCCCGCCAGCTCGCGCCCGCGGGCCAGCTCCTCGTCCGTCCACTCGACCTTGATCCCGAGACCCACGACCCGTCGCACCGCCCGGACCTGTCGTGCCAGCTCCAGCGCGACGACGCCGCCGAGCGAGTGGCCGATGACGGCATACGACGAGGCCTCGGGCAACCCCGCGGCAATCTGCTCCGCCATGGTCGCGAAGGTGTACGACTCGAGCCACGGCGCGGTGCCGTGACCGGGCAGGTCCGGCACGTGGACGGGACCGTGGACCAGCCGGGCGAGCCGATCCCAGACCCCGTGCGTGCCACCGAGCCCGTGCAACAGCACGACGACTTCCGTCACCGCGCCCTCCCCTCAGCTCAGGATGTCGGCGCGCCTGAACCGGCGGTAGCCGAGCATCGTGAAGGCCACCGCCCAAACGAGTGACCACAGTGTGCCGTGGATAACGGCGTTCCACTGCGGTTCCAGCGCGATGAGGTCCTGCCAGGCGCGCGAGTAGTGGCCCGGGAAGGCGTTGCGCCACGGGTCGAGCGCGTCGATCTGGTCGAGGATGTTGAAGAGGATCGCGGCGAGCACCGCACCGCCGACCGCGGCGAGGGGTGCGTCCGACCGCACCCCGATCCAGAACGCGATCGCGGCGGTCGGCAGGAGCGTGACGAACACGTAGAGCACCGCCACGCCGAGCCTCGGCAGCAGCTGGGCCCACGCGAGGCTCTCGCCGGTAGGGCTGGTCAGTGGCGCCCACCCGTAGGCCAGGCCACCGACGAGCATCGCCCAGCCGATGAGCAGGACGGTGGCGGCGGCAGTGGAGGTCAGCCCGATGACGAGCTTGCTGGTGAGCAGGCGGGTCCGCTGGACCGGGGCGACGAGCAGGTAGCGCAGCGACGACCAGGACGCCTCGGCCGGCACCGAGTCGCCGCAGAAGAGTGCAGCCACCAGGACGAGGAGCAGCTCGGAGGACGCGAACAAGGTGAAGAGCGTGAAGTTCGCAGATCCGTCCTGGGCGAGGTCGATGAACCGTGGCGTCGCACCCGGTCGCGGGGGGTCACCGAACGCGAAGGCCCCGACGAGGATGAGCGGCAGGGCGAGCACGAGCGCGAAGGCGACCTTGGTGCGCCGGCGTCCCCACTGACGCCCGAGCTCTGCCCGCCATGACAGTGGTTCCCGGACCATCGTGATGTCGCCGCCGCTCGGAGCAAGCGCCGTGTCCCCGTATGCCGTCGGGTTGCCTTCTCGTGCAAGCTCGCTCATCGGGCGCGCACCTGCCTCAGTCGGTCGATCAGGGACGCACCGGACTCGGCCGGCCTGCTGCCGTTGCCGGTGGACGACGCGGTGGAGATGACGCCGAGGAAGACCTCCTCGAGGTGGCGCCGGCTGCTCACGCCGACGACGGGCAGCCCCGTCTCGACGGCGGCCTCGACCACAGCCGCACGGCCGAGCTCCGCGACGACGACGAGGCGCGTGGGCGTGTCGACGCGCACGTCGGTGACCCCGGGCGTGGACTGCAGCGCGGCGGCCAGCTCCGTGAGTCGCGCCGGTGCAACGCCGTCCTCGATATCGAGCAAGGTGGTGTCGTCGCTGTCGACGAGGTCGGCCACGAGCCCTTGGGTGATGACTCGCCCTGCGTGCATGACGACGACGTGGGTGCAGGTCATCTCGACCTCGGCGAGCAGGTGGCTGGACACGACGACGGTCCGGCCGGTGTCGGCATACCGCCGCAGGATCGGCCGCATCGCGGCGATCTGGGGTGGGTCGAGACCGTTGGTCGGCTCGTCCAGGATGAGCAGCTCAGGAAGGCCGAGCATGGCCTGCGCGATCCCCAGCCGCTGCTTCATGCCGTGGCTGTACGACTTGACCGGCCGGTCGACGGCGTCGCCCAGCGCAGCGACGTCGAGGGCCTCGTCGACGTGGGCGTCCTCGGGGCGCCGTCCGGTTGCGGTCCAGTAGGCCGCAAGGTTCTGCCGCCCGGTGAGGTGGGGCAGGAACCCGGGTCCCTCGATGAGCGCGCCGACGCGGGCCAGCACCGGGGCCCCGGCAGCGACCGGCTCGCCCATCACGTGCACCGTGCCCGAGTCGGCCGAGATGAGTCCCATGATCATGCGCATCGTCGTCGTCTTGCCGGCGCCGTTGGGGCCGAGCAGGCCGACGACCTGGCCCTTCTCGGCTCGCCATGACACGTCGTCGACGGCGCGGTGGCCGTCGGAGTAGGTCTTGACCAGGCCCTCGACGACCAGCGGCACGTCGGCGAGGTCGGGCCGGGAGGCGATGTGCTGTCGCCTGCGCCGGCGCACGAACCAGCCGGCGAGCGCCAGGACGAGCAGGCCCGCGAGGACGGAGGCTGCCACCACCGTCTCGGTGTCCGGTGCAGACGAGGCTCCCCCGGCGGCCAGTCCGGCCGTGACGGGCAGGACAAGGCCGCCGTCGGCCTGAACGAGGACCCGGCTGGCCGTGCGGTCGTTGGCAAAGGTCGACTCGGTCGTCGTGAGCAGGACTCGCCACTGGCTGCCGCTCGGCATCGAGTAGGTCGCCGCCGGCAGTGACACGAGCACGGGGGTCGGCCGCCCGGGCTCGACAGTGAGCCGCAACGGCGCGACGAGGGCGTGCGGGAGGGTCGCGGGCCCGGTGCCGACGCGCCACAGCGATGCGAAGAGCGTGACGGTCGGGGCGTCGGAGGTGACCGTCAGGCGCAGGGTCGGAGAGCCGACGACGGTGACCGCAGTGGCGACCGGCGCCGTGTCGAGGGCGACCGACTGCCCCGGGAGCGCGGCGATCTGGTACGTCGAGAGGGCCAGGCCCAGGGCCGCGAGGCCGGGCACCGCGACCATCGAGGCAGGCTGGCCGCCGGGCGGGTGCACCATCGCGCCCTTGGTGACCGTCAGCGGGAGGCTGCTGCGAGGGTCGGCGCTGCCGCCGAGACCCGGGTATGCCGCCGCGGTCCACAGCGTGCCCGGCTGGCCGCGTCGCGTGGGGGCCAGCGGGTAGGTGAACTTCGCGGTGGGCAGCGCGGAGGCGTGCGGCGCCTTGTCGCGGACATAGTGGTCGAGCCAGGCGTAGGACGCCTCGGTCTCCTCGGCCTCGTGGGTGGAGGGGGCGTCGTGGCCGCCGTCGCTCCACCGCATCGCCCAGGGCGCCCCGGCGGCCTCGAGCGCGGTGGCCGTCGCGTCGGACTGGTCGAGCCCGAACAGCGAGTCGGCGATGCCCTGGACGAGCAGGGTCGGGGCCTTGACCCGGTCGAGGGTGGGCGCCGGGCTGTGTGCCTCGAGGAGCGCGAGGAGCTCGGCGCTGGGCGTGCCCGTCTGCGACGTCTGCAGGAACAGGCGGCATACCGTCGGGTCGAAGCGGCCGCACGACGAGGGCTGTGCACCCGACCCGTTGGAGCCGCCGGCACCGAGGAAGAAGTTCGTGGCCCAGACCTGCTTGAACGGCCCGGGCTGCCCCACAGCCGGGCGCCCGGCGGCAGTCCGGGGCTCGGCGGCGAGCGCCGACTGGGGAAAGAACGCGGTCGCGAGGTCGTTCCAGGTCACCGCCGCGACGACGCCGTCCACGCGCGGGTCGGCTCCGGCGAGCATGAGGCTGAGGGCACCGCCGTAGGACCCGCCCATCACCCCGAGGCGGGGGTCGCCGGGAGCGTCGAGCTCGACGTCGGGACGCTTCGCGGCGAGGTCGATCATGACCCGGGCGTCGGCCACCTCGTATGCCGGGTCGTCGAGGTGGATGCGCCCGCCCGACTTTCCGTGCCCGCGGGCGCTCCAGGCCACGACGACGTAGCCGCGGTCGTGCAGCTGGGCGGCCTGGCTGGCGACCGAGTCCTTGCTCCCGCCGAAACCGTGCGCGAGCAGCACCACGGGGTGCCGGCCGGTCGGCTGGGGCCAGATGCTGACGTCGAGCTTGACCGGGGTGCCGTCCGGTTCGGCACCCACCGGAACAAGCTCGGTCTGCGCGACGACCGGTGCAGACGGGTCCGAGGCGAGCGCCGGCACGGCCCGCGCAGCCACGGCCGATGACGCCGACGGTGAAGCCATCGCCGCCGGCATCGGGGCGGAGGTGATCGCCAGGCCCGCCCCGAGGACGAGCGCGGCGAGGAACGGGGCCCGGACCGGCATGGCCACATCACATCACGGCCGGCCCGGACTCCTCACATCACGGCCCCGGTGCACGCCGGCTTCCTTGGCCGCACGCCGTGGCTTCGACGGGACCTGATCGGGTCGGGCGCCTGTCACAGGTCTGCGTCAGTCCCGAACGTCTCGGTGACCAGCTGGGTATCCAGGTACTCCCGCACTTCCTGGATCAGTCCGTTCTGGAACCGGAACACCCAGCAGTAGTTGTTGTCGTACCTGCGGCCGTCAGCCAACTGGTTGCGTCCCGAGTGTTCGACCACGACGAAGTCACCGTCACCGTGGATGAAGTGCACCTCCACGCTCGACGACGGGCTGAGCGTCTCCCACGCTCCTCCGAAGAGGGTATCCACCACCAGCTGCTTGCCCTCGAACGTCCGGGACCACTGGCTGACCCCCATCCAGCGCCAGGTGACGTCGTCGGCCATGGCGTCGAAGAGTGGCCCGACCCTGCCGTGCGACATCGAGTCCATGACTCGCCGAACGCGTTCCTTGGGATCCATGAGTCGACACGGTAACGCCGCGCACGCATACAAGCGTGAGGCTTTCGGCGACGGAACCACGCTGCGTCTGCGGCCTGGACCTCAGTCTCAGCGCGGAGCGGCCCGGGGCTTCTCGAGGCGCTTCTCGAGCAGGTAGGCCACGACGATGCAGACGACGAGGACGATGACGGGCGGCAGATAGCGGGCGGCCCCGTCGAGCTGCAGCCAGTCGTACGGCGCGACCGCGAAGTCGAAGATCGACAGGTCCAGCAGGTAGTGCAGGATCGGCAGCACGCCGAACACGAGCCCGACCACGCCGACCATGTTGATGACGAAGCGCAGCCCGGCACCCGTCGACTCCCGAGACTCCGTCATGGCCCCAACCTACGCGGTCGCTCCGGTCTCTCGGCGGTCCCCTCGTAGTGCTTCGCTAGGCACCATCCGGCACCCGCGCCGAGCAGGTGCCACAGGGCGTGGCCCTGAAGCCAGCCGGACGGGTCGCACCAGGCACCAGTCTGGTCCAGGACCCAGACGAGGTATGCCGTCCCGAGCAGTCCCAGCCCGACGTACAGCCAGCGCGCCGACGTCGGTGACCTGCGCGCCCGGACAAGCTCGAGCACGATGCCCGGCAGCAGCACGGCCGCGAACAGCACCCTGCGCGACTCGGGCCAGACCCAGAGCGCGACCCCGAGCAGCACCAGCAGCGCCCCTCCCCCGAAGGCGGCTGCACGAGGGGCGACCCAGCCCAGGCGCACGACCGCACCGGCGAGCAGGACGCACCCGACGGCATACATCGGCAGCACGTCGACGAACTGCCCCCACAGCGTCAGCGTGGCGTGGAACAGGAAGCTGCCCACGCCCACAGCGACGAGCGAGCCGCCGAGCAGGACGACCAGCGTGCGCTCGCGGCGGGCGGGCGGGCGGAGAGCGAGGATGGCGGCGATGCCCGCGACGACGAAGCCGAGCGACGACCAGGCGTTCGCCGGCTGCGCGATGCCGTCCGGACGCACGAGCTCACAGAAGCAGCGGCTCGTCAGACATGTGGCCCCGTCACCCGGCATGGCTGCGACAGTACGGCGCGGGCGCCCGCCGACGGCGGTGAGTCTGGAAAGCAGCCTCGACCGCTGGCGCTGCGTAGCCGGCGTCGGTGCTAGAAACGGGCTATGGCTACGACTCTGCTCGGCGGCTCCCCGGTCCACACGGTCGGCGACCTGCCCGCCGTCGGCGCTCCCGCCCCAGGCTTCACCCTGACCGGCACGGACCTGCTCGACTTCGACCGTCCTGCGGGGGTCCGCCTGGTGCTCAACATCTTCCCCAGCATCGACACCCGCGTGTGCGGTCTCAGCGTGCGCACGTTCAACCAGCGGGCCGCCGGCCTCTCGGACGCGACCGTCGTCTGCGTGTCGCACGACCTGCCGTTCGCGATGCGCCGGTTCTGCGGAGCCGAGGGCATCGAGAACGTCACGGTCGGTTCAGGCTTCCGGTCGACGTTTGGGCGTGACTACGGAATGACCTTGGTGGACGGCGCTTTTCGCGGCCTGCTTGCGCGCTCGGTGGTCGTGCTCGACGCCGACGGAACCGTTCTGCACGCCCAGGTGGTGCCGAGCATCGACCAGGAGCCCGACTACGACGCGGCCATCGCGGCACTCGGCTGAGCCTCACCTTCACTCGTGGGGACGGAGGGAGCGCCGCCGCCACGAGTGAAGGCTCGGACACTGCGGATGAGCAGGGGCCAGCAGCCCGCTAGGAGCATCCACGCGGCGATGACCAGCATGAGCGGGGTGGTGTCGAGGCGCGCGCTGAGGGGCCCCGCCAGGAGGTTGCCGATCGGGAGCGCCACGAACGAGATGAGGATGTCCCACGACGCCACCCTGGCCAGACGGTCGTGCGGCACGCCCTGCTGAAGGGCGGTCTGCCAGCCGACGTCGAAGAACAGCAGGCCGGCCTGGGCCACGACGGCCAGCGCCAGGATCGGCGCGAGCGACGAGGACACTCCGAACGCGAGCGGCAGCGCGGGGAACAGTCCCAGTGAGACGAAGGCGGCCAGCAGCATGCGGCGTGGCTGCACGCGGATCCCGACGAGACCGCCGACGATGCCGCCGATGCCGAGAGCCGCGGTGATGAGGCCGAGGGCGTGTGCGCCGCCGAGGTCGCGCACAGCAGTCACCTCGGCCAGGACGATGAAGACCCCGCCGGCGACATGGAACATCGCCGCCGACACGAGGCTGGTCCAGAGCCAGTCGCGGCTGCGGATCTCCCCGAGCCCCTCGCCGATCTCCGTGAGCATGGAGCGGCGCTCGGCAGCATGGTCGGCGCGGGCGCTGATCCGGGCCACGCAGACGGCGGACCACACGAAGGTCAGTGCGTTGACGGCGAAGCCCGGCACCGGACCGAACTGCGCGACGACGAAGCCGGCGAGCACCGGGCCTGCGACCTGTGCCGCCGACTGGAGGAAGCTGATCACGGCGTTGGAGGTCTGGAGGCCGCCGCTCGGCACGATGAGCGGCCGCAGCCCGACGAACGCCGGGTAGAAGAACGCGCCGGCCCCGGATGTCACCGCGGCGAGAGCGGCGAGGAGCGCAACGGGCGGGTGCCCCACCGCGAAGGCCGCGGCGGTGGCTCCGACCGACAGCGCTCGCACGACGTCGGCAAGGACCATGATGCGGTGCGGTGTGACCCGGTCGGCCCAGACGCCGCCCAGCAGCGAGCACGCGAGGCGCGCGACGACGCCGGCGGCCAGGATCACGCCGAGCTCACCCGCGCCCCCGCCCGACAGGATGACCGCCACGGAGAGGGCGATGGGGTTGAAGGCGTCGCCCACCCAGGACAGGCCCTGCCCGGTGACCAGGAGCCTGAAGTCGCGCACGCCGAGGAGCCGCCGCGCGGTGAGGTGGGGGGCGGTATCGCTGCTCGTGTCGCTGCTCGTGTCGCTGTTCGTGTCCCTCTTCGCGTCCGTCATGGTCGTGACGTTAGTTAGTTATCTAACTATCTGTCAATGAACAGTTAGACTCTTGTGTCATGTGCAACGGCATCTGCGACACTGACGCCATGGCGGACGAGGGACAGGACTCGGTCGACCGGCATGTCGCCCGGTGGGCCGGCCTGTCGGGCATCAACCCTGAGGTCGAGGGCGCGACCACGCGAATGCAGGCGCTCATCAAGCACCTCGACCGCGGGACTCATGCACGCTTCGCCAACACCGACGACACCCTCGAGGACTACAAGACGCTGCACGTCTTGTTCGTCAACCACTACCCCGAGGAGGCGACGCCGGCCCAGCTCGCCGACGACTGCCACGTGACCCGCGCGGCCATGACCTCCCGGATCGACCGGCTCGTCGAGCGCGGCCACGTGACCCGGGACGTCGACCCGATGGACCGGCGACGCATCCTGATCCGACCCACGTCGTCGGGAAGGATGCTCTGGGAGCGCTCCTTGGCCGACGGCATCGAGGCCGAGAACCGCACCTTCGAGCCGCTCACGCAGCGCGAGCTCACCCAGCTGAACTCCTTGCTACGCAAGGTGCTTCGCCAGATCGAAGCGGATCGCTGAGGCGCGGGGCCCGGGCGTGACGCCTGGGACTGGGCGCTCACTCGACCGGGTGGTAGGCCGCGGCAGCGATGCTTCGGTCAGGCCGTGTCGTCGTCCACCCAGTCCAGGGTCCGCTCGACGGCCTTCTTCCACTGCCGGTAGAGACGCTCCCGCTCCGTGACGTCCATCTGCGGGCTCCAGCGCCGGTCCTCGCCCCAGTTCGCGCGGATGTCATCGGTGCTCGGCCAGTACCCGACAGCCAGCCCAGCCGCGTACGCGGCGCCGAGGGCCGTCGTCTCGGCGACCTGGGGGCGCACGACGTCGACACCGAGCAGGTCGGCCTGGAACTGCATCAGCCCTTCGTTGACGACCATGCCGCCGTCGACCTTGAGCTCGGTGAGCGGCACACCGGAGTCGGCGTTCATCGCGTCGAGCACCTCGCGGGTCTGGAATGCCGTGGCCTCCAACGCTGCCCGCGCGATGTGCCCCTTGTTGACATAGCGAGTGAGGCCGACCAGCGCGCCCCGGGCGTCGGGTCGCCAGTGCGGCGCGAAGAGGCCCGAGAACGCCGGGACGAAGTAGGCGCCGCCGTTGTCGTCGACCGTCGCGGCGAGCTCCTCGACCTCGGCGGCGTCCTTGATGAGGCCCAGGTTGTCGCGCAGCCACTGCACGAGCGAGCCGGTCACCGCGATCGAGCCCTCGAGCGCGTAGACCGGATCCGCGTCGCCGAGGCGGTAACAGACCGTCGTCAGCAGGCCGTTGCGGGACTCGACGATCTCGGGCCCGGTGTTGAGCAGCATGAAGTTGCCGGTGCCGTAGGTGTTCTTCGCGGTGCCCACGTCGAGGCAGGCCTGACCGAAGGTCGCCGCCTGCTGGTCACCGAGGATGCCTGCCACCGGCACGTCGATGAGGATGCCGGGCTTGCACGTGCCGTACACCTCGGAGGACGAGCGGATCTGCGGCAGCATCGACACCGGCACGCCCATCGCACCGGCGATCGACTCGTCCCAGGCGAGGGTGCGCAGGTCCATGAGCATCGTGCGGGACGCGTTCGTGACGTCTGTGACGTGGATGCCGCCGTCCGTCGCGCCACCGGTGAGGTTCCACAGCAGCCACGTGTCGATGGTGCCGAAGAGCAGGTCCCCGGCCTCGGCGCGCTCTCGCACCCCATCGACGTTGTCGAGGATCCAGCGGATCTTCGGCCCGGCGAAGTAGGTCGCGAGCGGGAGCCCGGTGACGTGCTTGAACCGCTCGGGCCCGGCGTCGCGCGCCAGCTGCTCGCAGATCGACTGAGTGCGGGTGTCCTGCCAGACGATGGCGTTGTATGCCGGCAGGCCCGTCGCACGGTCCCACACCACGGTCGTCTCCCGCTGGTTGGTGATGCCGACGGCGGCGACATGGGTCGCGTTGAGGTTCGCCTTGCCGAGAGCGCCACCCACGACGGCGCGGGTGTTCTCCCAGATCTCCATCGGGTCGTGCTCGACCCAGCCCGCGCGGGGGAAGATCTGGCGATGCTCGAGCTGGTCGACGGCCACGACCCGGCCGGACCGGTCGAAGACCATGGCCCGGCTGCTCGTCGTGCCCTGGTCGATCGCGACGACATGGCTCCGTTGCTCGGTCGGCATGACCAGACCGTAGCGCTGCCCACCCGGACAAGACCCCTCGTTAGAGTGGCGGTCTCGGCACCGAACGAAGGGGAGTCGATGACGAGCCCAGTGCAGCTCGACCCGGACTACCGCGTCAAAGCCTGGAAACGCCTGGCCACCAAGCAGTTCGACGTGCTCGTGGTCGGGGGCGGCATCACCGGCGGTGGTGTCGCGCTGGACGCGGCGACGCGCGGCTTGTCCACGGCGCTCGTCGAGCAGCGCGACTTCGCATCAGGCACGTCGTCGCGCTCCTCGAAGCTCTTCCACGGCGGCCTGCGCTATCTCGAGCAGATGAACTTCGACCTCGTCCGCGAGGCCCTGCGCGAGCGCGAGCTCATGCTGACCCGGATCGCCCCACACCTGGTCCGCCCGGTCCCGTTCCTCTACCCGTTGACGAGCCGCGGGTGGGAGCGGCCCTACGTCACCGCCGGGCTCACCCTCTACGACTCCATGGGTGGCACGCGTTCGACGCCACGCCACAAGCAGCTCACCCGTACCGGCGCGCTCAAACGGTGCCCGGCGCTCAAGCGGGACTCGCTGACCGGCGGGCTGCTCTACTACGACGCCCAGGCGGACGACGCACGGCACACGCTGACCACGGTCCGCACGGCGGCGGCATACGGGGCGACCGTCGTGTCGTCGGCCCGGGTCGTGGACCTGCTCCGAGCGGGGGAGCGGGTGGTGGGCGCGGTGGTCGAGGACGTCGAGACGGGCGAGCGGGTCGAGGTCAGGGCGTCGGCCGTCATCAACTGCACCGGCGTGTGGACCGATGACATCCAGGCCATGGCAGGTGGGCACGGCCGGTTCCACGTGCGCGCCTCGAAGGGCGTGCACATCGTCGTCGCGCGGGACCGCATCAGCTCCGAGACCGGCCTGATCCTGCGCACGGAGAAGTCCGTGCTGTTCGTGATCCCGTGGGGCACGCACTGGATCATCGGCACGACCGACACCGAGTGGGACCTCGACCGAGCCCACCCGGCCGCGACTCGCGCCGACATCGACTACCTGCTCGAGCACCTCAACGCGGTGCTCCGGGAGCCACTCACCTACGCGGACATCCAGGGGGTGTATGCCGGGCTGCGCCCGCTGCTGTCCGGCGAGAGCGAGGACACCAGCGCGCTGTCCCGCGAGCATGCGGTCGCCCGGCCCCAGCCTGGGCTGATCTCGATCGCGGGCGGGAAGTACACGACCTACCGCGTCATGGCCGCCGACGCCGTCGACGCCGCACGCGAGGACATCGGCGGGGACGTACCCGGCAGCGTCACCGAGCTCATCCCCCTCTCCGGCGCCGAGGGCTATGTCGCCCTCGTCAACCAGATCGACCGGCTGGCCCGCCACCAGGACCTCCCCGTGTGGCGGATCCGGCACCTGCTGGACCGGTACGGCTCGCTCGTGCCCGAGCTGTTCGCGCTCGCCGAGGGCGACCGCAGCCTCTACGAGCCGATGCCCGGCGCCGAGGAGTATCTCAAGGTCGAGATCCGGTATGCCGCCGACCACGAGGCGGCACTCCATCTCGACGACATCCTGGCCCGACGCACCCGGATCTCGATCGAGACCCCCAGCCGTGGGGTGGACAGCGCCCGGGCAGCCGCCGAGATCGTCGCTCCCGTGCTCGGCTGGGACGACGAGCGGGTCGATACGGAGGTCGCGGGATACCTCGCCCGCGTCCAGGCCGAGCTCGACTCGCAGAAGGAGCTCGCTGACTCCGAGGCGAACGAGGAGCGGCTCAGCGCACCCGACGCCCGGCGGATCCCGGTGAGCCGGGCCCCCGAGGTGCCCTGAGCGACCGTCCTCGGCCGATGGGTGACCACTCGACCACCCACCCGACCACCCACCCGACCACCCACCCGACCACCCATCCGACCGCGTGGGGTGAGCCGGCGTCCATGATGGGCGCATGACACTAGACGTCCTCGTCGTCGGCGGAGCGGGAGTCGACACCATCGTCCGGGTGCCGGAGCTGCCCGTGCCGTTCGCCGACTCGCACGTGGTGCCGCCGATCGACATGCACGTCGGGCATACCGGCAGCGGGGTCGCGCTCGGCTGCCACCGGCTGGGCCTCGAGACGTGGTTCGTCGACGTCATCGGCGACGACCACGAGGGCCGCCTCGTGCTGGACCGCTTCACGGCCGAGGGTCTCCCCTTCGACCACGTCGTGCACGAGAGCGGCACCCGCCGCGCGGTGAACCTCGTCGACGACCTCGGTCGGCGCATGTCGTTCTACGACCCCCGCCACCCCTACGACCTTGCGCCCGACGCCGCCCTGTGGCGGGAGCCTCTCGCGGAGGCCCGCCACGTCCATGCGTCGATCATGCCGTGGACAGTGCGGGCTCTCGAGGACGCGACGGCGGCCGGGGCGACGACCTCCACCGACCTGCACGACTGGGACGGGCACAACCCGCACCACCGCCCGTTCGCGTATGCCGCTGACGTCGTCTTCGTGTCCGGCTCCCGGCTCGACGGGGTTGAGGAGGACGTCGTCGCCGACGTGCTCGACCGCGGGCGGGCGCGCCTCGTCGTCGTCATGGACGGCGCCGCCGGCTCGCGGGTGCACGTGCGGGAGGGCGGCTCGTTCGACGTGCCGGCAGTCCAGATCGAGGCACGCCCGGTCGTCGACACGAACGGCGCAGGCGACAGCTACGTCGCCGCGTTCCTGTACACCTGGCTCGGCGGCGGCGACGCGCGGGCCGCAGCGAAGGCGGGCGCGGTCGCGGGAGCGTGGGCGTGCGGCACGGCGGGCACGCACACGAGCTTCATCGACGCGGACGAGCTCACCCGGCAGCTGGCCCGATCGAGGTAGCCGACCGGCCGACCGGCGACCCCGGCGACTCGGGCCCACCTGGCGACCTGGGTCGGTCTCCGACCGGTCTCGGGCCGGGGCCACCAGCCAACGCCATCGCCCTCTGATTCTGCTCCGGATTCCGGAGCAGAATCAGAGGGGCCAGGGCAAGGGGCCACGCAGGGACACGGCCCCAGGGGACCTGCTCAGGTAGCCGCTGCGGCGTCGCCCGGCGTGCCCGCGATGTTGACCATCCAGCCGATGCCGAACTTGTCCGTCACCATGCCGAACTCGTCGCCCCACATCTGCTTCTCGAGCGGCATGGAGACCGTGCCGCCGTCCGACAGCTTGTCCCAGTACCCCCGCAGCTCGTCACCGTCGTCGCCACTCAGGCTGACGGTGATGCTGCTGCCGGGCTCGTAGGTCATGCCGGGCGCGGTGTCCGAGGCCATGATCGTGTAACCGCTGGGCGACTCGAGCTGGGCGTGCATGACACCGCTGGCCTCGGGCCCGTCGGACCCGAACTCGCCGAAGGTGCTGACGTTCAGCTCGCCGCCGAAGACGGACTGGTAGAACTCCATCGCGTCGCGCGCGTTGTCCTTGAAGCTGATGTAGGGGTTGAGGCGAGATGCCATCACACTGCTCCTCACTGCACTCAGGTCATCGGGTCTCTCAGCCTAGAACGGTCCGCTGACATCGGCGCGAACTCAGAATGGCGGCTGGGTGCCGGGCTGGCAGGTCGGGCAGTAGTTGAGGATGCGTTCGCGCGGAGGCAGCCCGATGGGCGCGGCCCGCACGGTGGTCCCGCAGCGCCTGCAGGGGCGACCGGAGCGCCCGTGCACGTAGGTCGACTCCCCGGACCGGGTCGAGCCGGTGGTGGACTGCACACCGCTGTCCCTCGAACGGACGAGGAACCGGTGCACCCGGTCGACGATCCGCTCCACGGTGTCGCGGTCCAGTGCGGCGACCGGGGTCCACGGGCTCACGCGCTCGGCGAACAGCGTCTCGTCGGACCAGATCGTGCCGACACCGGCGAGGTTGCGCTGGTCGAGCAGAGCCGCCCCGATGGTCCCGGGGTCGGCCATCAGGTTGGTCACCGCTGCGGGTGCGTCCCAGTCCGGACCGAGCAGGTCCGGGCCCAGGTGACCGACGAGCTCGTCCTCTCGGGCCGTGCTGACGAGGTCGAGCATGCCGAGGCGCAGCCCGAGTGCCGTCCAGTCAGGTGCCGAGACGAGCGCTCGCAGCTGCGGGTTGCGCAGCCACCGGGCGGCCAGGGTCGAGGTCGCCTCGATGCGCCACTGGCCTTCCATCCGCAGGTGGGAGTGCAGCGTGAGACCGCCTTCGATCCGGTGCAGGATGTGCTTCCCGCGGCTGACCACCTCGAGCGTCGCGCGTCCGCGCAGGTCGGCGGTCGAGATCTCCGGCCACCGCAGGTCGGACTCGACGATCGGCTTGCCCGCGAGCGCCTGGTCCAGACGCGTCGCGGTGCGCCACACGGTGTCCCCTTCCGGCATGACGCTCACCCGTCCTTAACCCGACGTTCACCTGCGCTGCCCCGCGCCCGACCAGCCTATTCAACGAACCGGACTACCTTCGCCGGGTGCGTGACCTATCGGTGGTGGTATCCGCTCTCGGCTCGTGCAAGGGTGTCGCTGAGTGTATGGAATCCCTTGCCCGACAGTCACTTCCGCCTGACCGGTTCGAGGTCGTGGTCGTTCTCCACGGGGCTGGTGACGACGCGCGCCGCGCGGTCGAGCGAGTCACGCTGGGCCCGCTGGCGGGGCATGAGGTCGAGCTGGTCGACCGCCGAGCCGAGACGCGCGCCGAGGCGCGCAACGTCGGCGTCGGCCTCGCGCGCGGGGCCTGGACGACGTTCGTCGACGGAGCCGACACCGTCTCGGAGACGTTCCTCGAGCAGCTGTATGCCGCCCGGAGCCTCGACCGTGTCCCCGCCGGCCGCGTCGTGGGCACCCCCGCGCCGGACGAGGACGCGCACCACGTGCCGCCGGACCGGGCCCTCGGTGTCGCGCGGGCTCGCGGCGGCAAGCTGTTCCCGACCGACTGGCTGCGCGAGATCCCGTTCGACGGCCGCCTCCGCTCGGGTGAGGACGCCGTCCTCAGCGGCCACCTGTTCAGCAGGTTCGACCGCCAGTTCGTCACGTTCGACCTCGAGCCCGGTCGCACCGGCGCGGACTACCTCACGGGCGGCCCGACGCAGAGCGACGTCGAGGCCGAGGTCTCCGACCGCATCGAGGTGATCGCGGCGCTGACCACTGACACCCAGGCCGACCCCGCAGACCGCAGCACGCTGACGAACGCCCTCGTGGCGGCGGAGCTGGCCGACCTGCGCCGCTGGGCCGAGCGCCATCCCGAGCGCCGGCCTGAGGTCGAGCGCGCCATTCGCGCCGCTGGGGTCAGGGGCGTCACCTCGCTGCGCCCTGGTCCCCTCGACGGCGCGACCGAGGGGTTCGCGCTGTTCCACACACCCCCACCGGGGCTGCGCTCGCTCGTCGTCGTCGCGGGCAGCGCCCGAGCGATCAACGACAACGCCAGGATGGTCACCTTCCTGGCCAGGAACGGTTACGGCGTCAGAGTGCTGCACTACCGCGGACGACTCAAGCAGATGCTGCGCAAGCTCCCCGACGTCCACCGCGTCGGGCTGCTGCCCGAGACGGTGCCCTGGGTGGAGTCCCGCGTCCGCGCCGACTCGCCACGGCGGCACCGCGCCGTCCTGAAAGCCTCGCGCGAGGCCATGCGCGTCGGGCGCCGGGTGCTGCCCGCGGTCGTGCCCGCTGGGCTCGGCCGGCCGGCATACGCGCGCATCGACACGGAGGCGGCGGCGCTGCTCGCCGAGCCCGGCCCGCGGGTCATCCTGGACCGTGAGGGACGCACCCTCCTCAAGGCGTACGGCGACGGCGACTCCGTGTCGACCGCGCTCGACGCCCACGAGCTCGCGCTCCTCACGATGCGCACGGCCGGCAGCCAGCTCAGGGGATCGCTCGCGGACGCCCACGCCGCTCGGCTCGCATCGCGGGTCCTGTGCGACGACGCCACCAGGACCCGCGCCGAGGTCGAGCCGGGCCTGTGGGCCATGGTCGGCTACCGCCTCATCCGCGCAGGGCGGCTCGAAGCGTCGGCCGAGGTGCTCGACAACGGCCGAAACCTCTTCAGCGACAAGGAGGTCGAGGGCACCGGCCTGCCGGCTCTCGCGGCCCTCCAAGAGATCCTGACCATGGGCAACCGCGGCACCATCGACGTGCCCGGTGTCGTCGGCAGCACCCTGCGCGACGCCGACGCAGCGCTCGCGGACGACCTGGACCGCGCGGTCTTCCTCACGACCGTCGCCATCGACCTGCTCTTCACCCGACGGCTGCACACGGCCGAGCCCCGCTCCCCCATCGTCTCCGAGCCGGAGACCTTTCTCGCTCCGCTCCGCGAGACCGAGGTCGGCAGGCTCCTCGGTCGCACCACGCCGGCCCGACCGCCTCGCACTCCCCGCACCCCGGCACCGAACGGCAGGCCGCGGGTCACGGTGCTGCCCGGCGCGTACCCGAAGTTCGCCAAGCCGGTCGTCGACGAGCTGTCCGTGGCGGCGGACGTCGAGGTCCTCGACCTGTCGGAGCGGCAGAAGCGGTTCACCAACACCGGCGTCGACCCGGCGACCGTGCGCGAGCGGCTGCTCGCCGCGACCGGGCACCCGCCAGCCGTGGACGTCGCGACCGCTGACGCGCTCGCGGCCGACGTCATCTTCGTCGACTGGGCCGACAAGGGGCTGACCTGGGTGACCGAGGTCGTCCCGGAGGGCACGCGGATCATCGTGCGGCTCCACGGGGTCGACACGCTGAGTGCCTGGCTGCACACCGCCGAGTGGGAGAAGGTCAGCGACGCCATCTTCCCGGCCGAGCACATGCGGCGCTCCGCCGCCGCCGCCCTGGGCGGCCGGCTCGACCACGTGCGCCAGCACGTCGTGCCCCTGCCGCTCCAGGTCGACCGGTACGCCCTGCGGAAGTCGCCCGGGGCGGCCAAGACGCTCGGGATGGTCGGGTGGGCCCAGCAGGTCAAGGACCCGCTCTGGGCGCTCGACGTCCTCGCGGAGCTGCGACGGCACGACCCCGAGTGGCGCCTGCGGCTGATGGGCGCCGACTTCGACCTGTCGACCCGCAACCCCGTCGAGAAGGCGGCCGCGCGCGCCTTCCACAAGCGCATCGCGCAGGACGAGCTATGGGACGCCGTCGACTACGTCGGCTACACCTCCCGCCTGCCCGAGCACTTCCGCGACGTCGGCTGGGCACTCAGCACGAGCCGCCGCGAGGGGTTCCACACGGGCCTCGTCGAGATGGCGGCGAGCGGGGCCGTTCCGGTCGTGCGCGACTGGCCGGTCTACGCGGCGATCGGCGGCGCCAAGGACCTCTACCCGTCCGAGTGGGTCGTCCCGACACCGCAGGCCGCGGCCGAGCGCGTGCTCACGATCAGCGAGGCCGGCGAGTGGGCGGAGCTGACCGAGAAGACGGTCGCGTCGGCGCGCGCCAGGTTCAGCGGCGCCGACGCGGGAGACCGCCTCAGGACGATCGTGCTGGGCTCGCGCTGATCCGCGTCAGCACCTGCACCGCCGCACTGACGTGCTCCACCGGCGACCGGTGGTCCAGCGCCTGGTCGTCGAGCGCACTGCCCTCCTCGACGACGCCCCACACCGGGGTGCCGCTGCCGCGGTAGTCGCTCCACTTCGACGGTAGGTACGGGTTCCGCGCACCGCGGGGGCTCACCGCGTCGTTGACCAGGAGGCAGTCCATCCGCTTGGCCAGCGCGAGGAAGTCGAGGTAGCCGACGAACGGTCCCACGCGGACGCAGTCGCCCAGGCCCCGGCCCGAGACGACCTCCTGGAGCTCCTCCGGCTTCGAGGTGAAGACGTGGAGCATCACCGTGGACCGCACCGGCTTGGTCAGCAGCGCCAACGCGTCGAGCACACCCGTGACGCCGCGGTTGGCGTAGAAGTTGCCGAAGTAGCCGATGTGCCGTCGGGCCGGGTCGAGCCGGTGGTCCGACGGGCGAGCGCCGTAGAAGCGCGCCGACGGTGTCGGGTGCGGCGAGACGACCGCGACCTTCTCGACCCGGGCCGCGAGCTCCGGGTCGTGGCAGCTCTCCAGCATGAAGTCGCGCTGGCGCTCGTTGGTGAACATCACCGAGTCCGCGAGGGCGAACGCGATGACCTCGCACCACTCGAAGGCGTTGAGCCCTGACGGCGGCGCGAAGCCCGCGTCGGCCACGGCCGTGCGAAGCCGGGCGATCGTGCGGTCGTCGTTCGCCAGCGACTCGCGGACCTGACCCTCGACATCGTGCGACAGCGGGTCGGAGAACTCCGCGTCCCAGACGACACCCGGCCGGGCCAGCTTGATCTGCGCAGCGAGGAAGTGGGAGGCGGCGAACTGGGCCCGGCTGTAGACCGACTCGTACTCGCCCTGCATCGACTCCCACCGCAGGTAGGTCTCGAGGCCGAGGCGCTCGTAGTCGACGATCGCACCCCACGAGCTGAAGGCCGTCCGCGAGGGGACGGCGGCGAACCGGCGGACGAGACCGCCGCAGAGCTGGACGAGGCTCGGGTCCTGGTGCCGGATGGAGTCCATCGCGTTGCAGATCACGTCGACGGGCTCGCCACGGTCGAAGACCCGTTTCGCCGCGACGATGGCGGCCGTGTCGCTGTAGGGCGGGAAGCAGTAGGACGCGACGAGGCGCCGCGCGGTGTCGCGTGGGGTCGGGTCGGGTGCACTCAAGGTGTGGGCCTTTCAGACGGTGACGTGCTCGGTCGGGTCGCCGTGGAAGACGAGGCGGCCCCTTCGGGACAGCAGCTCCACGTCGGAGATCGGCCAGGTGTGCCCGTCCGGCGTCGCCGCGCGCACGGATACGAAGTTGAACCGGTCGGTCGAGTAGACCTTGGCGCCCTCGGCGCGGACCTTCTCAAGGAAGGTCGTGTCGACCCGGCGCGGGAGGTCCTCGAAGCGGAGCCGCGTCGCCAGGTCGCGCTCGAGCAGAAGCGTGCCGCCCTGGACCAGGTCGACGTACCGGTGCTCGGAGTCCGGGAACCGCAGCAGAGTGGCCCCCGTGGCGGTCAGGTGGGCGTAGTGCGCCCACTTCCCGACGACGCTCGCCTGGGTGTAGTCGAACGCCCGGACGAGGTCGCTGAGGTAGTGGGCGGCATACACGTTGTCGTCGTCCATCTTCGCGACGTACCGGCCGGAGGCAGCGGCGACGCCGGCGTTCATGAGCGCGCCGAGGGTCTCCCTGCTGTCACGGCTGACGAGAACAAGCCGGTCGGCGGACAGCCCGGCCTCCTCCGCCTGGACGCGAGCCTTGTCGGCGTCGAGCTCGAAACCGTGAGTGACGAACACCAGCTCGACGTCCGGGTGCGCCTGGGCGGCCACGAACCGCATCACGTGGCTGACCTGGTCTGGCCGCATCGTCGGCACGACGGCGGAGATCGACCGGTCGCGCGCGGGACGGGCGATCCCGACGGACTGCAGCACGGTATCCACCCGGTGCGCGTAGAGGTGCTCGTCGAACACCCGCCGGTGGGCGCGCAGGGCGAGGCGGTCGCGGTACTCGTCGTGCTGGAGCAGCGCCCGCAGCTCGCGCTCGGTCTCCTCGGCGTCGTGGCTGATCCTGACCGTGTCGCCGAAGAACGGCTCGATCGAGGCGGCCGGCCCGGACAGCACGGGCGTCTGCGCGGCCGACAGCTCGAAGAGCCGTCGCGCGCACATCGTCGGCGACTCCACGACGGAGTTGACGTTGAGGAACACCTTGTACGCCGTGTAGGCACCGAGCATGCGACGGTACGGGAGGCTCCCGACCAGCGAGCCGGCATACACCCTCGGGAACTGGTACCGCTTGTCCCGTCCGGCCATGCGGGAGAAGATCTCGAGGCCCAGCGGGAGCGCGGGCTCGAGGACGTACTCCATCTGACGGCGGCGCTCGTCGTGCTTGTCGGCGAAGTAGCTGCCTGCGAAGGCGACCTCACGGGAGCGGCCGGCGCCGTGCCGCACCGGGGTGTGGATGCGCGGCTGGGCGCCGAACGGCAGCAGGCCGACCCGTGCGTGGCCGAGGTCGCGCTCGTAGTCGGGGATCCGGCCCGCGTCGACGGTGAAGACGTGGTCGAACAGGCGCGCTGTGTCGATGAAGCGGTCGTAGTTCGGTGGGTCCTCCTTGTTCCAGAACACCGTCGGGATGCCACGAGACCGGCAGCCCTCGACGAGGGCGCGCAGCTCGTCCGAGGGCCCCTGTTCACCGGTCATCGCCAGGCGCCACGCGCCGGAGCTGCCGTTCCACGCCGACTCGACGAAGAGCAGGTCGGGGCGGGCGCTGTCCAGCTGGGTCTGCCAGCGCTCGGGGGTGACCGGCACCTGCCGCCACTCGTATCCGAGAGCGAGCTCGGAGAAGTCGTCGAGAATGACTGCCGCGGTCACGTCGGGGCGCGCCACCGGCCCGCTGGGGATCTCCGGTGCCGGGATGTCGACCCGGAGACGGGCCGACCGCACCTTCGGGAGCCGTCGTTCGACCTCCTTACGCACCTTGCGGGGCAGGTCCGCCCGGGCCAAGGGGTCACGGGCAGCGCGGACTGCAGCGGTCCGCGCCCGTCCTAGGTCCGCGAGCACCCGCTGTCGCGCGTTCACCACAAACTTCTCTCTCTGTTCGACTGACGTTCTGTCTGGGCAAGCCGTCTGTTCGGCGAGCGTCTGCAACGTTCCATGCGTGACCCCCAGACTCGGCGCCACTGTGGCACCTGCGCTTGGCGCGCCCGGCTCCCGTGATGTAACGGGAAGCCAAACAGTTGGTGACATCCCGTCCACGACAGCGCTCATGCTCGCGAACCTTCCCGTCGCGGCGTGCGTCGCGCGCGTCCATCTGGCGCGCAACCCGTGGCAGGCGGTCTGGGTGGGTGCGCGGCTGCTGCCACGCGGGGCCTCGCGTGAGCTCGCCCGCCGCACAACGGGGCCCGTGTCGGTCATCGCCGCAGCCGCGTCGGGGGAACGCGAGCTTGCGCGACGCCGCCTCACCGACGGGCTGCGCGCCGCGGACAGCCGGCGCGCCCAGGGGCTGCTGGCCGCTGCCGCAGCCACTGGCCAGTGGTCGGCCGTTGAGTCAGGGGACGGCCGGCCACCGCGGTCCTCGGCGCCCGCTCGAGGCGGCGCAGCGGCATACCTCGCGTATGCCGCCGGAGACGTCGCGAAGGCCGAACGGGCCCTCGTGGGCGTCCATTCGTTGTTCGCCCGGACCCACCGAAGGTGGCTGTCCGGTGAACGAGCGGTGCTCAACGGGTCCGTGCTCGATGACCTGCAGCCCAAGCGCGTGAGTGGCGCACCGGACGGCGGCGCCGTGGTGCACCTCGTCACCAACTCGCTGCCCGAGGTTCAGGCCGGCTACACCGTCCGCACCCAGGGGATCGTCGCGGGACAGCGCGCCGCAGGCATCGACGCCCACGTGTGCACGCCCCCTGGATTCCCGGTCGCCCAGGGACATCTGGCAGCCGCGCCGTTCGCCAGCCTCTCCGGGGTGCCCTACCACCGGACGGTCGCCGGCGCCTGCCGGGTCGACCGACCCGACGCCCACCTGGAGTCGTATGCCGCCGCAGTCGGTGCGCTCGCCGGCTCCGTCGGCGCCTCGGTGCTGCACGCACACTCCAAGCACGTCAACGCCCAGGCCGCGCTGGTCGCGGGCCGGCGGCTGGGCCTTCCCGTCGTCTACGAGGCACGCGGCTTCCTGGAGGAGACGTGGCGCAGCCGGGGCGGCCGCGCCGAGAGCGACTTCTACCGCTGGACGCGCAGCACCGAGACGCGGTGCATGGAGCTCGCCGACGCGGTGGTGACCCTGTCGGAGACGATGCGCGACGACATCGTGCGCCGCGGCATCGACCCTGACACCGTCCACGTCGTCGGCAACTGTGTGCCCGACGACCACCTCACGGCCGCTGTCGACCGGGACGGCGTGCGTGAGGGCCTCGGCATCGGCCCCGACGACGTGGTCGTCGGCACCGTGTCGACGCTCAACGACTACGAAGGCATCGACGTGCTCGTCGAGGCCGGCGGGATCGTGGACAGCCCTCGCCTCGTCGTGCTCGTCGTCGGCGACGGGCCCGCGCTCGACCGGCTCTCGGCCCGCGCGGCCGAGCTGACCCGGAGCGGGAACCGCACCCGCTTCGTCTTCACCGGCCGCGTGCCTCACACGCGCAGCCGCGACCACCACGCCGCGCTGGACGTCTTCTGCCTGCCGCGACTCTCGACGCCGGTCACCGACCTCGTCGCCCCGCTCAAGCCGGTCGAGGCGATGGGGCTCGGAGTGCCGGTGGTCGGCAGCGACCTCCCGCCGGTGCGGGAGCTGCTGCGCGACGGCCGCGGCGTCCTGGTGCCCCCGGCCGACGCCACCGCGGTCGCGCGGGTGATCGAGTCGCTCGCCGACGATGCGCCGCGGCGCAAGGAGATCGGCGAGCAGGGCCGGTCCCACGTCGCGCAGGAGCGGACCTGGTCCGCCGCCGCACGGACGTACCAGCGGGTCTACGAGGGGGTCGCCTCATGACGGGAAGCGCCACCATGACCGAGCAGCAGCGGTTCGCGCCCGCCACCATGACACCGGAGCAGGCCGAGGCGCTTGCCAGGTCCGCAGGACTCGACGAGCTCGGTGTCCGGCCGCCGTTCTGGTCGTACGTGCGGGAGGTCTGGCACTACCGGCACCTCATCTGGCACCTCTCGTCGGCCCAGTCCTACACGGCGAACCAGAACAACTACCTCGGGCAGGCGTGGGCTGTGTTCAACCCGCTGCTGCTGGTCGGCTCGTACTACCTGATCTTCGGCCTGCTGCTCAAGACCCGCGGTGGCACCGAGAACTACATCGCGTTCCTGACGATCGGCATCTTCGTCTTCGGCTACACCGCGTCGTGCCTCATCGCCGGGGCGCGGGCGGTGACGGCGAACATCGGCCTGGTGCGCGCGCTGCGCTTCCCGCGGGCCGTCCTGCCGATCTCGGTCACGCTGACGCAGTTCCTGACGAACGTGCCGGCCTTCCTCGTGCTCATGATCATGATCCCGATGACGGGCGAGCCGTTCTCGCTGCACTGGTTCCTGTTCCCGGTCGCCCTGCTGCTCGTGACGCTGATCAACCTCGGTCTCGCGTTCTTCCTCGCGCGCATCGTCAACGCGGCACGCGACACCGCCAACCTCGTGCCCGTGGGCGTCCGCCTCGGCCGGTACGTCTCCGGCGTCTTCTTCAGCATCCCGCACTACGCGGGCTACGGGCTGATCAGCGCGATCCTGCTCTACCAGCCGCTCGCTGTCGGCATGACCATCTCGCGAGAGGCGCTGATGGCCCAGTACCACCTCCAGCTGTCGAGCTGGATCGCCGCTGCCGTCTGGGGCGTCGTGCTCTGCAGTACCGGCCTGGTCTTCTTCTGGCGCGGGGAGGGTCGCTATGGCAGCAACTGACCCCCTGGCCCCCGCCGAGACGCGCTCGACCTACCAGGACCCGACCGTCGCCGGCCCGGACACCGCCGACTCGCCGCGACGCGACCAGAGTCATGAGACGACCGGGCCTCGATCGGCGCGACCGCGCCCGACGCCCCCCGTCTCGACGAAGCCGAGCGTCGTCTGCTCCGAGCTCGACATCATCTACACCGTCTTCGGCGCGAAGAAGCGGGCGACCGCCACCGAGGGTGAGCTGCCGTTCGTGGAGCGGATGTTCAGCAAGCGCAACGCCGTCTCCTCGGTCCGCAAGGTCCACGCGGTCAAGCAGGTCTCGTTCGTCGTCAACCATGGCGAGGCGGTCGGGATCATCGGGCGCAACGGCTCGGGCAAGAGCACGCTGCTGCGCGCTATCGCCGGGCTCATCCCGCCCAGCGGTGGCAAGCTCTGGGCGCTCGGCCGGCCGTCGCTGCTCGGCGTCAACGCGGTCCTGCTCCCGGGCATCACCGGTGCGCGCAACGTCATGATCGGTGGTCTGGCGCTCGGCCTGACGCCGCGCGAGGTGCGCGCGCGCTATGACGACATCGTCGAGTTCTCGGGCATCGGCGACTTCGTCGACCTGCCGATGAGCGCCTACTCCTCCGGCATGGGGGCGCGCCTGCGGTTCGCCATCTCGACCGCCGCCGCACCCGACATCCTCATGATCGACGAGGCGCTGGCCACGGGCGACGCGGACTTCCAGCAGCGGAGCAAGGACCGCATCGCCGAGATCCGCCAGGAGGCGAGCACCGTCTTCCTCGTCAGCCACTCGAACTCCGCGATCCGCGAGTCCTGCGACCGCGTCCTGTGGATGGACCAGGGCCGGATCATCATGGACGGCCCGACCGAGGACGTCGTGGGCGCCTACGAGGAGTCGCACCGGAAGCCGCCGAGGTGAGCCGGATGCCCGCTGACCGCGCCCTCGTCGTGACCGTGGTGCACCATCCGGAGGACGCCCGCATCCGCCATCGGGAGATCGGCGCGCTGCTCGACGCCGGCGTCCAGGTCACGTATGCCGCACCGTTCTCGGCGCACGGCCTCGACCTTCCCGACGTGCCGGGCCTGCGTCCCGTCGACCTGCCGCACGCCACCGGCCGGTCTCGCGGCGAGGCGTTCCGGGCGGTCCGTCGCCTGCTCGCCCATGAGGGACCCGAGCACGACGTCGTCCTGGTCCACGACCCCGAGATCGTCGCCGCCGCCGTCGGGCTGCGGATCGACAACCTCGTCTGGGACGTGCACGAGGACACCGCGGCGGCGATCGAGGCCAAGCCGTGGGTGCCCGAGCGGGCGCGGGGCGCGATGGCACGCGCCGCCCGGGCGATCGAACGTCGCGCGGAGCGCCGCCACGAGCTGATCCTCGCCGAGTACGCGTATGCGGAGCGGTTCGAGCGCGAGCACGTCGTCGTGCCGAACACCGTGAGCGTGCCGGCCACCGTCGAGCCACCGGGCGACACCCGCGCGGTCTATCTCGGGTCGATCACCATGGCCAGAGGTGCGGCGACACTGCTGCAGACCGGACGGCTGCTCACCGTGGCGATGCGCGGCTCGGTCCGCGTCGAGATCATCGGTGCCGCCCGTGACTCCCGAACCGCAGACACCCTCAGCTGGGGCGTCAAGTGCGGGCATGTGCGGCACCTCGGGTTCGTGCCGAGCGCGCGGGCCCTCCCGATGCTCGACGGCGCGCTGGCCGGCCTCTCCCTGCTCGAGGACCGCCCGAACTACCGGCACTCCATGCCGACGAAGGTCATCGAGTACATGGCGCACGGCATACCCGTCGTGACGACCCCGCTCCCCCTCGCCGCGGACCTCGTCAACGAGGCGGGCTGCGGCATCGTCGTGCCGTTCGACGACGCGGAAGCCACGGCGTCCGCGCTCGTGGAGCTGGCGCGCGACCCGGAGCGGCGCGCGGCGATGGGCCGGGCGGGTCATGAGTACGTGCGCGAGCACTACGACTGGAACGTCATCGGCCGCGACTTCGTGCGCCACATCGCCGATCTCGCCGAACAGTCCCGACGGCGCCGCGGCACGTCCTCGACCGCCGAGCCGGGCTCGCCGACCGACCCGCCACCGGAGGTGGGTCCGAGCGACGCACCGACGGTCTCATCCACCGTCGCACCCATCATCGCGGCCCCGGCACCGGCCGGGCCGGCGAGCACCCCCACCCCAGCCCGACCAGCAACCTCACCAGACACGGGAGTTCACGTATGTTCGACGACGGAATCGCCGTCATCGGTCTCGGCTACATCGGTCTGCCGACCTGTGCTGCCCTGACCCGTCAGGGGCTCGAGGTCACAGGCGTCGACGTCAACGAGCGCACCGTCAGCGAGATCAACGCTGGTCGGGTGCCGATCGTCGAGCCGAACCTCGACGTCGCCATCGCGAGCGCAGTCTCCAAGGGGCTGCTCACCGCGACCACCGAGACGCCGCACGCGTCGGTCTACCTCATCGCGGTGCCGACGCCCTTCCAGGGCGACCACGAGCCGGACCTCCGGTACGTCCGGGCCGCCACCGAGGCCATCGCGCCGATGCTCACCGGAGGCGAGGTCGTCATCCTCGAGTCGACCTCTCCGCCCGGGACCACGTGGCAGATCTCCGAGTGGATCTCGCAGCTGCGACCCGACCTCAAGCTCCCGCACATGGGGGGCATCCCGGATGTGCACCTGGCGCACTGTCCGGAGCGCGTCCTGCCGGGCCGGATCATGGTCGAGATCTTCTCGAACGACCGGATCGTCGGCGGTCTGACGCCCGAGTGTGCCACCAGGGCAGCCGAGGTCTACCGCACCTTCGTCACCGGCGAGATCCTGCTCACCGACGCCAAGTCAGCGGAAATGGCCAAGCTCACCGAGAACGCCTTCCGTGACGTCAACATCGCCTTCGCGAACGAGCTCGCCGAGATCTGCGAGCACCTCGGGCTCGACGTGTGGGAGGTCATCTCGATGGCCAACCACCACCCGCGCGTCAACATCCTCCAGCCGGGTCCTGGCGTGGGTGGCCACTGCATCGCGGTCGACCCGTGGTTCATCGTCTCAGCCGCGCCGAAGCAGGCGCGCATCATCCGGGCCGCGCGAGAGACCAACGACGCACGCCCCGGCTCGGTGCTGCGCAAGGTCGACGCGGCACTCGCCGACGCCGGCCTGCCCACTGACGGTTCGGGCGCGACGATCGCGTGCCTCGGTCTCGCGTTCAAGGCCGACATCGACGACCTGCGCGAGTCGCCGGCCCTCGCGATCACCGAGGCACTGGCGGCCGGACACCCTGACGCCCGGATCCTGGCGGTCGAGCCCCACGTGGACCAGCTGCCGGGCCGACTCGCCGACCTGCCCAACGTCACCCTGGCGCCGACGGACGACGCGGTGCGCGAGGCCGATGTCGTCCTGCTGCTCGTCGACCACGCGCCGTTCCGCTCGATCAGCCTCGGTGACCTGCGCGGCCGCCAGCTCGTCGACACGCGCGGCGTCTGGCGCTGAGGGGCTGACATGCACCGTGTCATGACCATCTACGGGACGCGTCCCGAGGCGATCAAGATGGCGCCGCTCGTGGCGGCACTCGTGGGTGACGAGCGGGTGGAGCCCATCGTCGCGGTCACGGGTCAGCACCGCGAGATGCTCGACCAGGTCAACACCCTCTTCGGCATCGAGCCGGCCCACGACCTCGACCTCATGACCCCGGGCGCCTCACTCGCCGAGATCACGTCGCGGACGGTCATCGCGACTGCTGAGCTGCTGAAGGCAGATCGGCCCGATGTCGTTGTCGTGCAAGGCGATACCACGACCGTGCTCGCCGCTGGGCTGGCCGCGTTCTACGAGCGCATCCCGGTCGTGCACCTGGAGGCCGGGCTCCGCACCGGGGACGTGCACTCGCCGTTCCCGGAGGAGGCCAACCGCCGCCTCACCGCTCCCCTGGCAGCACTGCACCTGGCGCCGACGGCGACGTCGAAGGCGAACCTCGTGCGCGAGTCGATCGCGGAGTCGATGATCCCCGTCACCGGCAACACCGTCATCGACGCGCTCCAGTGGACGACGGCGCAGCCGGTCGACTTCGCGGACCCGCGCGTGGAGGAGCTGGTCGCCGAGGCGAAGGCGGGCGCCGAGCTCGTCCTCGTCACGTCGCACCGCCGCGAGTCGTGGGGTGCCCGCATGGTCGAGTCGATGTCCGCGATCCGCGACCTGGCCGTCGAGCGTCCCGACCTGCGCATCCTGCTGCCGATGCACCGGAACCCAGTCGTCCGGGACGTCATCGAGCCGCTGCTCGGCCGCTTGGACAACGTGCTGCTCACCGAGCCCCTCGACTACCACCAGTTCGCGCACGCGCTAGCCTCCGCCACCGTCGTGCTCACCGACTCAGGTGGCGTCCAGGAGGAGGCGCCGAGCCTGGGCAAGCCGGTGCTCGTCATGCGCGACACGACCGAGCGGCCGGAGGCCGTCGAAGCGGGTACCGTCCGCCTCGTCGGCACCCACGGCGCCGCCATCCGCGCCGGGCTCGAGGAGCTGCTCGACGACCCGGCGGCATACGCGGCGATGGCGAACGCGGTGAACCCGTACGGCGACGGCCGGGCGGCCGAACGCTCGGTCGCGGCGATCGCCGAGCTGCTGGGCATCGGCCACCGGGCCCCCGACTTCGACCCGGCGCGCTCCGACCTCGGCATCGGCGACGACCTCGACGATGACCTTGTAACAGCCTGAGCTGTAGTGGGGGAGAACATGATTCGCCGCAGATATGACGCCGTGGTCGTCGGGCTGGGGTACGTCGGTATGCCGCTCGCCGAGGCGGCCGTCCACGCCGGGTTGCGCGTGGCGGGGCTCGACAGCAACGCTGCCGTCGTCACGTCGCTGGGCGCCGGCAGGTCGCACGTCGACGACCTCTCCGACGAGGACGTCACGAAGATGCTCAACGCGGGGTTCGAGCCGACGACCGACGCGAAGGTCCTCGCGGAGACCGCAGCGGTCGTGCTCTGCGTCCCGACGCCGCTGAGCCCAGAAGGCGGGCCTGACCTCACCGCGGTCCGCGCGGCGGTCGCGGCGCTCGCCGAACACCTGCAGCCGGGCACCCTCGTAATACTCGAGTCCACGACGTACCCGGGCACCACCGACGAGGTGGTGCGCCCGATCCTCGAGGTCGGGGGGCTCGAGGCCGGCGTCGACTTCAACCTCGCCTTCTCGCCCGAGCGCGTGGACCCCGGCAACCCGGTCTACGGCATCCGGAACACGCCGAAGGTCGTCGGCGGGCACACGCCCGCGTGCACCGAGGCGGCCTGCGACTTCTACTCGCTCTTCGTCGACACCGTCGTGCCGACCCGCGGGACCCGCGAGGCCGAGACCGCCAAGCTGCTCGAGAACACCTACCGCCACATCAACATCGCCCTCGTGAACGAGATGGCGCGGTTCTGCCACGACCTCGACATCGACCTCTGGGAGGTCATCGCCGCGGCGAGGACGAAGCCCTTCGGCTTTCAGGCGTTCTATCCCGGTCCGGGTGTCGGCGGGCACTGCATCCCGATCGACCCGAACTACTTGTCGCACAACGTCCGGACCCGGCTCGGCTATCCGTTCCGGTTCGTCGAGCTCGCGCAGGAGATCAACGCCGCCATGCCGTCGTACGTCGTGCGCCGCATGCAGGACGCTCTCAACACCGACGGCAGGGCGCTGCGCGGCTCGCGCATCCTGCTGCTCGGGGTCACCTACAAGGCGAACATCGCCGACCAGCGCGAGTCGCCCGCGGTGCCGCTCGGCCGCAAGCTCATCGAGAACGGTGCGCACCTGTCGTTCCACGACCCTCTCATCGCCCGCTGGGATGCCCTCGGCGAGCGCGTGACCGCGGTGACGGACCTCGACGCGGCCGTGGCCGAGGCCGACCTCGTCGTGCTGCTCCAGCACCACCGGGCCTACGACGTCGACGCGCTGGCCGAGCGGTCGCGGCGATTCCTCGACACCCGTGGTGCGGTCACGCCACGCGAGCGCGTCGAACGCCTCTGAGACCGGCCACCTCAGCGGCGCAGCCGGAGCCCACGCGGGGTCATATGGAAGCCGGCCTGCGAGAGTGCCTGCACCAGAGGGTGTTTCGAGCCCAGGATGGCTGCTCCGTCTGCCTTCTCGACGGTGAGGCGACCCAGCGCACCCTCGCGGACGGCTAGCGCGAGCGCGTCTGCCGCGGCCTGCAGCGCGTCGGGGTCGTCAGACCAGCAGAGCATCGTCTTGCCGCCGCGCTCGACGTAGAGCACGAGGTCTCCGTCGACGAGCACGACCAGCGCGCCGGCCTTGCGCCCCGGCTGGTGGCCCTTGGGGCGGCTGTCCTCTGGGTCGACGACTCCGCGCTCCGGCCAGCGGATCGCGGCGCCGTAGGGGTTCGCCGGGTCGCTCGCCGCGAGCACGAGCGTCGGGGGTCCGGACCGCTCGTCGCGCCGGCCCGGTCGCCGGTCCCGCCCCGCAGACCATGCCGGTATGCCGCCGGGTCCCGTCCGCGCTGACGCCCACTCGTCCCGCTCGAAGGGGTCGACCCGCCCACCGACGGCACCGGCGTGGCCGGCGTCGGAACCGCCTGGCGTGCCGTCAGCCGCTTGACCAGAGACACCGGCCGACCCACCGCCGGGGAGTCGCGACATCGACCTGAGCCGGTCGACCGCGCCGGTCGAGGCGAACTGCGAGGCGCCGAGCCCCTCGACGAAGTAGCCACGGCGGACCTTGCCTGCCTCCTCCGCGGCAGCCAGCACGCGGTAGACCGCGGCGAAGCCGCCTGGCACGTCCTCGCTGACGACCGAGCCCCGGGTCAGCACGCCGTAGCGGTCGAGCAGGAGCTCGGCACTGGTCACCGCACGCACGGTCGGGTCGGTCTCCGCCGGCGGCAGAGCGGTCCACCGGCCGACACCGGTCGACGGGCCTGACCCGGCAGCCCGCCCGGCCTGCATCGCGCGGGCGGATGCCGCGGTCTCGGCAGCGGCAACCCGGTCTGCTGTCACGCCCGGCGGCACCCCTTCCGGCGAACCCGCCACGCCTGCCGACGCGTCCGACGGGCCAGTCGATCCCGGTGTTCCCAGCGAGCCCAGCGACGAGCCTGCCAACGAGCCGCGCAGCGAGCCGAAGCGGCCGAGCGACCCGCGGCGGCCGGCATACCTTGTCGTGCGGGGACCGGCGGTCGACCGCTTGTGGGCGCTGCGGCCTCCGGCCAGGAGGGCGCGCAGGGGCGCGATCGTGTCGTTCGTGATGCGACCCGACCACAGCAGCGTCCACAACGCATCGTTGAGCTCGGTGTCGGCGAGGCCCGTGCGGTCGGCGAGGGCACGGAAGAAGTAGGCGCCACCGCCCGCGAGTGCGTCGAGCACGACGCGCTCGGCCTGGACTGGCTCGGTGTCATCGGGTGGCGTCAGCGTCAGCGGCGCGGTGTCGGACAGGTGCAGGCTGACCCACCCGTCATCGCCCGGCAGAGACCCGTGACCCCGCCAGACGACCTCGCCCGAGCTCATCACCTCGTCGAGCAGCGCCGGACGGTAGTCGACGACCCGCGTCGGCAGCACCAGGGTCTCCAAGGCGCTTGCCGGGACGACGGCACCCGTGAGCTGCTCGATCGCCCGCAACAGGCCCTCACGCCCTCGCAGCCCGCCACCCACGCCCTGCCACTGCGGGAGGAACCGGGCCAGGTCGGACTGGGAGACCGGCTCGACCTCGTGACGCAGTGCCGCCAGCGAGCGGCGGCGCAGCAGGCGCAGCACCTCGGCGTCGCAGAACTCCGGGCCGTGCCCACCGCCACTCTCGGTGGGCAGCAGCTCGCCCTCGACCACCCGCCCCATCGACACGAGCCGGCGCAGGGCGTCGTGCGCGACCGATGGACCGACACCCCACCAGGCGGCGACCGTGTGGACCGTGAAGGGGCCATGGGTGCGAGCGAAGCGTGCGACGAGGTCGCCGAGCGGGTCGGGCACCGGCTCCAAGAAGGCCTGCGGCACCCCGACCGGCAGCGCCGTGCCGAGGGCGTCGCGCAGTCTCGCGGCGTCCTCGATCACCGCCCATCTGTCGTCCCCGGCGATGCGCACGGCGATCACCCGTCGCGCCGCCTCGAGCTCCTTCAACGCCGCCTCGACGTCCGCCGAGTCAAACCCCTGCGCCGCCCGCGCGAGGATGTCGGTCGACGACAGCGGCCCGAGCACGCGAAGCAGGTCGGCGAGGTCTTCGGCGTCGCGCGCGCCCCGCTCGGGGGTGAGCCGCTGCAGCTCGGCCTCGGTGCGCGCCACGGCCTCGGGGTCGAGCAGGTCGCGCAGCGCGAGCGCCTCACCTTGCCCCAGCAGCTCGGAGAGCAGGGACGGGTCGAGTGCGAGCGCTGCCGCGCGCCGCTCAGCGAGGGGGGAGTCGCCTTCGTAGAGGTACTGGGCGACGTAGCCGAACACCAGCGACTTCGCGAACGGGCTCGGCTGCGCCGACTCGACATCGACGACCTTGACCGCGCGAGACCGGATCTCGGTCATGAGCTCGACGAGGCCGGGCACGTCGAAGACGTCCTGGACGCACTCCCGCACCGCCTCGAGCACGATCGGGAACGAGGGGTACTGGCTTGCGACCTGGAGCAGCTGGGCCGCGCGCTGGCGCTGCTGCCACAGCGGCTGCCGCCGGTCGGGGCGGCGACGCGGAAGCAGCAGCGCTCGTGCGGCGCACTCACGGAACCGCGCTGCGAACAAGGCGGACCCGCCGATCTCCTGCGTGACGAGCTCGTTGACCTCTTCAGGCTCCCGCGTGACCAGCTCGAGCAGCTGCTGTCCTACCCCGGCGCCGGCAGAGCCGCGACCGCCGGGTGCGCCACCCGAGCCGGCCGGGCCGTCGTCGTCGAACTCGAGGTCGGGCAACCGGAAGACTATGCCGTCGTCGCCGTGCATCGCCTGGACGTCGACGCCGAACCGCTCCCGCATCCGGGCCGCCACGCACAAGGCCCACGGGGCGTGCACCTGCCCCCCGAACGGCGAGAGCACGGCGACCCGCCAGTCGCCGATCTCGTCGCGGAAGCGCTCGACGACGATGGTGCGGTCGTCGGGCACGTGACGCGTCGCCTCGCGCTGCTCACCGAGGTAGCCGATGAGGTTGTCGGCTGCCCACTCGTCCAGCCCCGCGGCGCGCACCCGGTCTCGCGCGCGCTCAGGCCCGAGGCCCACGATCTCGCGCACGAACGCGCCGACCGCACGCCCGAGCTCGGCGGGGCGGCCCTGCTGGTCGCCCTTCCAGAACGGCAGCCGCCCGGCCAGACCGGGCGCGGGCGTGACGAGCACGCGGTCGTGGGTGATGTCCTCGATGCGCCAGGACGACGTGCCGAGCGTGAACACGTCGCCGACCCGCGACTCGTAGACCATCTCCTCGTCGAGCTCGCCGACCCGGCGACCGGGGCCGTCCCCGGAGGCGAGGAACACGGCATACAGCCCGCGGTCGGGGATCGTGCCACCGCTCGTCACCGCGAGCCGCTGCGCGCCACGACGCCCGGTCAACGTGTCGGTGACGCGGTCCCACACGATGCGCGGGCGCAGCTCGGCGAACTCGTCGCTCGGATAGCGGCCGGACAGCATGTCGAGGGTCGCCTCGAGGACCGAGCGCGGCAGCGACGCGAAGCTGGCCGACCGGCGGACCAGCGACTCGAGCTCGCCGACCGTCCAGTCGTCCATGGAACACATCGCCACGATGTGCTGGGCGAGGACGTCGACCGGGTTGGCAGGGACCCGCAGGCTCTCGATGGCCCCGTCGCGCATCCGCTCGACCACGACGGCGGTCTGGACGAGGTCGCCGCGGAACTTCGGGAACAGCACGCCCTGGCTGACCGCGCCGACCTGGTGTCCTGCGCGTCCGACTCGCTGGAGCCCGCTGGCGACGCTCGGCGGGCTCTCGACCTGGATGACGAGGTCGACCGCGCCCATGTCGATGCCGAGCTCGAGGCTGCTCGTGGCCACGACGGCCGGCAGGCGTCCGGCCTTGAGGTCCTCCTCGATGGCAGCCCGATGCTCCTTGCTCACCGACCCGTGGTGGGCGCGGGCGAGGACAGCGGGTGCGCCGCGACTCGCGCCGGACTGGGCCATGACCTGCGCAGGTGTGTGCCGCGGCTGCCCACGCGAGGTTGCGGTCTCGCTCGGAGCCGGGGACCCGCCGGGGGCGGAGGGCTGGGGCAGCTCGGCCGCCTCGGCGAGGCGGTCCTCCCAGATCTCGTTGAGCCGGGCGGTCAGACGCTCGGCGAGCCGGCGGGAGTTGGCGAACACCAGGGTCGAGCGGTGGTCGGCGATGAGGTCGACGATCCGCTCCTCGACGTGCGGCCAGATGCTCGCCTGTGGGGCGTTGCCCGCCGCTGGGCCGGACAGGTCGGGCACCCCGGGAGCGATCTCGACCGGGGAGCCCGCGAGCTCGGCCATGTCGGGGACCGGGACGACGACGTCGAGATCCCACTCCTTCGTCGACGGCGGCTGGACCACCTCGATGGGACGGCCACCGGCGAGATAGCGGCCGACCTCCTCGACGGGGCGGACCGTCGCCGACAGACCCACCCGCTGAGCCGGCTGCTCCAGCAGCGCGTCGAGCCGGTCGAGGCTGAGCGCGAGGTGCGCACCGCGCTTGGTGCCGGCCACCGCGTGAACCTCGTCGACGATGACCGTCTCGACCCCGCGCAGCGCCTCACGCACGGACGAGGTCAGCATGAGGAAGAGCGACTCGGGCGTCGTGATGAGGATGTCGGTCGGCGTGCGGGCGAAGGCGCGCCGCTCGTTCGCCGGGGTGTCGCCGGAACGGACCGTGACGCCGATGTCGGGCACCGGCAGGCCCATCCGAGTGGCGGCATGGCCGATGCCGACCAGCGGTGCCCGGAGGTTGCGCTCGACGTCGACGGCCAGGGCCTTCATCGGCGAGACATACAGCACCCGGCACCGCGACAACCGATCCTCGGGGACCGGCTCGGTGGCGATCCGGTCGATCGCCCAGAGGAAGGCCGAGAGCGTCTTGCCCGAGCCGGTCGGCGCGACGACGACACAGTGGTGGCCGGACGAGATCGCCTCCCACGCGCCCTGCTGGGCGGCGGTGGGCGCACTGAAGCTGCTCCGGAACCACGAAGCGGTCGAGGGAGAGAAGCGGTCCAGCACGTCTGCCATCACGCTCAGCCTGCCATCACCCACCGACAGCGTGACTCGGGCTGTGACACGGGCTGTGACACGGGCTGTGACACGGCCTGTGACACGGCCTGTGACAAGGACAGGTGCCGGATCGTGACCTCGTTGGGTCCCAGGTCCTGCGCCGCCCCTCTAGCATTCGGGCGGCGCACAGATCACACCCAGACTCGACCCAGACGAGGCACCGATGCACGACCCGCAGTCCGAGACCACGTCCGAAGCTCCCAGCGAGGCGACGGGCGACGCCCCTTCGTCCGGCAGCTCGACATCGTCACCGACGGCTCCGCCGATGGCTCCGGCGCTGCCGCCACCGACCGGACGTCCAGTGGTCGCGGAGGCGTACCAGTGGCCGCGCCCGGCGGCGGCGCCGATGGCTCCCGTGCCTCCCCCCGCAGTCGTGGGCCAGCGCACGGACACCTATCGCGGGCTGGCCATCGCCAGCTTCGCGCTCTCGGTCCTCGCCGTGATCGGGGTGCTTCTCTTCGGCCTCGGCGTCCTCGATCGACCGTCGTTCACCCCGTCGACGGCCGACTCTGTGTCGTCCCAGCCCGATGACGCGAGCGGCATGCCTGTCGGCCCGCTGACCGGCACCGTCCCGGTTGCGGCGGGCACGTCACTGCCCGGCGACGACCTCGCCAACGCCGTCGAGCAGCGGCTCGACGACGGGTCGAGCGACATCACGATGGACTGCCCGAAGACACGCAAGGTCGCCCAGGGGGTCGTCACGGTGTGCCACGGCCAGATCGAGGGCGAGGACTGGGCGGTGGTCGTCTACTTCGAGGACGAGCTCGGCACGTTCACGCTCAACCTGCTCTGACGCCGCCGGCCTCTCTGCCCCGCCTGCTCTGCCGGCTCGACTCCGCCTCCGCCGCGGCCGGCGCTCAGCGGCATACCTCGCGGTGCGATCCGTCGAGCCTGCGGGTCCAGCCCCGGGAGTCCAGGTGCTCGAGCAGGGGGATGACCGTTCGGCGCGTCGAGTCGAGGGCGACCCGCGCCTCACTCGTGGTGAAGGGCTGCGGAAGCGAGGCGAGCACGCGCATCGCGTGGGCGGGGGCGTTGGGCTGGAGCAGCACGTCCTCGGGCAGCCGCACGAGACGTCCGGCCCGGACGGCCGCCGCGATCTCTCGCGGACCGAGCCCTGCGGCATCGAGCTCCTTCTGCTCCGGTGAGGCGAACGGATGATCGGCGAGGCGCTGCTCGATGCCACGAAGCCCGAGCTCCGCCCGCTCTCCGAGCGCGGCGCCCTGCCCGTGTAGGCCGACACTGCCGTTCCGCAGCTCGAGCCCGGCTGCACCGGCCAGCTCCGGCATCATCGCGCGGTCGGGCACCCCGACCGCGGCGCGCGCCGCTTCGAGGGTCATCATCGGGTCCAGTGGCTCCTCGCTCGCCCGGGCCTCCACGGCAGCGCGAAGGTCGGTCGTCCAGCGCGACCACGCAGAGTCGGCAACCAGCCAACGACCCTGTCGTGCAACAGTTTCCGCGGGCCGGTCCCCGCCGGGGACCGGGATCCCCAACGCTTCGGCCTCGGCGACCGTCATCGCGTCCCGGCGCTCCACCTCAGCCGCCAGATCGGGTATGCCGTTCATCGCCCTCACGTCGACCGCTCGCCGCGACGCGGCGCCGCGTCGGGTCAGTCGGGGTGGGTCAGCGTCGACGACCAGCGCTCCAGCGATGCGGCGGGTGCCTGGGTCGCGCAGGATCAGTCGGTCACCCGCGGCGATGGGCAACGGCGCCGGGAGGGTGAGGCGGGCGGCTTCCCCGCCGAGCGCCCGCAGCCGCGCGTCGACTGCCACGGTGCCCGCGTGCACCATGACGTGGACGGGCAGCCGGTCATCGGAGGGTGTGAGCCGCAGGTCGAGTGTGGTGGTGAGGTGCCAGGCGTCGGGCGTCAGAAGAAGGTCGCCACGACGGACCTCGTCGACAGAGATGCCGCGCAGGTTGACGGCGACGCGAGCCGTCGCGATGACCGAGTCCTTCGGCTGCCCCAGGCTCTGGAGCCCGCGCACCACGGCTGGGCGGGTCCGGCCATCGGCACGCTGCACGACGACCTCGTCGCCCACCCGGACAGCGCCCTGTCCAAGGGTGCCCGTCACGACCGTCCCACTCCCCCGCACCGAGAACGAGCGGTCGACCCAGAGCCGCATCCGGTGCTCCGTGTCGGCTCGTGGCAGCGCGGTGACCAGCCGGTCCAGGGCCGAGCGAAGCTCCTCGAGCCCGGCGCCCGTCCGCGCCGAGACGACGACACTCTCGGCGCCCGCCATCGACGACCTGGCCGTCCGTGCCATCGCCTCGGAGAGCGTGCCTCGGGGGTCGGCGAGGTCAGCGCGGGTGATGACGACGAGCCCGTGGCGCAAGCCCAGCGCGTCGACCGCGGCGAGGTGCTCGCTCGACTGTGGCATCCAGCCCTCGTCGGCGGCGACGACGAAGACGACGGCCGGGGCGGGTCCGAGCCCCGCGAGCATGTTGCCGATGAAGCGCTCGTGGCCGGGCACGTCGACGAAGGCGATGTCCTCGCCCGAGGGCAGGGTCGTCCACGCATATCCCAGGTCGATCGTGAGCCCACGACGGCGCTCCTGCTCCCACCGGTCCGGCTCGATCCCGGTCAGCGCGCGCACGAGCGTCGACTTGCCGTGGTCGACGTGGCCGGCGGTGGCGACGACGTACACGTCAGCCCAGCCCCGACAAGGCGGTGCGGACGGCATACTCGACGTCGCCGTCCGAGTCGCTCGGGACGCACCTCAGGTCGACGAGACACTGGCCGCCCTCGATGCGCGCGACGACCCTCGGGTCGCCAGTGCGCAGCAGCTCCGCACAGCGCTCGGGCAGCGCCACCGCCCACCCGGGCAACGGGACGCCGGGCGCACCGCCGCCGCCCACGCGCCCGTCCACGGCGACCACCGGCATGCCGACCGCCTCCGCGAGTCGCTCTGTGCGAGAACGGAGCTCGCTCTCGGATGCGTGGAGGTAGCCCTGCACGGGTGGTGCCGGACCGCGCAGTGTGGCCTCCAGGGCCGCGAGCGTCAGCTTGTCGACACGAAGGGCGCGAGCCAGCGGGTGCCGGCGCAGACGCTCTACGACGTCGGCATCGCCGAGCACGAGTCCCGCCTGCGGGCCACCGAGCAGCTTGTCCCCGCTGGCCGTCACCACAGAAGCGCCCTCGCGAAGCGTCGTGGCGGCGTCGGGCTCGTCGGGCAGCAGCGGGTCGGGGGCGAGGAGACCGCTGCCGATGTCCACGACGACGGGCACGCCGAGGCCGGCCAGGTCGCGGACAGACGCCTTGCTGGTGAAGCCTTCGACCCGGAAGTTGCTGGGGTGCACCTTGAGGATGCAGCCGGTGTCGGGGCCGATGGCGGCGGCGTAGTCCGAGACGGTGGTGCGGTTCGTCGTGCCGACCTCGCGCAGGCGGGCACCCGTCGAGGCGATGAGGTCCGGGAGCCGGAAGCCGTCACCGATCTCGACCATCTCGCCTCGGCTGACGACCACGTCGCGGCCCGCGGCGAGGCACGTCGTCGCGAGCACGAGAGCAGCGGCGCCGTTGTTGACGACGAGCGCGCCTCCTGCCTCCGGCACGGCAGCTCGTAAGGCTGCGAGCGCGCCTCGGCCGCGGCGAGCGCGGGCGCCCGTGACGACGTCGTACTCGACGTCCACATACCGCGCAGCCGCGACCATTGCGTCGATCGCCGCGTCCGACAAGGGCGCCCGGCCGATGTTCGTGTGCACGACGACCCCGGTGACGTTGATGACCGGCCGCAGCGTGGTCGCGCGCCGGGGCAGCGAGGCCCTCGCCTCCGAGACGACGTCGCCTGGGGCGATCTCGCCGGCTCGCGCCCGTTCCTGAGCGGCGCGGACCACCGCCTTGACCGCCGCGACACCGTGGCGTTCGACGGCCGCCGCGACGGTCGGGTCCGAGAGCACGGCGTCGGTGCGCGGGATCCGGCGCCGAGGGTCGGTCTGGGTCACGGCGTCCTCCAGTCGCACGATCGGGCCGGGAGTCAGTTGGCGGAGGTGGACGGGAATCGAACCCGCCAGACCGAGATCCTCGGTCTCACCGGTTTTGAAGACCGGGGGGACCACCAGGTGCCCAGACACCTCCACGCTCACCGTACCCACCACCGGTCGCAGGGACAGCGACCACCCGCGCCAGGGCGTTCCTCGGGTGACAGCCCCTCGAGAGGGTCAGGCGCATCCTGAGCCTGTCCTGACCGGCCATCGGTGGTCCGCCGGCGTCAGCGCCAGAACTCGGCGAGCCGCTCGGCAAGGGCTCGCCCCTGCTCGTAGCCTCCTCGCGCGGCCGGCAGACGAGTCGACGGATCCAAGGCATTGGCGTCGAACACCTCCCCCGCGCCGCCGTCCGGAAAGACGGTCTCGACCCTGCTGCCCCCCGCGCGCAGCTCTTCGACCTGGGTTGCCAGATCCATGCCCCACTCCAGCGGCATGCGCGACCTGCCGCCGAACGGTGACAACACCAGCACGCAGCCGAATCCGGCCGCCAAGTCGGCATTCTCACTGCGACGATAGCCGCCGTTGATGTATCGCTTCTCGCCGATGCGGTAGGGCGTCATCGCCGAGGTGCTCGCGGCGACGGCGTCCACCAGGTCGACCCCGCTGCCCCGGTCGAACACAACCGGATCCCCGGTATCCGCATCGACAGCGGTGATGAGCACCGGCTGCTGCGGCCAGTCGTGTCCGGGGAGCCGGGACGCGACGATGTCGCGCCAGCGGGTCCCGGCAGAGCCGTCGGAAGCATCCCGCTCGATCGCCGCGGCGCCCATCCTCCGTCGCATGTCCGAGGCATCCTGAGCCGAACCGATGATGCCGTTCGACCACTCCAGATAGCTCGGTCCCGAGACGCTCGGACCCCGTCCCCGGCCCGAGCCGGCGCCGGCCGCACGTGGCCGAGGCACCTCGGCGAGGATGGCGGCATACAGCTCGGCGGGGCGTGTCCCGCTGGTGACCTGGGCGGCCACTGTCGATCCTGCCGAGGTCCCGACGATGAGATCGGCTCGGGTCACCTCGACCCCGGCGTCGGACAGCCCGGCGATGAGACCGAGCTCCCACGCGTTGCCGGCCGCTCCGCCGCCGGCGAGGACCAAGGCCCGTCCGTCCGGGCTGCCCGCCCGGCTACCGGTGTCGGCCTGCTGGTCAGGCGCCGGCCAGTTCCCCAGTCGAGGGGTTCGCGCCACCGCCCCGCCATCGGACGTCGTCGTCGAGCTGGGGCGCGGGTTCGAAGAAGGTGTTGTCGTCATGGGAGTCGCCTTTCGCGAGGTGCGGGCTGGGCGCTCCTGGTCAGGGTAGTTTCGACGTCCGACGATCGGCCACGTGGCGGCTTGTCGAGGACGCGAGACCAGGCAGGCCGCGACGAGTGCGCACGTGGTCGATTGTTGTGATGCGAGAAGGGAGGCGCCGGCCATGACCTCGACATCGTGGGCGGTGGTGGCGATGGCCGCGCTCGGCATCGCTGTGACCGCCGCGACGGTGGCGGTGGTGCCCTGGCGGGTGCCCAGGCCGAACCGCGCCGACCAGGCGGCGGCGCTGCGCGACGTGCCGGCCGACATCGTCATCAGAGGGCGGGCGCTGCACGCCGCGTTGCGGCCCAGCTCGTACGCCTCGGCTTTGCTCGGACTGGCGGTGCCCCTGCTGCTCGGGCTGACCCCGGCCGGGGCCCGGATCGTCACCTGGGCGGCACAGCCGTTCGGCGGGCACTGGCTGGCCCAGGCACTCCTCGGCGGCCTCGTCATCCTGATGATGCTGTGGGTGGTCTCACTGCCCTTCAGCGCCTGGCGCCACATCGTGCTGCGTGACTACGGGCTGTCCACCCAGGGCTGGGGTGGCTGGGCGGTGGACCTCCTCAAGGGCTGCGCGGTCGGAGCGGTGACCAGCGGGGTGGTGCTCGCCGGGTTCTACACACTGACCCACGTCGCGCCCGACTGGTGGTGGGCGTTCGGTGCGATAGGCGCCGCAGCGCTGGTGGTCGTGCTGGCTTTCGTCTTCCCGGTCCTGGTCGAGCCGGTGTTCAACTCGTTCACCCCGATGCCGGCGGGGCCACTGCGTGACGAGCTGGTCGCTCTGGCCGCTCGCGACGGTATGCCGGTGCGTGACGTGCTGGTCGCGGACGCGTCGCGACGCACCACCGGGCTCAACGCGTATGTCTCAGGGCTCGGGGCCACGCGGCGGATCGTGGTCTACGACACGCTGCTGCGCGAGGCACCGCCGGGACAGGTACGGAGTGTCGTCGCCCACGAGCTCGGCCACGCCCGGGACCGTGACCCCGAGCTGGGCGCGCTGCTGGGCGCGCTCGGTGCCGCCGCGGCGGTCGTGGCGCTCTACCTCGTGGGTCAGTGGGGTGCCCTGCTGGCCCGGGCCGGGGTCGGCTCCATCGGATCGCCGACGGCGATCGGCCTGGTGCTTGCCGTCGGCGCGGTGGCCGGCCTGGTCGGTGGTCCGTTGCAGAACCTGGTCTCCCGTCGGGTCGAGGCCCGTGCCGACCAGCATGCGCTGCGGCTGACCGGTGACTCCGCCGAGTTCGCGGCGATGCAGCTACGCCTCGCGGAGACCAACATCGCCGACGTTCACCCGCCCCGGATCGAGTACCTGCTGTTCGCCACTCACCCCGATACCGTCGAGCGCCTGGCCGCAGCGCGGGAGCCGACTGGCGCTCCCTGACCCGGCGCCCGCTCGTGAAGCTCCCGGGCGGTCACCAGAGGCGAGTGCGCGACGTGCCGGCCGGCAACGTGCCGATCGGGCCGGCGGGGTAGGTCGCGTTCGGGTCCTTGCGCGCCCCGAGGAGGTCCCGGTCGATCGTCACGGGCGAGCCGTCACGCTCCTCGAACTCGGCGTCGACGAAACGGACCCGCGGCAGATCCGCGCCCGTGACGACACCGACCTGCAGCCCGTCGAACGACGGGGGGAGGTCGGCCTCGAGCCAGACCGCGTCGCCCTCCTCGACGACCGCGAAGGTCGCCGACTCGAGTCGGAGCGAAGCGTCCTCAGCGGCATACGACCTGGCGGCGCCGGCATACGCGTTGTGGCGGATGTACACGGGCTGCGGCACATCCGGGAAGCGGTTGTGGTCGCCCGGAGGCTGGGCGTCGATGAGCGCGAGGTAGTCCTCGAACGTCGATGGGTGCCCGTCGTAGCCGGAGGTCCCGACCCAGGCGCCGCCGTGGGTGTGGGCGTCCGGGCCGTATGCCGCGTCGACGTCACCGCCGGCGAACACGTTGCCGATCCAGCGGTCGTCAGCGCCGTAGATGACGGCGTAGCCGGCGACCTGAGTGCTGTGGGGACGGTGGTACGGGGTGGCGCGGTCCATGACCCGGATCAGGCCCAGGGTGCCGCACACGAGGTTGCCGACATAGGCACCCCCCTGGCTGAAGGACTCGATCGACACCGGCGAGGCGAGGACGTTGTGGTCGACGACGTAGGGTCCGTGGCTCACCTCGACGAAGAGATCACGCGAGTTGCCGTAGAGGACGTTGCGCGCGACCCGGGTGCCCTGGGTCTGCCAGTCGAGCCAGATCCCGAGGGAGCAGGAGTGGATGCGGTTGTGCGTGATCTCGACGTCGATGGCCGCGTGGAGCTTGATGCCGGCGATCTCGTGCCCGTAGAACTCCCGCTTCAGGGCGATGTCGTGGATGTGGTTGTCCTCGATCGTGGAGAACACACAGCCGAGATGGCCTGCGATGGCGCACTGCCCGCAGTCGTAGATCGTGTTGCGGCGGATGACGTGAGAGCCGATGTGCTCCTTGTCCCAGCCGATCTGGCGGGCGGAGAAGACCGACTCGAGCTGGTACTGGTACCCGGGCTTGTCACCGCGGAACGTGTAGTTGTTGTCGCCGGTCGACGCCTCCTTGCCGATGGAGACGGCGACGCACTTGGCGTCGTGGATGACGTTGTCCTCGATGACCCAGCCCTTGGCCCAGTTCGGCCCGATGAGTCCGGGCTGGTCCGCCGTCGGCGGCGCCCACGGAGTCGCGGCCTGGCACAGCTCGAAGCCACGGACGGTGATGAAGTCGATGTGGTGCTCGGTGGGGTAGAAGACGGACCGTCGGACGTTGATCTCGACGAGCTGGGCGTTGGGGTCGGCTCCGTGGAAGTTCGCCCAGATGGTGGTCGCGTCGCGACCGACCTGCGCATGCCAGACGTATGCCGTCTGGTCGGGGTCGCGGACCGGCACCGTTCGGGTGGTCCAGTCGTCGACGATCTCGTCGCGGCGGGCTGCCGTCGCCACCTCGTCCGGGCTGCCCACCTCGTAGAAGCTGCGTCCCTCGAGGTAGACATCGCCCAGGTGCTTGCGCTGGCCGGCTTCGATCGGTCGCACGACCCAGTCGCCCACGATCTCCTCGGCGAACGGGTTGAAGGAGCCGAAGAGCGCGTTCGGCACCTCGACACGCCAGACCGTTCCCTCGGCGCGCTCCCAGCCGGTCACCCGCTCGGAGCCCTTGACGACGACGCGCTCGCCGTCGGCAGCCTCGTAGGTGATCCGACGAGAGTCGCTGAGACCACCACGAGCCGGGCGGACCCACTCGCGGTACTCACCCTCGTGGACGACGACCCGGTCGCCGGGTCGGGCCAGCTCGGCAGCGCGGCCGATCGTGCGGAACGGGCTGGAGTCAGATCCGTCCGCGTCGTCGGAGCCGGTAGTGGCGACGTGCAGCACGCTGGTCACGGCGCTGTCCTCTCGGTCGGGCTTTGGGTGGGGGCGCCCGGGTTGTGCCGGTCGAGCGGCTCGAACGGTGCGCGTTGACGACACTACGCAGATTGCATCCGGACACGCTGGATTGGCGCCACCTGGGTTTGCTCGTCGCTCTCCGGGGTGCCGGGTGTGACGACGCCCGGCACCGCCTGCCGACGTCCTCAGTCCGGCTCTCGACCCTCCCTCATCATGGATACATGCTGACTTCGAGTGACGTCCTGAACCGCAGCTTCACATCGACGTCCTTCCGGCGGGGGTACGACGAGCTCGAGGTCGACGAGTTCCTCGACGAGCTGGTCGAGACCCTGCGCTACTACGAGCGCGGCGGACAGCCCCCACGGGGAGTGCCGGCATCCCACGTCCTGCCAGATCCGAAGCCCCCTCTGGAAGATCCGACTCCGACGGGTCAGCGGGCGTCGGAAGACCAAGGACCCTCGGACCCAGAGCCGCTGGAACCTCCGGCATCGCCGGTCGGTGACGGGCCGGGGACCCCCGCGCCGTCAGCTCTACCGGTCGTGGTCTCCCCGACGTCTCGCAAGTACATCGAACGAGCACAGCGGGCCAGCCGCTGGCTGCGTGAAGACCCGCTGCCCTGAGCCGCGTCGTAGCGGTCCTTGCCTCACGGCTCGGTCTCACGGCGAGGCCCGCTCACCAAGTCGCCATTGCTGCGGCGTCGTTCCGTGGCGGTCTCGGAAGCGGCGCACGAGGTAGCTCGCGTCTCGAAGGCCGGTCCGCTCGGCGATCACGGCGAGCGTCAGGTCGGTCTCCCGAAGCATGCGCCTGACCTCGGTCATTCGCCGTTCGGTGATCCAGTCGAGAACGGGGCGGCCGGTGCGCTCACGAACCACGGTGGTCAGGTGTCCGGGCGTGTACCCGAGCGCGCGGGCAACGTCTCCGGCAGATACCGGCTCGCGAAACGTGGCCTCGATCTGGTTGAACACGCGCTCCACGAGCGGGTCAGGCGCGCGCGTCGAACCCGGCGACGCCAGACGTGCGGTGGCGACCAGGATCCTGGTGAGCAGCCCCGCCGCTGCCTCCCTCGCCCCGAGGCGTCCCGGGTCTGCCAGCTCCTCGGCCAGGTCCGCAAGCCACGCCGACCAGCGCGGCCGCTCCGGTTCGGCGACCTGGCCGCCCTCGGTCCCCGGCGCGAACATGGCGAGCAACGGATGGTGAGCCCAGGCGAGCGGAGACAGGGCGGCGAGGTCGGGCACCGCGTCCGGTGTGAACGCGACCGACCAGCCCCAGCACCGGGCCAGCTCGTCGATGGCCGAGATGCCGATGATCTGACCGGGCGGCACCGCATAGACCTGTCCGGCGCAGAGTCGGCGCTCGGCGCCGTCGAGGGTGAACGACCCCGTGCCCTGCTCGATGTAGACCAGGACGAGGAAGTCGTGGGCGTGCCGGTGACCCGGTGGGAGGCCCGTGTGGGCCTCGGTGTCGAAGCGGATCACCGACACCGATGGCACGCCAGGGCGATGCTCGTATCGGTAGACCGGGGTCCCGTCGGGACGCACCGCGCGCAGGCGCGCGGGAACCGAAGGCGAAGGCCTGACCGAAGAATGTGCCATGGTGCACGACCTCTGTGCTGTCGTGGAACCGAAGAACGTCGAACACTGGAAGGAAGCAAGACAGGTCTACCACGACCACCGATCTCACCAACACCGCACACACCGAACACATCTGGGGGCACCCGTGACGACAACCAAGACCAACGTCCGCATCCTCGACCAGCGCACCCCGGACGAGCGCGACCGCCCGTTCCTGCCGGGCATGGGCAAGACCTGGCTCCTGCCCCTGTATGACGTGTTCACCCGGACGGCAGGCGTCCACGCGCTGCACGTACGCGCGGTCGAGCTCGCGGGCATCGCGCCGGCCGACGCAGTCGTCGATGTGGGGTGCGGGACCGGGAACCTGTCGCTCGCGGTGCTCGCGGCCCAACCGGACGCGGTGGTCACCGGTCTCGATCCGGACGCGGCCGCCCTGCACCGGGCCGCGCGCAAGGCCCGGCGCCGCGGCATACCCCTCACCCTGGTCCAGGGATACGCCGACCACCTGCCGGCAGAGGACGCCACCCTGGACCACGTGGTCTCGTCCCTGGCGCTGCACCACGTCGACGACAACGGTCGCGTCGCGTTCGCCCGGGATGCCCTGCGTGCCCTCCGGCCGGGCGGCAAGGTCACCATCGTCGATATCGGGGGTCCGGCAGCCAGCGCGGAAGGTGGACACGACCACGGGCATGACAGTGGCCATGACAGTGGCCACCGTCCTGCCCATGCCCTGCGGCACCTGCCCAAGCTGCTGCGGTCCCGTCTGGCCAAGAACCCCGTGGTCGCACGCAACTTCGGCGACGGGATCGTCGCGCTCCTCACCGACGCCGGCTTCCAGAATGCCCGCGAGGTCGAGCACGTGGACCACCGCTTCGGGCCCGTCACCTTCGTGCAGGCGACCCGCCCCTAGACCCGCACGACCGCCTGCGCACCACTGCGTGACGTGACGGACCGGTCCTCATCCGTCCACGGACGAGGCCGCGGACGAGGCCGCGGACCGGGGGACCGGGGTTCTCAGCCGGCCGGCCTGGGGTCGCGCCCCTGCCACGTGCAGACGCATGCCTCGTTGCCCTCTGGGTCCGCCAGGATCCAGAAGGCCGGGGCGCGCTCGGCGGAGACCATTCGCCCACCGGCTTCAAGCGCCCGCTCGATCCGGCCGGCAGCTTCGTCATGGGCAACGGTGACGTCGATGTGGATGCGGTTGCGTTGCGGTCTCGGCTCGTCCATCTGCTGGAACCACACGGCCGGACCCAGGCGACAGCGGTCCTGGAGGTCGTCCGCGGCGACGGTGTCCCAACCGAGCACGGCCTCCCAGAACGGGCGAACCGCCTCTATGTCGAGTGCATCGATCGCGATCTCCAGCACCGTCAGGGCGTTACGGTCGCTGGAGAGACCCATCTCCTGGACGACGATCTCGATGGCCCGTCCGAGCATGACGTCGGCCTCGGTGACACCGCCGCCCGGACGCGTCGAGAGGACGACGTGGACGAGGTTGCCGCGCACATCCAGGTCAGGTGAGCTGCCCAGGCCGGCCGAGAGCCGGCCCACCCGGGCGACGAGCTCGAAGGCGGTGGCAACGTCCGGCGTGCGCACCGACAGGTGCGGGCGCTGGAGCAGGAGTCTCCACCCGGGCAGGGCGTCAGAGGCGGCCTGACGGCTCAGCTTCTCGGTCACGGCCCCAGCGTATGGGCCGACGGCATACCCGGCCCTGCGGGCGCCCGGGGCAGCTCGAGCGCCACACAGGACCAATGGTTGTCAGCGGAGGCTGACCGCCTGGGAGTACACGTCCTGGTTCGGTGTCCCCACGCCCGGGTTGCCGCGGAAGTCGGTCCACGTCGGGTGGGCGACGAGGTCGCTGCCCATGGCGATGGCCGTGTAGTCGCCGATGAACTCGCCCTGGAGCACCTCCCCGGACACCGCCCCGATGCCGACGAACTGAACCTGCGGGTTGCTCGTCTGCGTGGTGACTCGCGCCGTTCCCGAGTTCCTCAGGTTGCCGATGCCCGTCGCACTGTTCATCCCGACGTCGAGGCCGATCCCGTTCGCGTCGTACCTGCGGGTGTAGTAGGACACTGCGAGACGCCCGTTGTAGGCCGCCACCGCGGGGAAGACCTCGTCCTGGGGCGAGCCGAGGGTGAACGGCGCCTGCCACTGCACGCCGTTGCCGGAGGTCGAGACGAGGACGTCACCGTTGGTCCGCACCGAGGCGCCGGAGGCGTTGTAGATGCCGTTCCGGTCATCGGCCCAGGTGACGTAGAGACGGTTGTTCGTCCGGTCGATCGCCAGAGACGGGAAGCTGTTGATCCGGAAGTTCTCGCCGGTCAGGCTCAGGTCGCCGATGTCGGCGTTGAACGGGAAGTCGTAGTCGGCCGCCACCTGGGTGTTGACGAAGGTCGCGCCCCCGTTGGTCGACTTGGCGACGACGATCGCGTCGTGGTCGGTCGGCTGGTCGCACGCGAGGGTCTGGCACACGGAGCCCTCATAGGCGACGTAGAGCGCACCGTCCGAGCCCACGAGCGGGAACGAACCTTGGTCGTAGGGCGTGATTCCCCCGGCGCTGAATGCCGGCGTGACCGTGGTCCGGGGACTCCAGGTGACACCGCCGTCGACGGACTTCGACATGACGATCGGGTTGTCATCGGTGCCGTAGCGGGTCCAGGTCACGTAGACCGCACCAGAACTCTGGTCGACGCCGATCCACTCCTTGTCGTTGAAGATGGGCGTGGGGCTTGGGTTGCCGTTGGCGTCGACGCCGTCGAGCTGCACGATGGACGGCTCGCTCCAGGTCATACCGCCGTCGTGCGAGACGTTGACGGCGATGCCGTTGGCTTCATTGAGGCGGCTGAACACGATGTTCGCGTAGTAGACGGTGTTGTTCGGTCCGAACGCGACCGCCGGGTCACCGGCGCCGTCCATCTGCGACAGCGCTCCGGTGGCGCCGGTCTGGAACGTCAGGTGGGGCAGCTGCACATTGGTCCACGTGTGGCCGGCGTCTGTGGTCGTGTAGGCCCACCCGGACGTGTCGTTCCGGTTCTCGCGGGAGTTGAAGACGCGGTAGTCGTTGGCACCCGCCACGAGGTTGCGCGCGTTGTCCGGGTTCACCGAGATCGTGGTCTCGTTCTGGGCCGCGGAACACCCTGTCTGGGAGCCCACCGGCACGACGGTGTCACCGACGATCGCGTCGACGTTCGGCGCGGGGTTGCCATACGGGTTCGGCTGACCCAAGAAGTCCTGGCACAACGCAGAGAGCCTGGGTTCGCCTGGGCCCTCCTTGTCATGGCCTCCATTCAGCAGCGGATTGCGAGCCAGGGGATGGGAGTGTTTGAGCAGCGGCGACGAATGGGCGTGACCGGCAGAGGCCGCCGTGGCGGACAACTCGGTCGAGAACGACGTGAAAGCGAAACCGATAAGGCTGAGGGTGGCCAGCGACGCCACCCTTCGCCGACTCTTCTTGTCCATGAGGCACCTCCGGGTTCCGTGACTATCCCTGGGCCTCCCCCATCCTTGGGACGGTACGCCGGCCCCGACGGGGACCGCAGGCGATTCGACAACACCCTGCCGACCACGCCAGAGGCGCTGGCGGGACCGATGTGACTGGCGTCCATCCCGTGCCGTCAAGACGGCGAAAGCCCGACGTGAGGCGAACCCAGCCAGCGACGTATGCCGTCACCTGAGTCGCGTCGTTCGCTGGCGGTTCGCCTGGTTGGGCTAGGAAGGGAACAGCCTCCAGTGCCCTTCGGAGACGACCTCGACCAGGTCTTCGTTCACCATGATCGCGGTCTCGTCGTCGATCGCATACGCCGGGCCGTTGATGTCGGCAGCCCACTTCTCCGCCTCGGCCTGGGTGTTGCCCGGCATGCCTTCGGGATTCACGTGCGGACAGATCGAGAAGTCGACGAAACCGAGCGTCTCGTCGCCCCCGCCAGGCGGCTTCCACCCGACGAAGACCTCGCCGATCCGAGGGGTCATCACCATGCTTCCGGCGCTGAGCCCGACCCAGACCGTCTTGTCCAGCGACGGCAGGAGATCCGCCAGGCCCGACTCGCGCATCCAGTGACAGAGGTACAGCGCGTCGCCGCCTGCCGCGAGCAGGACGTCCGCCTCGCGGACCCTGGGGACCCAGCGCTCCTCGTCGATGCTGGGCAGCGCAGTGAGCTCCAGCACGCCGACGGACTTCCACCCCAGGCCGGTCATCGGAAGGTCGGATCGTCCAGCGATGAATCGCCAGGCTCCCGCGCCTGGCCCGAGCTGGGGGTGTCCGTACTGGGCGGTGGGGATGCACAGGGCGGCGGAGTCCTCGATCGGCTTGCCCAGCAGGTCGACCAGCGCGTTCTGGATGCTCGGGTTCTTGACGCCCGCGGACGTGAGAAGAAGTCTCACCATGCCTCCTGCCTCGAGTGCGATGGACTATGCCTACCCCAGCGAGGAGACAATGAGGTCCGCGACGGCGGCCTGTTCGTTGGCGAACGGGTGGAACGCCTGGGCCCGAGTCAGGTCGGCATGCTGGCCGTTGACCCATGGGTCGGCCGAGCACACGTCGTGGCCCTGGCTCGCCTGCCAGACGTCGATGTAGTCGACGTGCTCCTGCGCGGCCGCCTCTCGCAGCGCCCACGTCAGGCGCTGGTTGACCTGGTTGCCGTAGCGGTAGTCGCCGGTTGCGAGTGGCATGAGCGATGGACACGTGCCCTGGCGCGGCAGGATCTCGGGGTAGCCCACGACGAGCACCCGAGCGTGCGGGGCGCGCTCCTTGATCGCGTCGATGACCCCGTGGATGCGCTGCTTGGTGACGGCGACAGCGGCGAGGAGGCGGTCCTGCCCATCGCTGCGCATGGCGTCCCGGCACGGTGCCCCGGTCGGGTCGCTCGGTGCCAGGGTCGGACAGAAGCCGACGAGCGTGCCGAAGACCTGGAAGTCGTTGCCACCGATCCCCAGGGTGACGAGGTCGGTGTCGGGTGTCACCGTGTCGAGCTGGGCCGAGACGCCGGCCATCTGCGAGCCGAACATGTCCTTCGTCTGCGCTCCGCTGCAGCTCACGTCGACGAAGTCCGCGATGCTGAGGGTCCGCGCCACGACGTGTGCGTAGTTGTTCGTCGACCGGAAGCAGCCGTTGGCCGGGATGATGCTCGGCACGAGGGGAGCCGCCGTGTACGAATCACCCAGAGCGACATACCTCGTCACCGCTTGAGGTGCCGCGGTCGCGGACGTGCTCGCGGTCAGTACTGGCAGGAAGGCCGTGGCCAGGACTGCGACGTGCGCCATCCATCGAGGGAACCGGGCGCGACGGAACATTTGATCCTCCACCTCGTTGTGGCAGCCCCGAGCAACCGGACCAGTCTGCATCGCGCGGCGCCTCTGTGGCTGAATGCTGCCTGCGAAGTTCGAGTCGGCGATCAGCGGCCACCCTTGGCGATGTAGTCCTCGCCGTCGTAATGAAGGTCGAGTGTGTCGATCACGCCGTCGCGGTAGGTGAAGAACTCCGCGAAGCGCACGGTCCCGCCGGGCATCGTGGCGTCGTAGAGCACCGCGGAGCCGTGGTCGTCGTGGACCTCACGCACGATGTCGATCTGCTCGACGGTGGCGATGAACCCGGACACCCCGCGAAGGAAGCCGTCCGTCGAGTCGGGCCGATGACCGGCGAGGGATCCGGTGAAGTCGAGGTGTCCCGAGAGCAACGGACGCAGGTCGTCCCCGTCGCCGTATGCCGTTGGTCCACTGGTGAGGATCCGGTAGTAGCTCTGCAGGACCGGGGGCGCATTGGTGGAGATGCTGCTCGACATGAGTCAGCGTGCCTTTGCGTAGGCCTTCTGTATTTCCTGGCTGATCCGGCCTCGGTCCGAGACGTCGTACCCGTTGTCTCGGGCCCACTTTCTCATCGCCGCGAGATCTGCCTTGTTCGACTTGGGCTTGGCTGCGGCGGCGCCGCTGGACCGCCGACCGCCGACCCGCCGTCCGTGCTGCACATAGACCGAGAGGCTCTGGCGGAGCTTCTTCGCGTTCTTGTCGTTGAGATCGATCTCGTACGACACCCCGTCCACAGCGAAGCGGACGGTCTCGCCACCCTGCCTGATCTCTTTGCCATCGACGTCATCGACGAGCTTGGTAATGATCTGCTGCGCCACCTTTTCTCCCATCGAGTAAACCCTGTCCCAAGAAACAATAGGCGCGCGGACGGCCGAAGACGAAGACCCACACGCGATGGCCCCGACAATCGACCCGACAATCGACCAGTGGTGATGTGCTGCGGCGTCAGGAACGGTGCAGTCCCGTCTGCAGGACCCGCCTCGTGGAGGCCGGATGAGCGTCGAGCTGCGAAGCGGGACGAACCGGCCTGCGCTGCAGGTCCCCGCCACAGTTCGGGCACTGACCACCCAGGCACACCTCGACACACCGCGCGCACCAGGTGCACTCGAAGGTGCAGATCATGGCATCGGTCGACCCGGGTGGCAGGTCGACGTCGCAGCATTCGCAGTTCGGCCGCAGCTCCAACATGCCGCCAGTGTCACAGCCTTCGCCGACCGCCACCCGCTGACGGGAGTCAACGGGACCCTGCGGCGCGGCGAGACGTGGCCCGCGCTCCACGTGCCACGATGACCGCATGACCGCGCAGCTGCACGTCCTGTCCGCCGGATATGCCGAGGATCGGGTGGCCAGCACCGTGGTCCTCATCCTCGACCAGGGGCAAGCCGTGGTGGTCGACCCCGGCATGGTGTCGCACCGCGGCAAGATCCTCGATCCGCTGGCCACGCTGGCGCTCGACGCGGCTGACGTCGGCGATGTGGTGTTCAGCCACCACCACCCCGACCACACGTTGAACGCGGCGCTGTTCGCACGAGCCCGGTTCCACGACTTCTGGGCGATCTACCAGGACGACAGCTGGACGGACCGGCCGGCCGACGGGTTCCAGCTCTCGCCGTCGGTGCGGCTGATGGCCACACCCGGTCACACTGCCCAGGACATCACCACCCTCGTCGACACCGCAGACGGCCTCGTGGCCTGCACGCATCTGTGGTGGTCCAAGGACGGCCCCGCCGAGGACCCGAGAGCCGAGGACCAGGCCGCACTGGACCGCTCCCGGGCCGCGCTGCTCGAGCTCGGTCCGGCCCTGATCGTGCCTGGTCACGGTGAGCCGTTCCACCCCGCCGAGCTGGACCGCCGTTGACTGCTCGGCGCCTGCCGTGAGTCAGCGGAAGCCGAAGTGCTCGAGCGCACCCCACGTCGGCGGTCCGACGGAGTGGCCCGCCGCGTTGACACCCGGCCCCGAAACTCCTGCGCGACGCTGGAACTCGGCGATCACCCTGGCGGTCTGCGGGCCGTAGCGCTTCGGCGCGAGGTCGATGTGCGAGTAAGCGGGAAAGGTCTTGTTGAGGAATCGCTGCAGGGCGGCGACCACGGACCCGGTGTCGCCCTCACGGAGCGTCGGCCGCTCGGGCGGCGGCGCGGGCGCTGCAGCCAGGCTGTCCCGCCAGACCTGAAGGCGCTTCATCGCGTCCGTGGCGTAGGCCTCGGCCGCAGGCCCGGACCCGTTGTAGGCCCGGAAGCCGCTGCGCACTCCCTTGGCCTTGATGAGCCCGGAGAGGATCTCGAACCCGACGAGGGCGTTGACTCGCCAGTCGTAGCAGCCGCCGCGGACGTCGGCGCGGTCCTGGAAGGCCGCAAGGGTGAGCTGTGTCGGGCCCACCCCCTGGCTGCCCAGCACTCCACGGTGCTGCTTGTACTGCAGGTACGAGTCCTTGGTGACCGGGCCGCCCAGCTCGTAGAAACCTCCCGTGTCGACCGGGTCGTGGCCGTAGACGTTGCGGCCGCCGCTCGACTCCTTGTCCAGCAACGTGGCCGCGGCAGCGAGCTCCAAGCCCGTGATGGCCGCGAGCTCGATGACCTCCGACGGCCTCTGTATGCCGTGCTGAGTCAGCACCGTGAGCGTTGCCATAGCGGTCATCCCCTTGCCGCCGGTCCCGCCTCGTCCCGGTGGACCGGACCCCGGTGCCGGAGCCGACACGAGCGACCTCGGCGTGTCTCCCCATTGTCGAACCCGGCCGGCCCGCGTGTCAGGGCATTGGGAAGGAGCCGCGCAACGCCTCTTCGCGCAACCGGTCCACCTCGTCGCACAGCGCAGGCACGTCGTGAGTCATGATCAGCGGCAGCGCCCGATGGGCCCGTTCGGCCGCAGTGACCTGATGCTGGAGCCTGCGCCGGATCAGGGCCGTGTCGACCGTGCTGGCGATACGGCCGCCGGAGCCCGCGCGAGAGAGCGGCTCAGCGTCGTCGCTCATCACGCACCCTCGGAAAGAGCCGGCGAGCGTCCCTCCGCGCGGCGGGACGTGCTTCGGGCGGGCTCAGGGCACCGATGTACAGCCATCGCGGCCTCGACGCTCACGACGGGCCGCCCGCTGGAGTCGGTGGCGATCTTGCGCGCGGTGACCCGCAAGGGGATGCCCTCAGCGCAGTAGGGGCAGCCGACGACGGACACGTGGTCCTCCGCTGCAGGCTCGGGGCTCTGGAACCCAAACATCTCCGTCATGACCTTCCTGTCTGGTGGCCCGAGCGCGATCGACCCCGCTCGTCGGGCGCGGCCTCGTGGATCCGCCCACTCATGCGACGCAGGACGCGGCCGATCGTGACGGTGAAACCCAGGGTCGTCGCGAACCGCCCCGGCGCGCCCGCTGCGCCGGGCCGCATACGGTGGGGGAATGAGCGTGACCGACCGGGGCCCTCGGCTGACCCAGTTCGCCCACGGCGGTGGGTGTGCGTGCAAGATCCCGCCGGGCGAGCTCGAGCGGATGGTCAGCGGGCTGACGGGGCAGCCCGACCCCACCCTGCTCGTCGGCCTCGACTCCGGCGACGACGCCGCCGCGGTGCGCATCGAGGGCGGCGTGGCCGTCCTCGCGACCGCCGACTTCTTCACGCCCGTCGTCGACGACCCTTACGACTGGGGCCGCATCGCGGCGGCCAACGCGCTGTCCGACATCTACGCCATGGGGGGCCGTCCGGTCGTCGCCGTGAACCTGCTCGGCTGGCCGCGCGACGTGCTCCCGATGGAGCTCGCCGCAGAGGTCCTGCGCGGAGGCCTGGACGTCGGGCGGCTCGCCGGCTGCCCCGTGGCCGGCGGCCACAGCATCGACGACCCGGAGCCGAAGTACGGCATGGCTGTCACCGGCATAGCCGACCCAGATCGCTTGCTGCGCAACGATGCCGGCACCGCAGGTATGCCGCTCACGCTGACCAAGCCGCTCGGGGTCGGCATCCTCAACAACCGCCACAAGGCCACAGGCGAGGTCTTTCCCGAGGCCGTCGAGTCGATGACCCTGCTCAACGCGAGCGCGGGTGCGGCAGCGGTCGAGGCGGGCCTGCGTGCGGCGACGGACGTCACCGGCTTCGGGCTGCTCGGCCACCTCTACAAGCTGGCCCGCGCCTCCGGCGTCGCCGCCATCGTGGACTCGGCTGCCGTGCCGTACCTCGCGGGTGCGCGCGAGTCGCTGGCTGCGGGCTACGTCCCCGGTGGCAGCCGCCGCAACCTCGACTGGGTGCGGCCGCAGCTGCGCTCCGACATCGACGAGGATGAGCTCGTCCTGCTCGCCGACGCCCAGACCAGCGGCGGCCTGCTCGTCGCCGGCGAGCTGCCTGGTCACCCGGTGATCGGTGAGCTCGTCGTGCACCGCGCCGGGGAACCGGTCCTCGTGGTCCGCTGAGGGCCCCCACGTCCGCGCGCCATGGCGGTTCGAGGTATTCGGCCCGAGGTGATAGGTCGCCTCATCTCACGAGCCGGCACCTCGAACCGACCGGCGCCCGGCTACCGCGCCGTCGTGATCGAGTCCTCCACGACGCCCTCGGCTCGACGGCGCTCGAGACGCTGTCGCTGCGGCTCGACAGTGTACTTCGGGTCGATCGCGGAGGCCATGCCCGCCTCGAACACCCCGAACCGCGTGCACACCGAACCGGCCATGAGCGCAAGGCCGCTCAGCGCAGCGCCGACCCGACTGCGACCCAGCGCGACCGCGCCGACGGCGCCTGCCGTCGTGAGGATCTTGCTCGCCTTCAGCAGCCGACCGGCCCGGCCGGTGCGCAACGGCTCGGAAAGGGTCGGCCCGAGGCGCTCGGTCATGCTCTCGAACGCGACGAGCTCGGTGACCGCGCTGAGGGCAGCGAGCTTGCGGGCCGGCCCGTTCTGGCTCGTCGGGACGGTGATCATCGCCAGTCCCGCCGCGGATGCGTTGGCCGAGCTGACGAAGACGAACGGCAGCTCACGGTAGGACTCGTGCCAGGTCGGCGTGGCCGTATCGGCGAGCAGCACCGCGGTGTATGCCGCGAGCGGCGGCGCGAAGAGCGCCGAGCCGACCGTGGCGGACGGCCCCGCGAGTGCCAGCGCCTTCCCCACGCCTGAACGGCCGTCGGTCAGTGCGGCACCCACCTCCGACGCGAGCGCGAGACCGGAGAAGCCGCTGAAACCGGCAAGGATCCACGACCCGACCGACATCGGGGACGTGAGCTTGACGGTGCGCATCATGTTGAGGGCCCGGCTCGGCTTGCCGAGGTCCATGGCCAAGGCGCCCCCACCCGCCGCCGCCGCCAGGACCGCGGCGACGCGCCCGGCCCGCCGCAGCGCCGGGTAGCCGCGTGCCGCGCCCCCCGCTGCGAGCAGCTGCGACCCGGCCGCGATGCCCCCGAGAAACAGGTAGGCCGCGATCTCCTTCTTCCACGGAGCCGGCTTGACGATGTGGCGGCCGTAGTAGCTGTCGAACGTCACGTCGGGCACCATCATCGACTCGTCGCGGCGTGTCTTTGGCGCCTCATCACGTGGCGCCTCGCTTCGCTGCGGCGCGTGCCGCGGCGCCTGATGGGCGTTGCCTTCCTCCGCTGCGCTCGCTCGTTCCTCCCACGCAGAGCGTGGGACCCAGCTCGCTGCGCTACGTCCAGGCAACGCCGGCGCCGCGGCTGATCCCGATTCATTCTCCGGCGCCCTATGGGCGTCCTCGCTGGGTTGCCGGCGCCGACGGGACGGCTCGGGCGGCCGGTCCGCGTCGAAGGGGTTGGTCGTCATCGGCGCCTCCGGAGGAACGAGGCCGCGGCCATCGCGAGCATGGCCAAGCCCGCGTAGCCGGCCTTGCGGAACATGTCGGGCAGATCTGCAGTGGTCACTCTGGGGTCAGGTGGCAGGCCGTAGACCTCAGGCTCGTCGAGCAGCAGGAAGACCGACCCGGTCCCGCCGACGCCGTCGTCCGGGTTGGCGCCGTAGAGACGGGCCTCGGGGTAGCCGAGCGCGTGCAGCTCGCCCACTCGCCGCTGGGCCTCGGTGCGCAGGTCGGCGAGGTTGCCGAACTTGATCGATGTCGTCGGGCACGCCTGGGCGCAGGCCGGCTGCTGGCCCTCACCGATGCGGTCGTAGCAGAGCGTGCACTTCTGGGCGATGCCCACGTTCTTCACCTCTCCGTTCGAGGCCGCGTGCGACGCCGGGTTGCTGTGCGAGCCCCCACCCGACCCCCCAGCCGACCCGCCGATCGAGATGCCGTGCGACTGCGCGCCGCGCTCGTGCCCCTCGTCACCCCGTCGCCGTTCGATGACCCCGAACGGGCAGGCCGCGACACAGTACCCGCAGCCGTTGCAGATGTCGTCCTGCACGACGACAGTGCCGAACTCCGTCCGGAAGAGCGAGCCGGTCGGGCACACGTCCAAGCACGCCGCGTGCGTGCAGTGCTTGCACACGTCCGACGACATGAGCCAGCGCACGTCGGGCACGGCGGAGTCCGTCGGCCCCGGCGCGGCAGCGCCCAGCCGTGCGTCGGGGCCGGCCACCTGGCCGTCGGTCCCCGTCCCGGGGAGTGCGGTCCCGGCACCCGAGCGCAGGGACGGCATACCCAGGGAGACGAGCCGTCGGCCCGACTCGCGAGCCTGATCGATGCGCTCGCTCGACTGCTCGACGAACGCGACGTGCCGCCACGTGCTCGCGCCCAGCGCGCCGGTGTTGTCATAGGACTGGCCGAGCAGGTCGAGCCCGTCCTCGGGGATGGCGTTCCACTCCTTGCAGGCGACCTCGCAGGCCTTGCAGCCGATGCAGATCGAGGTGTCGGTGAAGAATCCCTTGCGCGGCTCGACGACGTCCCAGGCCGCGTCGCTCGCCGGGTCGGTGGGACCCGACAGCTGGTTGCGCCAAAAACTCATCCGTCTTGCCCTCCCTGTTGGCTGGCGCCTCCGCTTCGCTTCGGCGCGTGCCGCGGCGGCTCATGGGCGTTGCCTTCCTGCGCTGCGCCCGCCTGCTGTTCCATCCGGGCCGCGTGCCGAAGCTGTGCCTCCCGGGACGCCGTGACGGCCTGCGCGTCCGCGGTCGCGAGCGCGTTGGACGTCTCGGTGGTCACGCCAGCTCGCGACTGGTACTCGGACACGAACCGCAGCAGCGCCTCGCCCGTCGGCCGGCGGCCCGGGACGATGTCGCACGAGCCGGCCTTGCTCTCCTGGATCTGCACGTTGGGGTCGAGCGCCACGCCGAGCAGGTCGTTGGCCGCATCGCCACTGACCAGCGCGTCCCGGCCGACCCCCCAGTGGTAGGGCAGCCCCACCTGGTGGATCGTGCGACCGCCGATGAGCAGCGGCTTCACCCGCTCGGTCACGAGGACTCGCGCCTCGATCGCGGTCCGTGCCGAGACGATCGTCGCCCACCCGCCGTTCTCGAGGCCGCGCTCCGCGGCGAGCTCGGGCGAGACCTCGCAGAAGAACTCGGGCTGAAGCTCGGACAGGTACGGCAGCCAGCGGCTCATGCCGCCCGCCGTGTGGTGCTCGGTGAGCCGGTACGTCGTGAACACGAAGGGGTAGACCTCCGACCCGGGGGTGTCACCCGACGGGCTCCACAGGTTGTCCTTGCGCGGGAAGACCTTGCGCGCCGGGCTCGACTGCTGTGCGTAGAGCGGGTTGCGCACCGGCGACTCCTGCGGCTCGTAGTGCGTCGGCAAGGGCCCGTCGAGCATCCCCTTCGGCGCGAACAGCCAGCCCTTGCCGTCCGCCTGCATGACGAACGGGTCGTCCCCGGCGAGGCCGTCGGGCCCGCCCGTGTCCTCGTCCGGCCGGAAGGTCGGAGCCTTGTCCGGCACGAAGTCAGGCACGTCGTGGCCCGTCCACTTCCCCTGCTCCTCGTCCCACCACACGTACTTCTTGCGCTCGCTCCAGGGCCTGCCCTCCGGGTCGGCCGAGGCGCGGTTGTAGAGGATGCGGCGGTTCGCCGGCCACGCCCAGCCCCACTCGAGGGCGGTCAGGTCCTGCTCGCGCCCGGGCTTGCGACGGGCCGCCTGGTTGACGCCGTCGGCGTAGACGCCGGTGTAGATCCAGCACCCGCCGTCGGTCGACCCGTCCGCCTTCATCTCGGTGTACGCCGAGAGGGGTTGCCCCGCCTTGTCCCCGGTCAGGTGACGGCCGTTGATCTCGGCCAGCACCGCCTCGGCGTCGGGGTCGCCCAGGTGGTCTGCCGGGTAGTCCCACGTGAGGTCCAGCAGGGGACGGTCGCGCTCGTCGGTCGAGCCGGCGAGCAGCTGCCGGACCCGGAGACCGAGCTGGTAGAAGAACTGGAGCTCGCTGCGGGAGTCGCCCTGGGGCTCGACCGCCTGGTGGTGCCACTGGAGCATCCGCTGCGTCTGCGTGAACGAGCCGCTCTTCTCCGTGTGGGCGGCCGCCGGGAGGAAGAAGACCTCGGTCTGGATGTCCTCCGTGGCCAGCTCCCCCGTCGCGATCTCGGGGCCGTCCTTCCAGAAGGTCGCCGACTCGATCATCGTGAAGTCGCGGACCACGAGCCACTTGAGGTGCGACATGGCCTGTCGCTGCATGCGACCGTGCGCGGACCCGACGGCCGGGTTCTGGCCGAGCAGGAAGTACCCCTCCACCTCGTCGTCGAGCATCGCCATCGTCGTCTGGTACGTGCCGTGGGCGCCGGAGAGCCTCGGGAGGTAGTCGAAGCACCAGTCGTTCTCGGCGGTCGCGGCCTTGCCCCACCATGCCTTCAGCAGGCTCACGGCATACGCATCGGCGTTGGCCCAGAAGCCCTTCTGCTGCTTGTTGGCGATCGCTCGGAGGTACTCCTGCCACGTGTCGTGCTGGCCCACGACCGGCATGGCCAGGTAGCCCGGCAGGATGTTGTAGAGGGTCGGGATGTCGGTCGAGCCCTGGATGCTCGCGTGGCCGCGCAGCGCCATGACCCCGCCACCCGGCCGACCGACGTTGCCGAGCAGCAGCTGGATGATCGCCGACGTCCGGATGAACTGCGCGCCGAGCGTGTGCTGGGTCCAGCCCACGGCATACACGAAGCACGTCGTCCGGTCGCGGCCGCTGTTCTCCGTGACGGCCTTGGCGAGGTAGGCGAAGTCGTCGACGGAGATCCCACACACGTCGGCGACCATCTCCGGCGTGTAGCGGGAGTAGTGCCGCTTGAGGATCTGGAAGACCGTCCGCGGGTGCTGCAGGCTGTCGTCTCGCACGACCTTCGCGTGCTCCAGCGCGGGGCCGCCTGAGCCGTGCTGGTCGCCGGCGGCCCGCTCGGCACCGCTGTGGCCGTGCTCGTGCCCGGCTGCCGGCCCACCGATCGTGCCGAGCGGCGCCTCACCGTCCTCACCGCGGCTCTCGTAGGCCCACGTGTCGGGCTGGTAGCTGCCCTTCCCTGCGTCGTAGCCGGAGAAGAGGCCGTCGAGGTCCTCCGTGTCGCGGAAGTCCTCGTTGATGATCGTCGCAGCGTTCGTGTATGCGACGACGTACTCCTTGAAGTAGAGGTCGTTGCTGACGATGTGGTTGATCAGGGCGCCGAGCAGCACGACGTCGCTGCCGGCCCGGATCGGGATGTGCTTGTCGGCCGTGGCCGAGGTGCGCGTGAACCGCGGGTCGATGTGGATCACCTTGGCGCCCTTGAGACGTGCCTCGGTGACCCACTGGTAGGCGACCGGATGGCACTCGGCCATGTTCGATCCCTGGATGACGATGCAGTCCGAGTTGGACAGGTCCTGCACGTACTGTGTCGCGCCGCCGCGCCCGAACGAGGACCCCAGACTGGGGACCGTGGAGGAGTGTCAAATACGAGCCTGGTTCTCGATCTGGATCGCGCCGGCGGCGGTGAACAGCTTCTTGATGAGGTAGTTCTCCTCGTTGTCGAGCGTCGCCCCGCCCAGCGAGGCGATGCCCATCGTGCGCCGCAGCGGCCGGCCGTGCTCGTCGTGGTCCTGCCAGCCGTGCCGGCGCGACTCGACGAACCGGTGGGCGATCATGTCGACGGCCTCGTCGAGGTCGATCGGCTCCCACTCCGTGCCGCCGGGCCGGCGGTACAGCGCCTTGCGCTGGCGGCCGGGGTGGTTGACGAGCTGCTCGCTGGCCGAGCCCTTCGGGCACAACCGGCCGCGCGACACCGGCGAGTCGGGGTCTCCCTCGATCTGGACCACCTTCTCGTCCTTGACGAAGACGCGCTGGCCACAGCCGACCGCGCAGTAGGGGCAGATGCTCTTGACGACCCGGTCCGCGGTGGCGGTGCGGGGCCGCATCGACCGCGTGGTGTCCGAGGTGACCGCCGGACCGCGGGCGAGGTAGTCGCCCGAGCGGAGCTGCCGCACGACGGGCCACGAGAGGAACGTCTTCTTCGGGTCCATCACCGTCACCTTCCTTCGCGCAGGGCACGGTCGGTATGCCGTCGGCAGCCGTCCATGAGTCATCTTTCCCAGGCAGGGGGGTCGCCTAACACCCTAGGCCCGCACGGCGTGCATTTGGCGCCTCGCTTCGCTGCAGCGCGTGCCGGCCGACACGATTCGGCGCGGCCCCGGGCACGGCGGCATACTCGCCGGGTGACGACGACGAACCTCGACGGGCGCATCCCGGCTGACCCCGACGCCGATGCGCTCTACGACGCGTTCGCCGAGTGGACTGCGGAGCAGGGGCTCACGCTGTACCCGCACCAGGAGGAGGCGCTTCTCGAGATCCTCTCGGGGAGCAACCTGATCCTGTCAACGCCCACCGGGTCGGGCAAGTCGCTCGTCGCCACCGCCGCCCACTTCACGGCCCTCGCGGAGGACCGCGTCAGCTTCTACACAGCGCCGATCAAGGCTCTGGTCTCCGAGAAGTTCTTCGCGCTGTGCGACCAGTTCGGAGCCGACAACGTCGGCATGATCACCGGCGACGCGTCGGTCAACGCGGACGCGCCGATCATCTGCTGCACCGCCGAGATCCTCGCGAACCTCGCTCTGCGAGAAGGCAGCTCGGCCGACATCGGCCTGGTCATCATGGACGAGTTTCACTTCTACTCCGAGCCGGACCGCGGCTGGGCGTGGCAGGTGCCGATCCTCGAGCTGCCGCAGGCGCAGTTCGTCCTCATGTCGGCCACGCTGGGCGACGTGACGATGTTCCGCGACGACCTGACCCGGCGGACGGGTCGCGCGACGGCCGTCATCTCGGGCACCGAGCGGCCCGTCCCGCTGGAGTTCTCGTATGCCGTGACGCCCCTGCACGAGACCATCGAGGAGCTGCTCGAGCACGACCGTGCGCCGGTCTACGTCGTGCACTTCACGCAGGCGGCCGCGCTCGAGCGGGCACAGAGCCTCATGGCCGTGCGGATCACGAGCCGCGAGGAGCGCGAGGCGATCGCCGAGCGGATCGGCGGCTTCCGTTTCGGCGCCGGCTTCGGCCGCACCCTCTCGCGCCTCGTCCGGCACGGGATCGGGGTGCACCACGCGGGCATGCTGCCCAAGTACCGCCGGCTCGTGGAGCAGCTCGCGCAGGACGGCCTGCTCAAGGTCATCTGCGGCACGGACACGCTCGGGGTCGGGATCAACGTGCCGATCCGCACGGTCCTGCTCACCGGGCTCACCAAGTTCGACGGGACGAAGCAGCGGCTCCTCAAGGCGCGCGAGTTCCACCAGATCGTCGGGCGCGCGGGCCGGGCGGGCTTTGACGCCCGCGGCTGGGTCGTGGCCCAGGCGCCCGAGCACGTCATCGAGAACCTGCGGGCGGTCGAGAAGGCCGGTGACGACCCGAAGAAGCTCAAGCGGGTCCAGCGCAAGAAGGCGCCCGAGGGCTTCGTCGGCTGGTCCCAGGAGACGTTCGAGCGGCTCATCGCCTCGGAGCCCGAGCCGCTGCAGCCCCGGCTTCGCGTCTCGCACTCCCTGCTCGTCAACCTCCTTGCGCGAGAAGGCAACCCGGTGGCGCATGCAGTGCGCCTGCTCTCGGACAACCACCACGAGGTAAAGGACCAGCGGCGCCTGCAGCGGCACGCCCTGGTGCTCGCCAAGGAGCTGCTCACCTCGGGTGTGGTCGAGCGGCTGCCGACCGTCGAGTCGTCCGGGCGCCGGTTCGCCCTGACCATCGACCTCCAGCGCGACTTCGCGCTCAACCAGCCGCTCGCGCCGTTCGCCCTCGCCGTCATGGACACCCTCGACCCCGAGTCCGAGACCTACGCGCGCGACCTGCTGTCGATCATCGAGGCGATCCTCGAGGACCCCCGACAGGTCCTGTGGGCGCAGGAGTTCAAGGCCCGCGGCGAGGCCGTCGCGGCCATGAAGCTGGACGGAGTCGAGTACGAGGAGCGGATGGAGCGGCTCGAGGAGGTCACCTGGCCCAAGCCCTTGGCCGACCTCCTCGAGGTCACGCTCGCGGCATACCGGAAGTCCCACCCGTGGGTCTCACCCGAAGCGCTGTCACCGAAGTCGGTCGTTCGTGAGATGTACGAGCGCGGCATGACGTTCAACGAGTTCGTCTCGTACTACGGGCTGTCGAGGTCCGAGGGCCTGCTGCTGCGCTATCTCAGCGACGCCTATCGCGCCCTGCGCCGCACCGTGCCCGAGTCGCACCGCACCGAGGAGCTCGAGGACATCATCGAGTGGCTCGGCGAGCTCGTCCGCCAGACCGACTCGAGCCTCCTCGACGAGTGGGAGGAGCTGGTCAACCCGGCGTCGACCACCGCCACCACGGCCGATGTGACGCCACCGGCCCGGCCGCTCACCGCGAACGAGCGGGCGTTCACGGTGATGGTCCGCAACGCGATGTTCCACCGGGTCGAGCTCGCCGCCCGCGACGCCTGGGAGGCGTTGGGCGAGCTGGAGGCGCGGGTCGCGGAGCTCACGGACCCGCCTCGGCCGGTGGTCATGGATGCGGACGCGTGGAACGACGCCCTCGGCGCCTACTACGACGACCACGACTCGATCGCCACGGACCAGGCCGCCCGCTCCCCCGCGCTGCTCCAGGTCGAGAAGGTGCCGGGCGAGTGGCGGCTTCGGCAAGTGGTCGCCGACCCCGACGGCGACCACGACTGGGGCATCACCGCGGTCGTCGACCTGGCCGCGAGCGACGATGCGGGGGCGGCGGTCGTGACGGTCACCGGTTTCGCCCGCCTCGGCGGCTGACCCGGCTCGCCCACGCGCACGGGTCGAGGCCGCGCCCGCGGCAGACAGGTGGCCCACGGTGGCCCGCCCTAGGGTGGCCTTCATGGCGAACCACGAGGTGTCCGAACGCGAGCTGGCGGGGCCCGAGGGCCTGGTCGTCAGACCCGCCGAGGGCGGCACCGGGACGGGCGTGCTCGTGCTGTCCGGATCGAGCGGGCGCGTCGAGCGCGACCGCGTGAGGGTGCTGGGCCGGGCCGGCGCGACCGCGATGACGTACCGGTGGTTCGGTGACGACAGCCAGCCCGCGGCGATCCACGAGCTCCCGCTCGAGTCTTTCGACTGGGCAGTGGACCTCCTTGCGGGACAATGCGATCGGGTCGTCCTCATGGGCGTGTCCAAGTCAGCCGAGGCATTCCTGGCGTATGCCGCCGACGACCCCCGCGTGGACGCCGTGGTTGCGCTCGCGCCGAGTCACGTGGTGTGGGCGAACGTCGGGCCTGGACCAGACGGTGAGCTCCGTCCGCAGGCCTCGTCGTGGAGCCGGCACGGTGAGCCGATGTCGTTCGTCCCCTACGACGACGATGTGGAGGTGTCCGGCGAGCCGCCGGTCTTCGCTCCGATGTACCGCCAGAGCCTGCTCACCTTCGCCGACCGGGTCGGCGTGGCCACGATCCCCGTCGAGCGGTTCTTCGGCGACGTGTTGCTCGTGGCCGGCGGCGACGACCAGGTGTGGCCGTCGCTCGAGTCCGCCCGGGCCATCGAGGCCCGCCGACGCGCCGAGGGCCTCCCGACCACCGTCGTCACCCACCCCGAGGCCGGGCACCGCGTCATCCTCCCCGGAGAGGAGCCCGCCGGCGGCGGCCGGCCGATGGCACGGGGTGGCACCGATGCCGGCGACCGTGCCCTCGGCCGCCTCGCCTGGCCCGAGATCCTTCGAGTCATCGGCGCAGAGTGACGTAGGTACCTCAGGCCGGCCCGCGCGACCCGTAAGACACAGCGGGCGGCGAGAATACGGCATACGTCCGATGTGCGGGGCCACGCCTCAGACCGAGTCTGGAGACGTCACGAAAGCACCCACTCGAAGGACGAGGTCATGGTCTCCTACTACGTCTTCTCAGCCCTGGCCGCACAGCGCGAGGACGAGATCGAGCGCCAGGCCGCCCTGGCTCAGCGTCGTCGCGCACACGTGCAGCGGGACACCGCCACCGGACGGCTGCCCCGCGAGCGCCGACTCCGCTGGCGCCGGAGCCGTCACCTCCGTGTGGTCTGACCCGGCGCACCTCCGCCCGCACCCTCACCGCAGGGGCGCCAAGGGCGCAGCGGACGGGACGGACTTCAGGTCGTGGGAGCCGGACGGCATTCCTGGGTATGTTCCCGGTTGGCTGATCGGAAGACCCTCCACCGACAGGACAACCCATCATGGACTCAACAGACGTCAGGTCCGCCGCGACCCGTGCGGGCAACAACCGGGCTCTCGAGCTGACGGCGCGTGTCGGCTACGCGCTCAACGGAGTGCTCCACGTGCTCCTCGGAGTCATCGCACTGCAGATGGCGTGGCTCTCGAGCAAGGCCAGCGCCGACCAGTCCGGGGCCCTGGGCACGCTCTCCGACAACCCGGTCGGCAAGGTCGTCCTCTGGGTGGCGGTGCTCGGCTGGCTCGGCCTCGCGATCTGGCAGCTCAGCGAGGCCGTCGGTGGCGTCCGCAGCGCCGGAGACCGGGTCAAGGCCGCCGCGAAGTGCATCGTCTACCTCGCCCTGTCGTGGACGGCGTTCAGCTTCGCGACCGGCTCGGGCAAGAGCAGCAAGAGCCAGACCCGCGACTTCACGGCCACCCTCATGTCCAAGCCGGCAGGCCAGTGGCTCGTCGCGCTCGTCGGTGTCGTCATCATCGGTGTCGCGGTCTACCACGTATACAAGGGCTGGCGGCGCACCTTCCTCAAGGACCTCGAAGAGCACCCCGGGCGCTGGATCGAACGGGCCGGGCGCTTCGGCTACATCGCCAAGGGGGTGGCACTCGGCATCGTCGGGTTCCTTTTCGTCATCGCCGCGGTGCGGCACAAGCCCAGCGAGGCCGGCGGGCTCGACACCGCGCTGCGCAGCCTGCTTGGCGCGCCTGGTGGACAGCTGCTCCTGACGGTCGTGGCGCTCGGCCTCATCGCCTACGGGATCTACTCCTTCGGCCGCGCCAAGCACGCCCGCGTCTGAACCGTCAGACGCCTCCCCGGTTGCTTTCCGAAGCAGTTCAGCCGGGGATGAATCAGAACGGCCCGACCGCACTCTGTTGATGACCGCATCACAAGTGCAGGAGGGCACCAATGAACACGTACCTGAACGAGAAGATCGCTCGTCAGCGCAGCGTCGACCTGGACCGTCGGACGCGGCGCGCACAGCGACCGGTCACCGACACTCCGACCACGCCCCAGCGCGGCCTGATCCTCAGCCTCGGGATCCGCTGGGTGCGGGCCCAGGTGTCCGGCACCTGATCGGTCACTAGATACATCGGCGATCGCCGGGAGCCCGAGGGTTCCCGGCGATCGCCGCGTCCGGGGGCGTTGTGCCGCCCTGCCGGAGCTGGTATGCCTACACCGACGTGCGCGCCGTCGCCGCTGTGTCCGCCGCACGCGTGGTCGTCACATCACGACGCAGGTAGTTCCAGGCGAGCAGTGCGCAGACGATCCCGTTGAGCATGCCGATGAGGATGTCGCTCAGGTGGTGCATGCCGCGGTAGAGGCGCCCGTAGCCGACGAGCAGCGGGACGACGAGACACACGACGGTGACCAGGCGTCGCAGCCAGGCTCGGCGGATCCGCTGGGCCATGAGCGCGAACGTCAGGTAGAGCGCCGTCGCCGCGCCCATGTGCCCGCTGGGGTAGCTGGATGTCGGCGGCGCGGGGTCGAGATGATCCACGGGCGGGCGCTGGCGCCCGACGATCGTCGTCGCGGCGACGAACACGCTCGCCTGCGCGGCGATCGCGATGGCCGGGACGACGGCATACCACCATTGTCTGGTCCGCCACCAGACGAGGGCAGCGACGATGACGCAGGTCCCGATGATGATCTCGGTGTTGCCGGTGTGCGACCACACCGCCGTGACCGAGTCCCACGTCGCGGTCCGCAGCCGCTGCACGGCGCGGCTCACGTCGTTCTCGCTGGGCAGGCCACCGAGCGGGCCGCTGATGAGGAAGCCGAGGGCGGTGATCGCGCCGAACAGCAGAACAGCCGGCGCGAACACCCGCAGGGCCGCGTCGCGAACGGCGGACCCGAAGGTCGGGCGTGTCTGGTCGATCTCGTAGCGGTGGACGAAGCGGTTTCTCACGTGCTTCCTTTCGTCGGCTCGGGTCCCGTCCGGCCCTCCGGAGGGGGCGGGTCGTCAGGTTGGGCGGGGTTCCACCCGAGGTAGCCCAGGTACGACGCCGTGGCCAGGCCGACGCCGAAGAGGATGCCCGCCACGACGTCGGACGGGTAGTGGACCCCGAGGAAGACTCGGTCGAGCGCGGTCACGAGGACCAGGACCGAGAGGCACCCCACCAGCCAGCGTCGACCAACGGGGCTCAGCAGCGGCCACAGCAGCAGCACCATCACCGTGGACACGGCGGCGGCGTTCGCGGCGTGGCCGGACGGAAAGCTGTACCCGGGCGCGTGCGACACCGGGTCGCTGACCACGGGGCGGGCCCGCTGCACGATCTCCTTGAGCACGAGCTGGAGGTTCCAGGCGATCATCATCGTGATGAACGCCCACAGGGCGCGGGTCGCGAGGCCGTAGCGACGCCACACGACCAGGCAGACGACCGACGCGACGATGTAGAGCCACCTGGGCTGGGTCGCCTCCTGCCAGGCGATCAGGAAGGTGCGCAGCCAGGGGTTGTCGCGGGTGATGTCGGTGGCCGCGACGATAGCCCGCTCATCGAGCTCGATCACCGGCAGGAACTTCTCCCGGACGATGAACGCCAGCGCGGTGATCGGCACGGCGAACGCCAGCCCGTAGCCCACGGCCTTGAGCAGCCGTCGGCCACGGCCGAGGCGGTTGCTCCCGCTCCTCAGTGCCGTGCCCCGGACTCGTCTCAGGTCAGCCAACGCGCACCACCAGTGCCTCCGGCTCGACCCTCACGTCCAGACGGGAGCGGGGTCCGATGGCCTCGCCGTCGATCTCGGCCTCGACCGGGTGCCGCGCCTCGACGGTCAGGCGAGAGCCGCGCAGCCGGTCGAGGCGGCCATGGCCCGCGCGATGCCTGGTTGCGATGTCGACGATGACCGAGACCCAGCCGAAGGGCCCTTTCGGGGCGATCACGACCGCGTCGAGTATGCCGTCGTCCACGCGGGCGTCCGGCAGGAGCTCGATGCCGCCTTGGAGCGTGCCGCAGTTGCCGACCACGACCGTTCGCGCGTGGCGCGTGACCTTCTGGTCGGTCGTCGTGCCGACGTGGACCGGGAATCCGCGTCCTACAAGGCGTTTCGCACCTGCCAGGACATACGCGACCCAGCCGACGGCGGCCTTGACGGTCTCGTTCGTCTCCGCCATGACCTCACCGTCGAGGCCGAGGCCCGTCATGACGAGGAAGACGAGCTCGGAGTCGTCGGCCGTGCCGGCCGAGGTGCTCTCGGCTGTCGCTGGGCTGTCGTCGGACACCCAGTCCTCGGAGCGGGCCAAGCCGGTATGGGCCTGGGCGGTCCCGCCCTCTGCCTTGACGAACCCGACGTCGATCCGCCGGTCCGACCCGGTCAGCAGCGCCTCGACGGCCGCGTCCAGCCGGTCGACCGGCAGGCCGAGGTTGCGGGCGAGAAGGTTCCCGGTGCCGCCGGGCAGCAGGCCGAGAGCCACGTCCGATCCGACGAGTGCTGCAGCGACGGCACGCACCGTGCCGTCCCCGCCGAGCGAGGCGACGACCTGCGCACCGGCCTCGACCGCCTCACGAGACTGCCGCTCCCCCGGCTCGTCCTCGGTCGTCTCGATCCAGCACGGCGCGTCCCAGCCGTGCCGGGCCGCCGCATCCGCGACAAGCCGCTTCGCGGCGTCGAGATCGTCCACCTTGACCGGGTTGTAGACGACGGTCAGGCGACGACGCGCGGTGGCGGCGGCCGGGTCGGGGCCAGGGTCTTGCATGCATCGGATCCTAGGTACTGGGGGGACAGGTCAGCGGGCCACGCGAGCAGCCTTCAGTCGTCATACCCGCCGCGACGCTTCCCGTGTCACCCCAGCGGCTCGGGGTAACCTCCGGACCGTGCCCACCATCCGTCGGCGGCTCCTGGTCGCCCTCCTCGTTGCGATCGCCGCCGGGCTCGTCCCGATCGGCAGGGCCGGCAGCCTCCTCGTGCACTCGCTGATCGGGTTCATCGCGGGCGGCCTCTCGTTCGCCATCCCACTGCTCGTCCACCTCCTGAGCCACGACGCGCCCGCGACGCGGGACAAGGTCGCGGGCCGGGACGGCGACGCCGCGTGGTACGACGTGGTCGTCATCGTCGTCGGGCTCGCCAGCCTGTTCGGCGTCGCGGTGCTGCTCATCGCGACGAGGGCCAAAGGCACCGAGCTCGTCTTCGACGCACTCGTCGGCATCTTGGCGGTCGGTGTCGGCTGGCTGTGCGTGCACACCGTCTACACGCTGCGCTACACGCGGCTCTACTACGCGAGCCCGGCTCCGCCGATCGACTTCAACCAGTCGGAGGACCCGCAGTTCTCCGACTTCGCCTACTTCTCGTTCAACCTCGGCATGGCCTACCAGGTGTCCGACACCAACCTGCGCTCCTCCGCCGTGCGTCGTGTCGTGCTCGGCCACACGCTGCTGGCCTATCTCTACGGCACGATCATCATCGCCTCGACGATCAACCTCGTCGTCGGCATCGGCGGGTCGCTCTGAGGCCAGCGCCGGCCGCACGGGATCGTGGGCGGGGCCCCGGTGCGCTTACTCGGCGACCGCGAGGCGCGCCTCCTCGTCGCGCACCCACATCGCGATGAGCCCACCGAAGTGCGCCATGAACTTGTCCCGCTCGTGGGCGGGGTACGTCGTGACCACGGTCGTACGAAGCAGCTTGTCGAACGCGTCCGACCGGACCCACTCGAGCACCGCACGGTCGAGGTGCGACAGGTGCCGGTCGCAGAAGGCCCAGTAGTCCTTGGTCTCGAAGTACTCGTCAGCGATCGCGAGGTAGGCGTCGAGCTTCTCACCGTCGGTGAGGTCCTCGCGGTCCGCGACATCGAAGTAGCGCCGCATCTCGAGGTCGACCCGGCCCTGCCGCCCGGTGACGAGGCAGTACGCCGACCAGCGCACCAGCGCCTTGATGGCCCACGGGAAGTAGTAGTGCAGCGAGGTCACGGCGACGTCGGGGCACGCGTTCGCGTAGTCGATCGGGTAGACGTCATCGCCCTTGACGAGCATCTCCGCCGAGTTGAACTCCCAGCCGAACATCGCGTTGACGATGCGGCTGATCGCGGCCGCCTGGCGGCCCGCGGAGGGGTTGAGGAAGTCGTAGCTCACGGCATACCGGTTGTGCATCGGCTGCTCAGGGCGGAAGTCCATGACCATCGTCTCGGGGCCGATCGACAGCGCCCGCGCGAAATGGTCGTACTCGACGGTCGACTGCAGGTGCATGAGCATCTCGCCCGACTCGTCGTACGCCTTGACGAGGTCGGACTCGTCGTTGATGCGGGAGACGCCACGCCAGCCACCACCGTCGAACGGCTTCATGTACATCGGGTAGCCCAGCTTGTTCGCGATCTGCTTGAGGTCGAACGGGCGGTTGTACTTCGCCGACGTGTAGGCCCACCGGACGTTGTCGACGGGGTTCTTGTACGGCACTAGCCACGTCTCTGGGACCTTGAGACCGAGCCGCATGAGGGCGCAGTACGCGCTGTGTTTCTCCATCGACTGGAACGTGAACGGGCTGTTGAGCAGGTAGGTGTCGTTCATCAGCGCGGCCTTCTTCAGCCACTCGCGCGGGTGGTAGTACCAGTACGCGAGGCGGTCGATGACCAGGCCCGTCCGGACAGGTTGTCGCAGGTCGAACGGCTCGATGGTCAGGCGCTCACTGCTCAGCTCGTGGGTGACTCCGTCGTCGGTCGTGATCGGGCCGACCAGCCTGAGCAGCTCCTCGAACGCTGTCGGCCAGTCCTCCTCGGCTCCCAGCAGCAGACCGATGAGGTGGTTGCGGGTCTCAGCCATGTGCCTCTCCTGCTCGATCGTTCGGGTGGTCCGATCCTTGCAGGAGTGTCAACAGCAGGGGGTCGAACGCGGCTTGCCAGCTCGGCCAGTCGTGTCGCCCACCAGGGATCTCGGCGAACGTCACCTCGCAGCCCTGCCTGCCGAGCGCCGCGGCGAGCTGCCGGTTGTTCGCCAGGTTGCCCTCCTCGCTCCCGCACGTCAGGACGATCCGCGCCCTCGTGCGGCTACGACGCGCGCGTCTCACCGAGGCCACGAAGGCTGTGACCTGCTCCCAGAACTCGAAGTCCTCCTCGTCGTCGAGCCCCTTGCGGAAGAAGGACCCGGACTGCAGGAAGAGCCCGCCGAAGGTGCCGGGCCGCAGCCACTCGGCCTGGAAGGCCGCGAGCGCACCCAGGCTCGCTCCGACGATGGCGGGCCTGCCCACCGTCCCGTATGCCGCCCGCACCCGTGGGAGCACGTGCCCGGTGAGCGCTTCGGCGTAGTCGGGATTGGCGGCATACCGCTCGTTCCGCGGGCCCGGCTCGAGCAGGACCACGCGGTGGGCTGGGACTCGGCCGGCGGCATACCACTCGCGAACCACCTTGAGCAGGTGGGCTTTTCGTGAGTAGTCAGGACCGTCGTGGACGAGCAGGAGCGGTAGCGGGTCGGCACGACGCGTGCCCGTCGGCGACACGACGGCGAGCTCGATGCCGCCGACCGGTGTGCCGGTGACGCTCAGCCGGGTGCGACCCACGTGCGGCGCAAGCTCGGCGCCGGCCTCAGGCCTTGGCCTTCTTCACCTTCGGCGGCAGCGTCGCGACGTAGTCACGCGCCCGGTCGAACCACGCTGTCTTGTCGGCATCGCTGAGGTCTCCGGGCAGCGAGAGGTAGCCGCCCATCGGGCGCTCCTCCGGACCGAAGGGGCCGCTCCCCGGCAGGGCGCGCAGCTCGTCGAGTCCAGCGCCGTCGAGCTTGACGCCGACGTTCTCGCCGAAGAGGCCGGCGAACATGTTGCCGTTGACGAACGCGCCGAGGCTGCCGAACATCGGCTTGACCTCGACCCCTGGAGCGTCGGTGACGAGCGTCCGGAAGTGCGCTTTGGCCTCGTCGCTGTGCTTGGGCATCTTCATGGTGCCCATCACACACCAGTCACACGCCGCGAACCACTACATGGGCTCGCTCCGCTCGCCGTGTCCGGCGCGCCCTGACGTCACACCATCCCTGTTTGTCTGGGCTCGCTCCGCTCGCCGGGTTCGGCGCGCCCTGACGTCACGCCTTCCCTCCTCGGCTGGCTCGCTGGCGCTCGCTTCGCTCGTCAGTCCAGGCGTGACGCGCCCCGAACCCTCGGCTGGCTCGCTGGCGCTCGCTTCGCTCGTCGGTCCAGGCGCGACGCGCGCCGAACATCACATGGGCTCGCTCCGCTCGCCGTGTCCGGCGCGCCCTGACGTCACGCCTTCCCTGTTTGTCTGGGCTCGCTCCGCTCGTCGGTCCAGGCGTGACGCGCGCCGGACTGGCTCGTCGGTCCAGGCGTGACGCGCGCCGAACATCACCTGGGCTCGCTCCGCTAGCGTGGCTGGATGGAACGGGTGACCGGGATCGGTGGCTTCTTCTTCCCTGCCGAGGACCCTGAGGCGTTGAGGTCCTGGTACGCCGAGCAGCTGGGCGTCGATCCTCCGCCGGCCGCCGAGGGCGAGGAGCCCTGGATGCAGGCCGCGGGACCCACCGCGTTCGCGCCGGCCGACGTCGGCGCCGAGCACCTCAGCGGTCGAGCGTGGGCGATCAACTTCAGGGTGCGCGACCTCGATGCCATGGTCGAACAGCTCCGCAGGAACGGCGTCGAGGTCCGGGTCCACGAGGAGGAGTACTCCTACGGGCGGTTCGCCGAGCTCGCCGATCCCGAGGGCAACCCGATCCAGCTGTGGCAGCCCTCCGACGACGAGCCCGGCTGACGCACCTCAGGCCGCGACCGCCCGGCGCGCGGCCGCCGGGGAGCCCGGCGTGGGGGCGAACCGCCAGACCAGCCCCTGCTGCACGAACGTCCACAGGTTGTTGAGCAGCCAGTAGATGAGCAGCCCCGCGGGCACGAACCCGGCTGCCGCGAGGATGCCGACGGCACCGACCCACGGCATGAGCCGCTGCACTGAACCCATGACCTCGGGCAGATCGGTCGGATCGGTCATCGGCAGGACAAACCATCGCTGGGTGGCGAGGCTGAGCGTCGCGGCGGCCACTGCGACCGCGACCATCACCAGCGCGGCCGGAAGGCTCTGGCTCAGGACCGGTCCGAGATGGCTGGTCAGGTGCAGACCGAGCACGGACGCCGCGGAGGCGGATGCGACGAGCCCGACGTCTAGAGCGCCGACCGACTGCCCGGCGGCCAGGTCGGACACGACGCGGTAGACCGCATAGAAGATCGGCACCTGGAGCAGGACGGGCGCCAGGCTCCAGCTCGAAACGCCGTGCTCGGCGTGGATCCGCTTCTGCTCCTCACGCATGGCGGTCAGCTGTGCGAGATCGCGGCTGCCGGCATACCTCGCGCGCAGCTCGCGCAGCTGCGGCGCGGCATGCGCCCTCGCGTGGGACGCCCTCACGCCGTGGATCGTGATGGGGAGCAGGAGGGTTCGGACGGCGACAACGAGCAACAGCAGGGCGACGAGCCATGCGCCCGCCGATCCGGGTGCGAGGCCGATGGCGCCGGCGGCGTCGTGGGATGCGGCCAGCACGAACGAGACGGCTGTGGTGAACGGGGACATGAGGTCAGGCATGGGTGAGCTCCTCGGCTCGGCCGACCGCAGGGGCCGGCGGGGTGGACGGGTGGGCGCAGGCCCGTCATGCCGCGAGGGCGGCGAGACGGGTCAGCTCCGACCCGGAGCCCGAGGTCGCTGGGGGCAGGTGGGTGCCCCGAGGGCGCACCAGTATGCCGTGGGCGCGTCCACCTCGCCCGCCCGCGCGTGTGGCATGACGACGGCCGGGGTGGCCCGCACCGCGATGCGGCGTGCTGTCGCGAGCAGGGCGGCGAGGGCGGCGACGGTCGCGGCGACGATGAGCGTCTGGCCCACGCTCGGGCCAGAGACCGCCGCGCCGACCACGGCCAGCAGGAAGGCGAGACTCGCGAGCATCGAGACGATCGACATGGTGGACCCGGCCCGGGATACTCCAGCCCCAGCCGCTTCGTCACGCCGAACGGTCACCTGTGCCCCCTCCCGGACGCCTCGATGGATGAGACCGACAGCTGTCGCGTCGGGTTCCCTTCTCTTCGAGAGTACGTCAGCCGACGCCGCGAGCCCACGCGACCGCCGTCTAGAGTGCCCGGATGACCGACCGCGACCTCGTGCCCGGCTGCTACCCCTGCGACCGTCAGGCGTCCGGCCCGCTCCCACCGCGCGAGGACGTCGTGCACACCGACCACTGGCGGGTCGCAGTCGCCTTCAACAGCACCCTGCCGGGCTGGCTCGTCGTCTTGCCGACACGACACGTGACGTCCTTGACGGAGCTGTCGCCTGATGCGGCGGACGAGCTCGGTGGGCTGGTGCGCCGCCTTGGCCTAGCCCTCGAGGCGGTCACCGGCTGCGTCAAGACGTACCTCATGCAGTTCTCGGAGGCAGAGGGGTTCTCCCACCTCCACATCCACGTGGTCCCCAGGATGGGAGACCAGCCCGAGCTCGTCCGCGGGCCAAGGGTGTTCGCCTATCTGGTCGATCAGGAGGCGCAGTGGCCGCCGGAGTCCGAGCGCGACGCGGTCGCCTTGTCGGTGCGCGCTGCCCTCTGCTGAGCGGGCCACGTGGCAGACGCCTCCTCGGCCGGGCCTGGTCCGGCCAGCGCTAGCCGCTCGAAGGCACGACCGCTGTTCTGGTCTCCGAGGCGTGCACGACCAAGAGGAAGATCGCGGCGACAAGAGCCGTGATCCCGCAGATGGCCCAGACCGTCATGTAGCCGGAGAGTGACGCGTGGGCTGTGGCCTCCGCGTCGACGGACCCGGCCGACGCGAGCGCGATCGCGAAGACACTCGACGCGAAGGCGCCGCCGATGGTCTTGGTCGTGTTCGTCATGCCAGTGGTCATGCCGGTGTGGGTGCGCGGTGCCTGGGCGGCCGCCGCGGTCGGCAAGCCGGCCACCAGTGCACCGGAGCCGAGCCCGGCGATCACCATGTTCGTCATGGTCTGGGCCAGGGTGTCGTGGAACGGCAGGAAGAGCAGGTATCCGAGAGCAACGAGAAGTGCTGCCACCACCATCGCGATCCGGGTGCCGACGCGACGCCCGAGGACGTGGAGGAGCATCGCGCCGACGGCGAGCGACAGCACGTAGCCGCCGATGATGATCGACACGCGTCCCGCGGAGGCGCCGAGGCCGTAGCCCGTCACGGCAGGGTCGGTCCGGGCGAAGGTCGACAAGGGGATCTGGGCGCCGAGCACCGAGACGCCGAAGAGGAACGCAGTGGCCTGGACCGGCCACTGCCCTCGGGCGCCGAGGATCCTCAGGTCGACGAGTGGCTCGGGATGGGCGAGCTCGGCTCGCGCGAAAGGCACGAGGGCGGCGAACCCGAGGACGACCACGAACCACGGCCACGGGCTGCCCGGCCCCATCACTCGGAGCATGACCAGGCCGCCCATGACGAGACCCAGCGCCAGGGTGATGAGCCAGAAGCCACGCCAGTCGATGCGGCCCTGGGCGAGCACCGGCGACTCCTCGACGCCGAACCAGATCGCAAAGAATGCCAGGGTGACCACGACTGCGGGAACCGCGAGCAGCGCTGTCATGCCGAGGGACTCGGCCAGGGCACCGCTGGTCAGCGCACCCGCGATGACACCCAGCTCGAGCCCGGCGACGAGCAGTCCTGCGGCTCCGCGGACCCGCGACTCGTTGCCCGCCGTGCGGCGGTGGATGATCGCCACCTCCATCGGCAGCCACACGACGTAGAACCCCTGGATCGCCCAGGCGACGAGGAAGAGGCCGAACGTGGGGGCGAAGGCCACGCCCCACGACGCCAGCGCCGTCACGACGGTCGACAGAAGCAGCACCTTCCGGTGGCCGATGAGGTCGCCGAGCCGGGCGAGGAGTGGCACGACGAGCGCCGAGACGATGAGCTGTGCCGCCTCGAACCAGTTGACGTCGGCATCCTTGATCGACAGGTGTCGGGCGATGTCGGTGAAGATCGGGGTGTAGTAGCCCTGGAGCACGCCGCTCGCGAGCTCGACGCAGATGAGGAAGCCGACGACCTTGGTGATCGGGCTGCGCGCGAGGGCTTTCGCGGCGTCGGCAACGGCGGTGTTGTCGGTCATGTGGTCCTCACTCGTATCTGCTGTGGACTCAGAGCCGCTCGATGAGGCGGCGGTACCACGCGACGCCGTCGCGCAGGTCGTCGACGCCGATGCGTTCGTCGATCCCGTGGATCGCCGCGCGCTGCGCGTCGGTCATTCGGAACGGCGTGAACCGGTAGACCCGCGGCCAGACCTTGTGGAAGTGGCGCGAGTCGGTGGCCGCCATCATCACGTAGGGCACGGGGACGGTCCCCGGGAAGACGTCTGCCAGGGCGGAGGCGAGCACCGTGTATGCCGCATCGTTCGTCGGCGACACGGGGCTCGGCTCGTCGCCGTTGACCAGCGTCACCTCGACGCGAGGGTCCTTGATGGTCTTGCGAACTCGCTGCACAGCGCCGTCGACCGTCTCCCCGACCATGACGCGCATGTTCACGTGAGCGCGCGCTGTGTCGGCGATGACGTTGGCTCCTTGGGAGCCCTCCAGCATCGTCACCGCCATGGTCGTGCGTGTCATCGCCTCCGTCTCGTGACCGAGCCGGACGAAGACGCGTGTCAGGATCGGGCGGAGGCGGCGGGCGTTCGAGAACACCGGTGCGAACGGCATACGGGAGTGGGGGCCGAGCCGCTCGATCATGTCGATGGTGGGGTCGGGCAGCCGAGCCGGGAACGGGCGCTTCTCCAGCCGCATGACCGCGCGGGCGATGCGCGCCGTGGCCCCCATCCGCTTCGGAGCGGATGCGTGGCCGCCGTCGCCCCGGGCGGTCAGCTGCACGTCGACGCAGCCCTTCTCGGAGACGCCGATGACCGCGATCGGATCGTCGACACCCGGCAGCGCGCCCTGCACGATGGCCCCGCCCTCGTCCATCACGAACCACGGCTCCGCACCCCGCTCGCGAAGCAGCCGGACAGCCTCCTTGGCGGCGCCTCCGGACACCTCTTCGTTGCAGCCGAACGACAGCCACACGTCACGTCCCGGTGTGAAGCCGGCCTGGATGAGCGACTCGACCGCCTCGCACGTGGCGACGAGAGAACCCTTGCAGTCCAAGGCTCCTCGCCCCCAGATGTGGCCGTCTGCGATCTCTGCGGCGAACGGTGGATGGGTCCACATCGACTCGTCGCCCACCGGGACGACATCGAGATGGGCCATGAGGACGACCGGTCGCTCCGGCGAGCGCCCGGCCCAGTGCACGAGCAGTGCGTCGCCTGCGATCCGCTCCACCTCGCACGTCTCGTGCAGGCGCGGGAACAGGCGTCTCAGCTCGTCCAGGAGTGCCGTGAACGCTGCGCGGTCCTCTTGCGCGGGGTCCCAGCTCGAGACGGTCGGGATGCGGATGCACGCGCGCAACGCCTCGACGACGTGGTCGTCGGCGACGGGCACCCGCGCGGCGTCGGCCTGGCTCTGCATGGACGGAGCGTATGCCGTCTTCCCGGTCGAGGTATCAGCACGGGCTATGTCCCGACCGTTCACCTCGACCGGAACACCTCGAACGGCCCACGGCCGCCCTGGACACGCCGACGTGTCCGATGCACTGCTCCGGTAACGCTGAGCGGGTGCCGAACGTTCTGTAGACAGGCGCCGTTCGGCCCCCTCCTCCCGAGAGTGGACGGCGCCGGCTCCCGGACCGGTCCCACCCGATCCGGGAGGCAGCGAAGCGGGGGCACCCCAGTCAGGGGTGCCCCCCGCTCGCCCCCGGAGGGGGCGATCACCGGAGGATCAGAGAGCCTCGAGGTCGTTCATGCGGACTGCTCGAAGGTGCGGCGGGCGATCCGACTGGCTGTCGTTCTGCTGTGGTTTCCGGCCCGCTCCGGTCGGCGTTGGACCCCGGACATGGAGAAGGCCGGGTGCCGCCCCCACGGCCCCGGCCTTCGGTCCCGCCCCTAAGACAGCTACATCGCACTCACGCCGTCGCGCGTTACAACCCGCCACGGGTGGCGCCGGCCTGGTCGTCGATGGTGATACCCCATCCGGGCGGTTGGGGTAGCCGGCCATGGCAGTCAATGCCGTACTTCCCCTTCTTGGGCGTTTCCTGGCCGTGGTCCTCGCGTGATGAGATGGACGTCGGCGAGGAGGTGCGGTGACGGACTACGGGCACGAGGTGCAGTTCGGGATCTTCGCCAGCCCTGAGGCCGGCCACGTGCGCGACACCCTCGAGCTCGCACAGCTGGCCGACGTCGCGGGGCTCGACCTGTTCACCGTCCAAGACCACCCGTACAACGCTCGCCACCTGGACACGCCGACGCTGCTGACAGCCGTCGCGGCCCGCACGTCCACGGTCAGGGTCGCCGCGAACGTCGCCAACCTGCCCCTGCGCTCCCCCGTCGGGATCGCCAAACAGGTCGCCACGCTCGACATCGTCAGCGGCGGCCGCGCCGAGCTCGGCCTCGGCGCGGGGGCCTTATGGGACCCGATCGTCGCCGCCGGCGGACCGCGCCGAAGCCCCAAGGAGGCCGTCGACAGCCTCGTCGAGGCGATCCAGGTCGTGCGTGGCGTGTGGGGCGCCGACCCGGCCGACCCTGGTGCGCGATCCTTCACCTTCGAGGGCGAGCACTACTCGGTCACGGGACTGCACGTCGGCCCGCGCCCGGTCCACGACGTCGAGATCTGGCTCGGCGCGATCCGCCCTCGCATGCTCCGAGTCACCGGACGCCTGGCCGATGGCTGGCTGCCGAGCATGGGCTACGTGCGGCCGGAGATGCTGGCCGACCTCAACGCCGTGATCGACGATGCCGCCGTCCGGGCCGGCCGCGGGCCACAGGCGGTGCGGCGGATGTACAACGTCTTCGGCCAGTTCGGAACCGGCAGCGGGCTCCTCGAGGGCACGCCGGCCGACTGGGCGGAGCAGCTCGCCGCGCTGACCCTGGAGCACGGCATGAGCACCTACGTCCTGGCCACCGACGACCCGGACACCGTGCGACGCTTCGCCGAGGAGGTCGCGCCGGCGACGCGCGAGCTCGTCGACGCCGAGCGGGCCCGCCGCGCCAGCGAGACAGCCCCCTCCGAGCGGCCCGAGTCCACCGCCATCGGGGGACCTGTCGCTGCCCCAGGGGGCCGTGCTCCGGCATTCCCGCTCGCGGTCCGGCCGACGCCGGACGACGGCACTCGCCTCAGTCGGGAGCTCCCCTGGCGTGAGGACGACCGACCCGTGGCGCCCGCCCCGGGCGACGCGGCATACACCGTCGCCGAGCAGGCGGTGCCGCAGCACCTCGTCGACATCCACGACCACCTCCGCACCGAGCTCGACCAGGTTCGCGACGTCGTCGACCAGGTCCGACGCGGTGCCTTGAACACCGGCGCCGCCCGTTCGGTGATCAACACGATGGCGATGCGCCAGAACAACTGGACGCTGGGCGCCTACTGCGAGTCGTACTGCCGCGTCGTCACCGGACACCACACGCTCGAGGACCGCAGCATCTTCGTGCACCTGCGCCGCACCGAGCCCGAGCTCGCCCCGGTGCTCGACCGACTCCTGCAGGAGCACCATGTCATCGCGGACGTCCTCGAGCAGGTCGACGAGGCCCTCGTCTCGCTCGTCGGCGTCGACGCCTACGGCCACGCCGGCGTCGAGGCCTTCGACGAGATCCAGCGCGCGCTCGACCTGCTCACCGACACGCTGCTGTCGCATCTGGCGTACGAAGAGCGCGAGCTGCTCCACCCGCTGGCGCGCCACGGCTTCGGCTGAGCCCCCAGGAACCCGTCAGCCGGAGCGGGCGGCCGCGCCGTGCGAGAGGGACTCCACGACCGCACCGCAGAACTGGGGCAGGTCATCGGGCTTGCGGCTTGTGATGAGGTTCCCGTCGATGACCAGCGGCTCGTCGACCCAATCGGCACCGGCGTTGCGCAGGTCGGTCTGAAGACTCGGCCACGACGTCATCTTCCGGCCTTTGAGGACGCCCGCCTCGACGAGCGTCCAGGGCGCGTGGCAGATCGCCGCGACGGGACGCCCTGACGCCATGAAGTCCCGCACGAACGCGACAGCGTCGCGATGGGTGCGCAGGTTGTCGGGGTTCGCCACCCCACCTGGAAGCACGAGCGCGTCGTAGTCCTCCACCCGCGCATCCCCGACCGTGGCATCCACCGACCTCGTGTCGCCCTTGTCGAGATGGTTGAACATCTGGACCGTCCCGGACGACGGGCTGATCAGGACCGCCTGGTGCCCCGAGTCGCTCACGGCCTTCCACGGCTCGGTCAGCTCAACCTGCTCGATGCCCTCAGCCGCTACCAGGAACGCCACCTTCTTGCTCATCTCGCCTCCTGTCGGGCGCCCCCAGGACGCCCGGCTCGTCGATCACTGCGTGTACCCAAGCCCTACCCAATAGCCCTCGGCTCATCCGGCATCGCACGTCGTGGCCGCACTAGAGTCGGGCCATGGCGAGGGACCCAGTCATCGCTCTGGTGCCGGGCATCTGGCGCATCCCGCTCGTGCGTGACCTCGTCAACGGCTTCATCCTGCGCGACGCGGATGGCCAGGTGACGCTCGTCGACATGGGCATCAAGCCGTCCGGGCCGAAGGTCATGGCCGCCCTGGCCGCGATCGGGTCCGGACCGTCCGACGTCACCCGGCTGCTGCTGACGCACGCACACCCGGACCACGCCGGCGGCGCCGCACACGTCGCGGCAGCGACGGGCCGCGCCTTCGCGGTGCACCAGGCGGACGCGGCATACGCCCGTGCAGGGAAGTCGCCACCGCGCGACCGGTCGTTCCTGCTCGGGAGGCTGTTCGACCGGTCGTCGCGGCCCGGCACCGACTACCCGCCGGTGCCCGTGGAGCGCGAGCTCCATGACGGTGAGGTGCTTGCGGTCGCCGGGGGCCTGCGCGTCGTGCACACGCCCGGGCACTCACCCGGCCATGTGTCCTTGCTCCACGAGGAGACCGGGCTCCTGATCACCGGTGACGCCATGTTCAACGTGCTCGGCCTGCGCTGGCCGATCAAGGCCTTCTGCACCGACTTCGCGATGACCAAGCGGACGGCCCACGTGCTGGGCGAGCTCGACTACACCCTTGCGGCGTTCACGCACGGGAAGGAGCTGCGCGACCGACCTCGCGAGGCGATCCGCGCCTTCCTCATGAGGCAAGGATCACGAGGAGACGGCTGAGCCGACCTGGCGGCGCTTGGTGATGTCGGCGCACTCGAGGCAGATCTCGTCGGGGATGACCCCGACCCGCATCAGCCCCGAGAACAGCAGGCACCCGACACAGATGCCCAAGATCGACTCGAGGGCCGGGAAGACCACCATGATCGCGCCGATGGCAACGACCAGGCCCAGCGCGACCGCCGAACCCGTGACGAGGCTGACCACCCACAGGGCGGTCGCGGCCAGCGTCAGGACGGCCCCGATCGTCGCCGCGAACCGCTTCGGCGGACCGGGCGTCGGCCGCTTCGGCGCAGAGACGGTGGGTCGGATCCACCGCTGGACGAGCTGAGCGATCGGGCTGAACTTCGGACCGAGGGCTGCACGCAGGCTGAAATCGACCGCGAGCACGGCATAGAGCCACCACTGCTGGGTCGCCAGGGCGATGACCCCGATGACGAGGACGACCGCCGCGATCAGCCGGACCGTGACGTCGTCGACGACCGCCGGGAAGCGCGAAGAACTCATGCTGACATTATTGACTGCATAAGGAGTGCTTATGCAAGGGCGATTCAGCTGGTGGACGCCGCCAGGGGCTCGCCGGCGACGGCCCGGCGAGTCAGGACCCGGTGGGTGCCGAGCAGGAACGCCAGGTCGAGGACGGTCTTGGCACCCATGAGGAGCACCACGGCGCCGACGTCGTGCGCGGTGCGACCGTCAGGGCCCCCGAGGAAGAAGAAGCCGAGCAGGACCGTCAGGTGCAGCGCGAGAAGCCGCGGATACGGCGCGACCATCACCCAGCCGGCGCCGACCACGGCGCGCTCGCCGCGCCCGAACCAGTTCAGGCCGAGTGAGAGCGTGTGGCTGAGCAGCAGCGCCGACACCGAGGCGACCCAGTCCAGCGGGCTGCCGTGCAGTCCCGCCAGTGCGGCCAGGATGGCGGTGAAGACGCCGTGGACGATGGTGAAGATCCCGTAGTGCAGCGCGAAGAACACCGCGAGCGCCGGATCGCCCGTGACCCACGACGTCCGGGCGAGCCGCCGGGTCAGGCCCCCCAGGTCGATGCTGAGGCCTCGAGCCTGCGCCGCTGAGCCCTTGGTCGTCGTGAGGATCCGGACCGTCGTGGTGAACCAGATGATGACGTTCTCGAACCAGTAGATGACAAGGACGTCGCCCATGCCGAGGCGCCCCTCCATGGCCGCCCAGATGGGCATGAGGTTCGCCCCGACAAGCATGACGGCGCTCAGCAGCCGCGCGGCCGGGGTGGGCAGCCGCCGTCCCAGGTGGGCCATCAGCTCGACCCCGAGGACCCGTAGGAGCACAGTCACGGGCGCCCATGCTGCCATGGACGCCCGCCCGTTTCCTCCCGAGTCATCCCTCGCGTGTCGCAGCCACGGTGCCCCCGAGGACGTATGCCGTCACTCCGCCGCTGCGGCCTACCCGCGCTCGCGCAGCACGCGCAGTGCCACCAGCGCGACCACGACGAAGAGGGTCGCCCCGACCCCGGCCACGACGTTGAGGCTCGTCGTGAACGCGCCCTGCGCCGCGGAGACGAGCTCCCGCGCGGCCGCTGACGGAAGCGCACCGGCGGCGTGCACCGCACCCGCGAGGGAGTCGAGCGCGACCGAGCCGGCGCTGGAAGCGTGCTCGGCAGCATTCCAGCGCAGAGCGCTGGCTCCAGACGCCAGCTGCTCGCGGTAGACGAACGTGGCCAGGGAGCCGAGGCCCGCGACGCCGACGGCGATGCCGAACTCGCCCGAGGTCTCCGAGAGGGAGGCGACCGACCCGGCGCGCTCCGGCGGCGACGACTGCATCATGACGGACATCGTCAGCGTCGAGGGGAGCATGATGCCGAACGACGTCAGGCACATCCCGAAGATCAGCAGGCCGAAACCGGCCGTCGGGCCGACGGTCATGTAGAAGCCGAGTCCCACCGCGCAGAGGCCCAGCCCGGCCGCCATGGTCCGGCCGGTGCCGAGCCGACGGGCGATCGAGGCCGAGGACGACGAGCCGATGAGCAGGGCGACGTTCGCCGGCAGCATCCAGAGGCCCGCCCCGAGCGGGTCCAGACCCGCCACGAGCTGGAGCCACTGCGTGCTGAGGAACGAGACCCCGGCCATGACGACGCCGCCGACGAGCATGACCGCCAGGGCCGTCGAGAAGGCTCGGCTGCGGAAGAGCGACAGGTCGATCAGCGGGTTGTCGATCCTGCGCTGACGACGGACGAAAAGGACACCCATCACGACACCTGCTGCGGCGATGGCGAGGGCAAGAGTGGTGTTGCCGCCTCGGGCGATCTCCTTGAACCCGTAGATGACCGGCAGGATCGTCATGAGCGACAGCACCGAGCTGGCCAGGTCCACCCGCGCTCCCGGCTGGCGCTCCGACTCCGGCAGCACGCGGCGACCGACCACGGCCAGGACGACCATGAACGGCACCCCGAGCAGGAAGGCCGAGCCCCACCAGAAGTGCTGCAGCAGCACGCCGCCGACGAGCGGGCCGACCGCCATGCCGCCCATGAAGCAGCTGAACCAGATGCCGATGGCCGTGGTCATCGACTTCTCGTCGCTGAAGATCGTACGGATCAGACCCATCGTCGACGGCATCAGGGTGGCGCCGGCGATGCCGAGCACGGCGCGCCACAGGATGAGCTGCTCCGGCGAGGACGCGTATGCCGCAGCAACCGATGCGATGCCGAACGCGACCGCGCCGGTGAGCAGCAGCCGCTTGCGGCCGATGCGGTCGCCCAGCGCCCCCATCGTCACGAGGAAGCCGGCCAGGACGAACGAGTAGATGTCGAGCATCCACAGCTGCTGCGTGGTCGAGGCCCCGAGGTCGGCTGACAGCTCGGGGAGCGCGAGGTAGAGGACGCTGACGTCGAGCGAGAGCAGGAGCGCGGTCAGAGCCAGTACGCCGAGGGCGACCCACTGGCGACGCCTGGTCGTCGTCGATGCCGTGGCTGTGGTGGTCGCCGGGGTCCCACGCTCGGCAGAGCTGGCGGTGCCAGGGGTGTCGACGGTGGCCTCGGTGGCCACTCGCTCGGTCGTGGAGCTCATCGGTGTGTCCTTCCGGTCTGTCTGGCTTCGAGCCCTGGTTCGGGGCCTTTCACCACCACGTCGACCGGTCCGGCGGGCTTTCGACACGGGCCGCGAGATTTCTTGGCGTCGTTGCCCGGGCAGACCCGGTCCGGCGTCTCGGGGTCGGGCCCGGCGCGGGCTGCCGAGGCCTGGTGGGGCGACGGGGAGAGCCCCGTGACGGGCCGTCACGCTGTCGGCGCGGCGGCATACCCTGTGTGGCATGTCGAGAGGCGCAGGTGTGCACATCGGAGCCCATGTCGAGCAGGAGGACCCCATCGCGGAGGCCGCAGCCCGCGGGGCGACGCTGTCGCAGTTCTTCCTCGGCGACCCGCAGAGCTACAAGGGTCCGGTCGTGCGCTTCGAAGGCGGCGCGGGCGCCCTCAAGGCGGCAGCCGAGGCAGCCGGCATCGACCTCTACGTGCACGCGCCCTACCCGATCAATGTCGCCTCGCTCAACAACCGCATCCGCATCCCCGGCCGCAAGCTGCTCCAGCAGCACCTGACCATGGCAGGCGAGATCGGCGCCAAAGGGGTCATCGTCCATGGCGGGCATCTCGGCGTCGACGAGGACGCGGCCGTCGGCTTCGACAACTGGCGCAAGTGCATCGACGGCCTCGACATGCCGGTGCCGCTGCTCATCGAGAACACCGCCGGGGGCGACAACGCGATGGCTCGCCGTCTCGAGGCCATCGCCCGGCTGTGGGACGCGATCAGTCAGGCCAAGGGTGGCGATCGCGTCGGCTTCTGTCTCGACACCTGTCACGCGCACGCCGGCGGCAACGACCTCGGGACGGTCGTGGACGAGGTGCGGGCTGTCACCGGCCGGATCGACCTCGTGCACGCCAACGACTCCCGCGACGAGTTCGACTCCGGCGCCGACCGGCACACCAACTTCGGGTCCGGCCACATCGACGGCGAGGCGCTGGCGGGCGTGATCCGTGCGGCCGGTGCACCGGTCGTGTGCGAGACGCCCGGTGGGGTCGAGGGACAGGCAGCCGACATCGCCTGGCTCCGCTCCCGCGTCGACTGATCGCAGGCCCGGGTCCGGAACGTCGGGGGTGCTCCCACGCTGTCGCGCATTTGCACTCTGAGCCATAAGGGTGCAAGACTGCACTCTTGTGAGCCAGAGTGCAACCGTCAGGAAGCTGTCGACGCGACGCCGGATCAACGTCGCGGCTCAGGAGCTCGCGATCGAGCGCGGCTACGACGGGTTCACCCTCGAGGAGCTCGCCGAGGTCGTGGGTGTGTCGCGGCGCACCCTCTTCAACCACGTCGCAGGCAAGGAAGAGGCCGTCCTCGGCGTGCGGCCCGAATTCAACGACGAGGTCGTCGACCGCTTCCGTGCGGGGGGCCCGACCGGTGATCTTGTCGACGACCTGCTCGTCGTCATCATCGACGTGCTCGACCGCGACGACCCGGATCGCGCTGATGCCCAAAGGTTCCACCGGGTCTTCGAGCGCAACCCGGAGCTCATGCACCGCGCACTCAAGGAGCTCGAGCAGATCTGCGCCGAGGCGGTGGCGATGGCGTCGGACCGACCGGGTGAGACCGACCCGCAGCGCACGCGCGTCGTCGTCACCCTGCTCGTCGCCCTCGTGGCCCACGCGATGAACGAGTTCGTCCTCGCCGAGGACGACACCACCGTCGTCGAGCACCTGCGTGCCGCAGTCTCGACGGCACGCGCCCTGCTCACCTGACGGCACGCGCGCTGCTCACCTGACGGCACGCACCCTGCTCACCTGACGGCATACACCCGACCGCCCAGACGGCATACGTCCTGCGTCCTGACGGCGGGCGGCCCAACAACCACCCGCTCTCGTCCCGCCACAGCGTCGTGGCCACGACCGCCCACCACACCCCAGAAAAGAGTCATCGTGGCCACACGTCTCTACCGCCTCGGCCGCCTCGCCTACCGGCGCTGGCCGATCTTCCTCGTCGTCTGGCTCGTCGCACTCGTCGGCATCGCCGGCGTCTCCAAGGCCATCAGCAAGCCGATGGTCGACGAGTTCAGCATTCCGGGCATCCCCTCGGAGCAGGCACAGACGCTGCAGCAGGAGCTCTTCCCGGGAGCGCGCAGCGCCTATGACGGTGCGACCGGCACGCTCGTGATCGCGGCTCCTACGGGCCACACCCTCGCCGAGCCGACGTACCGCAAGGCCGTCGACGTGCTCCTCGCGGACATGCAAGACACACCTCAGCTCGCGCCCGGCACCACCTTCGTCAACCCCGTCGACGCCGCCCAGGCGCAGCGCACCCAGATCGTCGAGGCCGCCGTCAAGGCCGGCCAGCCGAAGGCCGTCGCCGAGGCCAACGCGGCCGCACTGTCACCGCTCAGCGCGGACCAGCGCGTCGGCACGGTCAGCTGGAGCTTCGACGTCGAGTCCCCTACCGACGTCAAGAAGGCGAGCCAGGACGCAGTGCTCGGCGCCATGGACGACGCTCGTGACGCGGGTCTCACCGTCGAGGTGAACGGCAGCGGTATGCAGTCGTTCGAGATGCCCGGCGGGTCCAGCGAGCTCATCGGCATCGCGATCGCAGCCCTCGTCCTCGTTCTGACGTTCGGGTCCCTCGTGGCGGCTGGCCTCCCGATTCTCACGGCACTCGTCGGTGTCGGCATCGGCGCCCTCGGTGTCACCGGCGCGACGGCGTTCGTCAACCTCGGCAGCACGACGCCCATCCTGGCGACGATGCTCGGTCTTGCTGTCGGCATCGACTACGCGCTGTTCATCCTCTCCCGTTATCGCGCGGAGCTGCACCACACCGACGACCGGGAAGAGGCCGCAGGGCTCGCCGTGGGCCGTGCCGGCTCGGCCGTCGTCTTCGCCGGACTCACCGTCATCATCGCGCTGTCCGCGCTGACTGTCGTAGGCATCCCGATGCTCTCCGCGATGGGAATCGCTGCCGCCGCAACGGTTTTCGTGGCTGTGCTCGTCGCCCTGACGCTTCTGCCCGCCATCCTCGGCATGCTCAAGGGGAAGGCATTCGCCGGCCGGGTGCGCCGCGACCGGATCGTCGACGACGGGGACGGCGCGCGTCCCAACGGTGGGTCGCGGTGGGCACGCTGGGTCGGCAGGCACCCGATCGTCATCGGCATGCTCGGCGTCATCCTGCTCGGCTCCCTCACGATCCCGGTGGCGGATCTGCACCTCGCCCTGCCGACCGACTCGACCGCATCGACGGAGACCTCGGCCCGTCGCGCGGCCGATCTGCTCGACGACGCGTTCGGCCCGGGACGCAGCGCACCGCTGCTTCTCGTGGTCGACGCGCGGGAGGCAGGCGACCCGGCGGCAGCAGGCAAGGCCATCGGCCAGGTCGCCGCGTGGGCCGGCTCTCAGAGCGATGTCGCCAACGCACAGGTCATCGCGATGAACCCCGACGGCAACGGCGCCCAGATCCTCATCACCCCGAGGAGCGGGTCCGACGACGTCGCCACCGAGCAGCTGCTCACCGACCTTCGCGACGGCCAGGCGGCCCAGGAGGAAGCCACTGGGACGACGCTCGGCGTCACTGGACTGACTGCCATCCAGACCGATGTGTCCGAGCGGCTGTCCGGAGCGCTCGTGCCCTACCTCGCGATCGTCGTCGGTCTCGCGTTCGTGCTCCTGGTGATGGTCTTCCGCTCGATCCTCGTGCCGCTCACGGCGACCCTCGGCTTCCTGCTGTCGGTCCTGGCGACCCTCGGTGCGACTGTGCTGGTCTTCCAGAACGGGTTGTTCGGCCTCTTCGAGCCGGCGCCGATCATGAGCTTCATGCCGATCCTCGTCATCGGCATCGTGTTCGGTCTCGCGATGGACTACCAGGTGTTCCTCGTGACCCGCATGCGGGAGGCGTATGTCCATGGCGAGTCGGCCAAGGACGCGATCGTCGACGGCTTCCGGTGGAGCGCTCGAGTCGTCACGGCCGCGGCTGCGATCATGATCTCGGTCTTCGCCGCGTTCATCCTGCAGGACCAGGCGCTCATCCAGTCCATGGGCTTCGCTCTCGCGATCGCGGTCCTCTTCGACGCCTTCGTGGTGCGGATGACCCTGATCCCGGCGGTGATGAACCTGCTCGGCGACAACGCCTGGTGGCTGCCGAAGTGGCTCGACCGGATCTTGCCGAACGTCGACGTCGAAGGCGAGTCGCTGACGCGGCACGTGTCCGGCCCGGCGTCGGCCGAGCCCGATCGGGAGCTCGCCGGCACCCACTGACCCGAACAGCACCGCCCGTCCACTTCGACCACCTGGACCACCGTGTCGACCACGACCACTGCCGGGACCGTCGAGGCCATGTCGGGCTAGCGCACCACGTCGCCGGACCCTTTTGCCGCGCTCCGAGCATTCGCCACCGCGACGGTCATGACCGTCAAGGCGTGCGACTGCTCGGGCTGTTGCGGTTGCTCGGTCGGTTGGGGCTGGGTCGCCGGCCTAGACGTGCGGGCGGGGTGAGCGTTGTCGACCTGTGCTCGCGCCGCTGGGTCGCCGGCCTAGACGTGCGGGCGGGGTGAGCGTTGTCGACCTGTGCTCGCGCGGAACGGTTGCGCTGCGTGGGCCGGCGGGTCGGGGTCGGGCTCGGCGGGGACGCGGGCCGGCGCCGGGGGTGGCGGTGGCGGTGGCGGTGGCGGTGGCGGATGCCAGCTGACCAGCTCGGGTGTCACCTCGGCGGTGAGATCGAGCTCGTGGACCCTGGTGTGGTGTCGACCGCACAGCAGCGCCCCGTTGAGCAGGTCCGTGGGCCCGCCGTCGACCCAGTGCACGACATGATGTGCCTCGCACCACTGCGCCGGCACCGTGCAGCCCGGGTACGAGCAGCCGCCGTCGCGGACCGC